>NZ_KB913029.1:1914084-2215520 GCF_000384115.1 Sporichthya polymorpha DSM 43042
AGGCGGTGCGGCCCGGCGTTCCACGGGCACAGCTCGTCGGCGAGGTCGAGGTCGACCGATCCGGCGAGGGCGTGCGGCCAGCCGCGAGTCTCGACCGCGGCGCGGGCGTCGACCAGGCGCAGCATCCACGGCTGCTCGGAGTGCGTGCGCGCCCCGGCGAGGCCGGTCACGAGCCACGCCGGGTCGTCGGCGCGCAGCCGCAGGTGCAGGGTCGGCGCGACGCTCCGCCACGTCCCCAGCATCGCGAGCAGCGCGGTGAGCGCCCGTGGGGTGTGGGCGACGAGGTCCGGCACCGCGAGGACGCCGGCGGAGTCGTAGCCGCCCTCGCGGTCCCAGCTCGCGTAGCCCTCGACCCCGGCCGGGCCCTCCGCGACGGTGAATCCGTCGTGGCCCGACAGCACCGCGCCCGGGGCGTGGTCGAACAGCGGTCCGGTGCGCGCGAGCATCCCCGCGCCGTCCGCGGCCCAGGCGCAGTACGCGCCGAGGATCGCGGGGACGTCACCCTCCTCCGCCGGACGCACCGTCACATTCGCGGGCCGGCGCTCGCCGGCCAGGGCCACGGTCGGGACCGCCGTCCAGCGCAGGACGCCCGTGAGCTCCCACCCGAGCCGCCGGTAGGGGACCGCCGTCGTCGGGAACAGCGCGGAGATCGCCGCACCGCGCTCGCGGGCCTGCGCCAGCACCGGGCCCAGCAGCTCGCGCAGCACACCGCCGCCGCGGAACTCGGGCGCGATCGCCACTCCCGCGATGCCGACGGCGGGCACGGCGTGGCCACCGTAGAAGTACGAGTGCTCCAGCCCGACGGCCTTGCCGATCAGCCGCCCGTCGGCGAAGGCGCCGAGCGCGTGCGCCCCCGGGGCCGGGGTGGGTCGCCGGGACGCCGGCCGCTCCACCGGCCCGCCGAAGGCCAACCGCGAGAGCTGCCAGGCCGCTGCGTCGTCCTGCTCGCCGAGTGCGCGGATCTCGAACGCCATGCGGTCATCCTTCCGCTTTTCGAGTCCCGCGGTCAGGCGGCGATCACGGCAACCGATGACCGACCAGCGGGAGGACGGGGCCCGCTCCCGCGTCGCGCAGGAGCGCGGCCGCGACGGTGAGGGTCCAGCCGGTGCGGCTGACGTCGTCGACGAGCAGCAGCGGCCCGTCCGGCAGCGCCGGCGCGTCGGGGGAGACCGCGAGCCCGGCGAGCAGGCCGGACACCCGGGCCGCGGAGGCGACGTCCGCCTCGGGCGCCGGACCGCTGACGGTCAGCACATCGAGCAGGGGCAGCCGCCCGACCGAGGCGATGTGCGCCGCCATCCCCGCGACGCGGCGCGGCCGGCGCCGGCTCGGGACCGGGACGACCGCGACCGGACGCTCGGCCCAGTCCTTCGCCCAGGCCTTGAGGACGTCGACCAACGCCGTGCGCAGTTCCTCGGACGGGTCGGCGTCGGGGCCGGCGAGCTCGGCGATCAGCTCCAGCCACGCCGGGTCGTCGGCGAAGGCGACCGCGCGGCCGGGCTCCACCCCGGCGAGGCGGCCCTTGCGCGCGACGCCGGAGGGCCAGATCTTGCGCGGCTCGAGCACGTGGTGCCGTCCCCGCAGGTGCCGGGTGGCGGCGGCCAGCGCCGCCGGGGAGGGCTCCGCGCCGGGGGCGGGGAGCTCGCCGGTGCAGACCGAGCACCGCCCGCACGGCCCGGCCGCCGGGTCGTCGAGGGCCTCGGTGAGGACCTCCATCAGGCAGCGCCGGCCGACGGCGTAGGTCCGCATCAGGTCGGCCTCCGCGCGCCGGGCCTCGACGATGCGGTCGTACTTCGCGGCGTCGTAGGTCCAGCCCGTGCCGGTCGAGCACCAGCCGGAGCCCTTGCGCTCGACCGCGCCGTCGACGTGCAACGTCTTCAGCAGCGCCTCGAGGCGGCCGCGGCGCAGCCCGGTCTCGGCCTCGATCGCGGGCACCGACATCGTCGCGTCGGGGCCCTGCGCCTCGGCGAGCGCGTCGAGCAGTCCGAGGACCTGTCGCGCGGCCTGCGGGTCGGGGATCGTGGCGGTGGCGAAGTAGTCCCAGATCCGCGGGTCCGACTCCGCCGCCGGCAGCAGGACGCCGACGGCCCCCTGCGCGGCGAGCTCCGGCGGCAGGGCGCGGCCCGCCCGGCCGACCTGCTGGTAGTACGCGACCGGCGAGTCCGGCGACCCGACGTGGACGCAGAAGCCGAGGTCGGGCTTGTCGTAGCCCATGCCGAGGGCGGAGGTGGCCACCACGGCCTTGAGCTCGTTGGCGCGCAGGGCGGCCTCGATGCGGGCGCGGTCCTCCGGCGGCGTCGCGCCGGTGTACGCGGCGACGTGGTGGCCCTGGCTGCGGAGGAACTCCGCGAGCGAGGTGGTGGCGTCGACCGTCAGGCCGTAGACGATCCCCGACCCGGGGAGTGTCGCGAGGGCGTCGGCGACCCACGCGAACCGCTGCACGCCGCCGAGGCCGGGGACCACCGAGAGCTTGAGGGTGGCCCGGGCGAGCGGACCACGCAGCACGAGGGTCGTGGGGCCGAGCTGGGCGGCGACGTCCTCGGTCACGCGGCCGTTGGCCGTGGCGGTCGTCGCGAGCACCGGCGCACCCTCGGTCAGGCGCGCAAGCAGGCGGGTCAGGCGCTGGTAGTCGGGCCGGAAGTCGAAGCCCCAGTCGGAGATGCAGTGGGCCTCGTCGATGACGAGCAGGCCGGCTCCGGCGAGCAACGGGAGCGCGCGGTCGGCGAACTTCGGGTTGGCCAGGCGCTCCGGCGAGACGAGCAGGACGTCGACGCGGTCGGCGGCGAGGTCGTCGAAGATCGCCTGCCAGTCGTCGACGTTCGCCGAGTTGACGGTGGCCGCGCGCAGCCCGGCCCGTTCGGCGGCGGCGACCTGATCCCGCATCAGCGCGAGCAGCGGCGAGATGACGAGCGTCGGGCCGCGGCCGGCGGCGCGCAGGGCGGACGCCGCCGCCCAGTAGACCGCGGACTTGCCCCAGCCGGTCGCCTGCACCAACAGGACCCGGCGTCCGGTGAGCAGCGCGTCGACGGCCTCGATCTGGTCCGCGCGCGGGCGGGCGTCCGGCCCGGCGAGAGAGGTCAGGACCTGCGTCAGCGCCCGGTCGCCGGCGGACCTGTCGGCGGAGGGACTCACGCGTTGCCGTACCGCACCGCGGCGCGCGCCTTGGCCTTGGCCGCCTCGACCTCGCGGTCCTTCGGTGGCGCGGAGGTGACGAGCTCGTCGAGCAGCTGGGCCGAGGCGGCCGTCACCGCGGCGACCGCACGCTCGAAGGCAGCGGCGTTGGCGGCGGACGGCTTGGTCGTCCCGCTGATCTTGCGCACGTACTGCAGCGCGGCGGCGGCGATCTCGTCCTGCGTCGCGGGCGGCGCGAAGTTGTGCAGGGTCCGGATGTTGCGGCACATGCGGCCCACCCTAGGCGTGCGAACCGACACCGCGCCCGGCGAGCTTTCGCCCTGTGGACAAACCCGATGATTCGGCCGCCGACCGAGTGGGTATCCCGTCGGAACGTCCTGGGGAGGGCGGCGCCGGGGGGCGCGAGAGGGGGGCGCATGCGCTCGTTTGGGGGGAAGACTGTGTCCGTACGTTCTTGGCGCGGGGTCGCGGCCGGCGTGGCGCTGGCCGTGCCGTTGGGGCTCGCGGGCTGTTCCGGTGGCACCACGGGGCTGGCCGCCGCCGACGCCACCGGCCTGCACGGCCGGGTGGCCGCGATGCGCGCGGCCGCGGTGCTCGACAACCCCGACGCGGCGCGCACCGCGCTGGCGCAGTTCCGGGCCGACGTCGCGAGCCTGCTCGAGAGCGGGCAGCTCACGCCCGACCAGGCCGTGACGCTGCTCGCCCACGCGGACTCCGTCGCGGAGCAGATCTCCGCCGAGGTCCGCCCGCCGACACCCGAGCCGACCCCGAAGCCGAAGGTCGTGGCGAAGCCGCAGCCGAAGCGGAAGCAGACCGTCGCCCGGACTCCGGACCGGGACGAGCTGTCCTCGTTCTGGACGCTGCTGCGCAAGCGCATCGAGCAACGGATGGACGAAGAAGCCCGCGAGGGGTGGCGGGACCACGACCGCGACCGGGACGACCGCCGCGACGATCGGGGGCGCGCATGACCGCCGGAACGGAACCGCTGACCGCGGGATACGTGCACGTCGTCGCCGGCCAGCGGTTCGGCCGCGACGGCCGGTACCTGTTGCTGCGCCTGCTCGGCACCGGCGGGATGGCCTCGGTGTGGGTCGCCGACGACACGCGCACGGGCCGCGAGGTGGCGCTGAAGATCCTCTCGGACTCGCTCGCGCTCGACCCCGCGTTCGTCGCGCGGTTCGCGCGGGAGGCGAAGCTCGCGGCCTCGCTCGACCACCCGGGTGCGGTCCGGATCCTCGACGCCTTCGTCGAGGGCGGGCCCGAGCGGCCCTATCTCGCGATGGAGTACGTCCCCGGCGGGACGCTGGCCGACCGCATCGAGACCTGCGGGCTGGACCGCTGGGATCTCACCGCGCTCGCGCGCGACCTGCTCGGGACGCTGACGCACCTGCACGACGCGGGGGTGCTGCACCGCGACCTCAAGCCGGCCAACGTGCTGCTCGGCACCGACGGCCGGGTGCGGCTCACCGACTTCGGCGTCGCGCAGCTCGCGGACGGCACGCGGGTCACCGGCACGGGCGAACTGATCGGCACGCAGCGCTACCTGGCGCCCGAGGTCCTCGCCGGCGGCCCCGCGGACGTTCGCAGCGACCTGTACTCGTGCGGGGTGCTGCTCGCCGAGTGCGCGGGCGAGGACGTCTCGCCGCCGGTGCAGGCGCTGATCGCCCGGCTCACGCAGGACGACCCGGCGCGGCGACCGGCGTCGGCCGTCGAGGCGCTCGCCCTGCTCGCGGGCGGGGAGCCGACGTCACCGATCGTCGCCGCGCGGCCGAGCATCCCGGCCCAGGTGCGGCCGGCGCCGGCACCGACGCTGCCCGTCCGGTCCGCGCCGCCGCTGCGGACGGCCGGACACACGCCGCCGCGAGCGCTGATCGCCGGGGTGGCCGCCGCGGTCGTGCTGGTCACGGCGGGTGTCGTGCTCAGTTCCGGCAAGTCGGAAGCGCCCCGTGATGTCCCGAATCCGATGCAGGGTTCGCTGTCGCAGCAGTTCGACGGGCTGGACGCCGCGATCGAGGCGGTCCGTCGCTGAGAGGTGATTCTGAGTGACTTTCACGATGCACACGAATGCCGCAAGTCCCGGGACGAACGGCTCCGTCTCGTGCTTTCGTGGATGCAGAGACACCGTCAGAACGCCCGGATCCGGGCGGCGCCGGGGGGCGTTGTAGGCGACGGAGGGGGACGCGCATGCTTGCGCGACAAGGTCGACGGCTGCCCGCGTGCGGTCGGATGGTGGTGGCGGGCCTCGCCGTGCTCGCGTTGGCGGGGTGCAACGGCGCCTCGACCACGCTGGGTGCGGCGTCGCAGGAGCTGCTGCACGAGCGCGTGGCGCAGGTCCGCGCCGCCGCGGACGGCTCCGACCGCGACGCGGCGATCGCGGCGGTGGAGTCGTTCCGCGCCGAGGTCCAGCGGCTGCTCGCCGCCGGGGAGCTGACCGACAGCGAGGCCGCGGGTCTGCTCGCGCACGCCGACGCGATCGCGACGAAGGTGATGACCGACGTCGTCGTCCCGACGCCGGAGCCCACTCCGACTGCGACCCCGACTCCCACGCCCGAGCCGGCGCCGGTCGCGGCTCCGGTCACGCCGGCGCTGAGCCCGGAGCAGATCCTGCAGGGCGAGACCGGTGCCCGGTTCAGCGAGCTGCTCCGCGAGCGGCTCGCGGAGTACATCGAGACGCGGCTCGCGGAGCGTGAGGCGCAGGAGAAGGCCGAGCGCGAGAAGGCCGAGCGCGAGAAGGCCGAGAAGAAGGCCGAGAAGAAGGCCGACCAGAAGAAGGACCGGGACCGCGATCAGCGTTCGGGAGGCTCCGGTGCGCACTGACCACCTCGGCGGGACGCTCGCCGACCGGCTCCAGGCCGGCCCGCTCGGGCGGGACGAGCTGACCCAGCTCGCCCGCGACCTGCTCGACATGCTGGCCCAGCTCCACGCCAAGGGCACCGTGCACCGGGATCTGCGTCCCGACACCGTCCGCCTCGACGGCGAGGGCCGGCTGCACAGCTCGAAGATCGGCACCCAGCGCGGGCCCGCTCCGAGCGGCGACGACGTCAGCGCCGACCTGCTCGCCTGCGGGCAGGTGCTCTCCGCCGCCGCGGGCCCGTACGCCTCCGCGCCGGTGCTGGTCCTGATCGGCATGCTCACCGCCGACGAGTCCGTCCTCCGTCCCGGCTCCGCGGCCGAGGCCCTCGCCCTCCTCGGCGGCGCCCCGGTCCCGCGGGCCCGGACCGTCGACGACGTCCCGTTCCCGCCGGTCGCGGCTGTTCCCGTCGCCGAACCGCCGCCGCTGTTCCCGCTCGCGGCCCCGGCCGCTGCTCCGCAAGCTCAGCCGACCCCGGCCGCCACCGAGTTGCCGCTGGCGCTGCCGACCGCCGCTCCGGTGCCGGCCGCTCCGCTCCCGCCGGAGTATCGCTACCGGCGCCGCCCGAGCGCGAAGATCGTCCTCGCCGTCGTCGGGGTGCTGCTGGCGGTCGGCGCCACCGTCGGTGTGGTCGTCGCGACCACCGGCGGCAGCGACGACCCCGGCACCGAGATCCCCCCGCCCGCGGCGACCTCGCTCGACCAGCAGCTCTCCGACCTCGACGGCGTCATCGACACCCTCGGCGACTGACGGGCCGTCAGCGCCGCACTCGCATCAGCGGGAGCGGTGGCGGTCGGGGACGATCGTGCCCTTGTCGATGACGAGGATCCGGTCGCTGGCCTCCTCGTGCACCTGCTGGAACTGCTCGGCGACGAGGACGGCGACCCCGTCGTCCGCGATCTCGCGGAGCGTGGCGTAGACCGCGTCGACGACGACCGGAGCAAGGCCCTGGGACGGCTCCTCGACCAGGAGGAGCTTCGGGGCGGACATCAGCGCCCGGGCGATCGCGACCATCTGCTGCTCGCCGCCGGACAGCGTCCCGGCCTTCTGGCTCAGTCGCTCGGCGAGGACGGGGAACAGGGCGAACGCGCGGTCGAGTCCGTCGCGCTTACGGGCGCGCGGCAGGGAGGCCGCGCCCATCAGCAGGTTCTCCTCGGTCGTGAGGTTGGCGAAGATGCGCCGGCCCTCGGGGGACAGGCCGATGCCGGCGGCGACGCGGCGGTGCGGCGACCACGCCGAGATGCCGACGCCGTCGAGGCGGATGTAGCCACCGATCACCGGGACCGTGCCGACGATCGTCTTCAGCAGCGTCGACTTGCCGGCGCCGTTCGCGCCGAGCAGGGACACGACCTCGCCGGCACGGACCTCGAGCGTCACCTTGTGCAGCACGGCCTGCCCGCTGTAGCCCGCGACCAGGTTCTCGACCGCGAGGATCGCGTCAGTCACGGACGCGCTCCAGGCCCTCGAGGTAGTCCAGCCGCGTGCCCAGGTAGCGCTGCTGCACCTCGGTGTTGGCTGCGATCTCGGCCGGCGTGCCCGACGCGAGCACCCGGCCCTCGGCGAGGACGTGGACGAGGTCGCAGCTGTCGAGCACGGCCTTCACGTAGTGCTCGACGATGAGCACCGAGAGCCCGAGGTCGCTGTGCAACCGGCGGATCAGCGAGAACATCGCCGACGACGAGGCGGGGTCGAGCCCGGCCGCGGGCTCGTCGAGCAGCAGGAGCCGCGGGCCGGCCACCAGCGCGCGGGCGATCTCGACCCGGCGCCGGGCGGAGAACTCCAGCGTCCCGACCCGTTCGTCCCAGTAGGTGTGGACGTCGAGCAGCCGCGCCGCCGCGTACCCGGCCTCCTCGGCCTCGCGCAGCGCGGCCCACGCCGACGGGCGACCCGCGACGAACGACGCGGTCCGCGCGCGCACCGACGCCCACGCCCCGCCGCAGATGTTGTCGCCCGCGGTGAGCTCACCGATCACGCGCGTGTTCTGGAACGTCCGGGTCATGCCGAGCCGCGAGCGGTCCCACGCGTTCGTGCGGGTGACATCGCGACCGAACAGCTCGACGGTGCCGGTGTCCGGCGCGGTGAATCCGGAGACGACGTCGAACAGCGTCGTCTTGCCCGCGCCGTTGGGACCGATCAGGCCGACCATCCGCCCGACCGGCACCTCGATGCTCGCCCCGGTCAGCGCGGAGATCGGCCCGAACGCCAGGCGCACGTCGGTGGTCCGCAGCGCGATCCCGCGCTCGGGCCGTGGCGGCAGCCAGCGCTCGAGAACCTCGAGGCACGCGGTGCGCTCGGCGGAGCTCAGGACGCTGGTGTTCTCGTCCGCCAGCCCCGCGGACTCCCGCAGCACCGCGGTCGCCATCCGCTTGCGCCGCGTCCGCTGCCGGCGCTTGCCGAACCGGCGGCGCCGCTCCAGGTCCTGCATCCGTCCGCCGACGCCGCGGGCCCCGAACAGCGCGCCGAACCCGAGCGCGACGGAGGCGATGAAACTCTGCTCGATGTCCCAGCGCTCGAGCTCGATCGGCATGACGTACAGGTAGGCCGCGACGACGATCACCGCCGCCATCGAGTCGACGCCCGCGAGGACCGGGATGCAGAGCAGCAGCAGCGAGGTCTCGACGTCCCAGCCGAGGAACAGCGGCGGCGTCACGTAGAACATCGCGCCGAGGACGCCGCCGGTCCCGGCGAGGAACCCGGCGAGGGTGAACGCCAGCACCCGGAACCGCACCGGCGGGATGCCGAGCGCCGCCGCGGACTGGCGGTTCGACCCGACGACGAGGAACGCGAGCCCGGCGGGACTGCGCCGCAGCCGGATCAGCAGCACGAGCACGACCGCCAGCCAGGCGAGGGCGAAGAAGTAGAACGTCCGGTCGTCGACGAGGTCGACGCCGAACGGCTCCGGTCTCGGGTTCACCAGCGGCGCCCCGCCGTTGCCGCCGGAGACCCCGCCCGACAGGTAGCCGATCGGGTAGATCGTCTTCTCGATCGTCACCTGCAGGCCGAGCGTCAGGATGACGAGGTAGATCGACGGCAGCCGGCCGGAGACGAGGGCGAGCCCGGCCATGAACGCCGTGGCGATCGCGACCGCGATCAGCGCCGCGACGATCCACGGCAGGCCCTTGCCCTGGTCGTCGCGGTCGAGCCAGTTGAAGTAGTACATCGCCGAGGCGAACACCCCGGCCGAGGCGAGCGAGATCTCCCGCGCCCACCCCTGCAGCACGAGCAGCCCGAGGCCGAGGATCGCGACCGGGATCGCGGCCGTGAGCCCGAAGACCCGGTAGTCCGCCATCACCAGGCCCCACATGACGAGCAACCCGGCGAGAACCAGTGAGGCGGGACTGCTCATCGCCCGCACGACCGGGCGGGACTTCGTCTCCAGGCCGTCGAAGATGCCCGGGGCCGTGCCGGCTGGGCGGCTCACGCCTGCCGCCGCTCGAGCAGGAAGAACGTCTCGCGCCGGAACCGGGCCGCGATCACGATCAGCGCCAGCAGGGTGCCGGACAGCGTGATCTCGCGCGTCCCCGCGGTGACCTCGCCGAAGAACCCGACGACCAGGGCCGTCTCGAGGATGCCGTAGACGACCGCCCCGGCGAGCGCGAGCGGCAGGCTCCGCAGCCCGCCGACGACGGCGATGAGCATCCCGCGGACCATCAGAAGCAGCAGCCCGTCGACGGGCTCGGCGACGGCGGCCGCGTACATCGCGCCGGCAAGGGCGGCGACCGCGCCGGAGACCCCGTAGACCCCGGTGCCGATCAGGCGCAGCTTCGCGCCGCACCACACGCTGGCCTCGACGTCGTCGGCGATCGCGCGGATGGCCAACCCGGTGTAGGTGCGGGACAGGAACAGCGCGAGCGCGGCGACGAGCACGCACAGCACGACGAACGCCGCCAGGCGGTGATGCGTGACGACGACGTCGCCCACCCGGGTCCCGCCGTCCCCGAACGGGCTCGGTGTGCTCGAGAGCCCGCCCGGGCGGATGTAGTAGCCGGACAGGTTGCCGATGACCAGCAGCCCCGCGATCGAGACGACCGTCAACGTCATGCCGGGCAGCTCGGCCATCCAGCGCGACATGACCAGCGCCCCGAACGCGACCCCGACCACCGCGCCGCCGCCGATCGTGAGCAGCAGCGCGAGCTTCGTCGCGACGATCGGATCGTTGCGCCCGAAGTCCTCCGCGGTGGTGCCGGCCGGGCCCCGCGCCAGGTAGGCGTAGGTCAGGGCGCCGAAGATCGCGATGCCGCCGTGGACGAAGGCGATGGTCCGGCTGATGCGGTAGGTGAGCACGATCGCGACCGGGAGCATGCCGTAGAGCGCCGCCACGGTCAGGCCGAGGACGACGATCTCCGGGACGAGATCCAGCTGCACGCGGATCGGGACCTTCCTCGAGCTGCCTCGGGGAATCTACCTGTATGTCCGGGGTGCGCCGGCTCCGTCGGAGCTCGCGCCTTGACACCGCTCCGGGCCCGGAGTGGGCTGGTCGCCGGGCACTGTCAGCGGGGCTTGATCGTTGGCGTGGTGGGAGATTCGGGCGCCGGAGCAATCCGTGGCCCGACGGACTTGCGGATTTCACTCCGGCGCAACACATCCGTGCGGTTCGCGAGCAACTCTGGAGTACGGACAGGTCGGAGGGGGAAGGAGTCTGGGCATGACAGCGATGACGTGGCTAGAACGGGAGTACTGGTCCCAGCCTCGCCCCGTCGTACCCGCCTCCCGTCCGGGTGGTGCGGCGCCGGCGTTGAAGACCGTGCCGAAGACCGCGCCGACACCCCGGTTCGAGCGGCAGGGGTCCGAGCTGGTTCTCGTGGTGCCGATCTCGGCCACCGAGGCCGCGCACGGGGCTCTGATCAAGGTGCCCGCACCGGGCACGGTCGTGCGGCTCCGGGTTCCCCCGGGGACCACGACCGGTCGCCGGTTCCGGGTTCCGCGGGTGAGCGCCCCGGCGCCGGACGGATTCGGCGACCTCACGGTCGTCGTCGAGGTGTACTGACCACTCCCGTTACCCAACGGACAACGAACGGCCCCCGCCACCGGCGGGGGCCGTTCTCATGTCTCGGCGGACCGGTCCCTAGTTCTGCATGTCGTCCTGCGCGTCCTCGGCCGTGTCCTCGGCCTTGTCCTCCGCGTCGTCCTTCGCGTCCTTGGCCTTCTCCTTGGCCTCCTCCGCGGCGTCCTCGGTGGCGTCCTCGGCGTCGTTCTTGGCGTCCTCCGCCTCGTCCTGGGCGTCGCCGGCCTTGTCCTCGACCTCGTTCTGGACGTCGTCGGTCGTGTCGGTGATCTGCTGACCGACGTCCGGGTTCTCGTCCTCGTCGTCCCCGCAGCCCGCCAGCAGGCCGCTGCCGAGGATGACGGCGGCGGCGGCGACGGCGACGGTGCGGCGGGCGAGGGGCGACCGGGGCATGAGTTCCTCCGAAGGGCGGGTGCGTGTCCCCGCCGGACTGCCCCGGCCGCGAGCAGTCACACCTGACTACTCCCTGGGTGTGGCCCCCTCGGCGGCGCTCCTCACGTCCCCCTGGTCACTTCCTCTTCGACAGGTCCCCGAGCAGCGTCTGGGCAGCGAGCTTGCCCGGGAGCGAGCACACGCCACCGGTCGGGTGCGTGCCGGCGCCGGAGAGGTAGAGACCCTTCAGCGGCGTCCGGTACCGACCGAAACCGGGGGCGGGGCGCATCGGCCCGAACCGGGTGATCAGCGGGTCGACGTGGTACACGTTCCCGGCCGGGGCGTTGAAGCGCGCCTCCAGATCGGGGCCGCACAGCACGGTCCGCCCGATCTCGTACGTGTCGAGGCCGACGTAGTACTGGGCGGCGTCCTTGATGACCGCCTGGCCGACCTCGTGCCGGACCTGCTCCCACGGGACGACCGGGTTGACCGGCGGGATGCCGGACCACAGCCAGAAGGTGTCGCCGCCCTCGGGGGCCTGGGTCGGGTCGACCCGGCTCGGGACGATCGAGCAGTGCACCGGCATCGGCGAGTACCACTCGCCGCGGACGGTGGTGTCCCAGGCGGCGCTCTGCTCCTCCAGCGTCGCCCAGGCGACGAGGATCCCGGTCGGGTCGAGCTTGTCCTTACGCCACTGCCGGTGCTTCTCCATCGTGATCTTGCCGCTGGTCGCGACGTTGATCTTCAGCGACGTCGCGTGGGTCTTGCGGATCGGGATGTCCTTGGCGCGCGCCTCGAGCTTGGAACCGAACGTCCCCGGCGGGAGCAGCTTGGTCAGGGTGACGATCGGGTTGCACGTCGTCACCACGGCCTCGCGGGCGCGGATCGTCTCGCCGGACTCCAGCACCACCGCGGCGACGCGGTCGCCCTCGACCGTGAGCTCGGCGACCGGCGCGGAGAGGCGGACCTCGCCGCCGTGCGCGACGAAGCAGGCGTGCAGCGCCTTCGGCAGGGCGGCGGTGCCGCCGATCGGCATCGCGTTCGCGACGCGCTGGACGATGCCGAGATAGATCATCGCCCAGGCGGTCATGTCGAGCTTGAGCTGCGAGAAGGCGGCCATCGCCGACAGGGCGCCCTTGGGCAGCGGGGACTCAAAGGTCTCGTCGAGGAACTCGAAGTGCGACGCCCCGACGATGTGCTTGAGGCCCCACATCTTCCGCAGGTGCGGGACGGCCTTCGCGGTCTCCTTCAGCAGCTCCTTGCTCAGCGGCCGCGTCGGGTGAACCTTCATGTACTCGATGACCGGACCCATCGCGTAGTACATGGCGTTGGACATCTCCAGCCACGCCCGCGCGTCCTTCGGGGAGAAGTACCGCAGCTCGTCGGCGGTCTTGCTCGCGTCCTTCCAGATCGCGAGTGAGCTGCCGTCAGGAGCGAGCTGGATGTGCGCCGGGTCGACCGGGATCTCGCGCAGCCCGTACTTGTACAGCTCCAGCTCCTCCGCGACGCCCGAGAGCCGGAAGATGCCGGTGAGCTGGATCGCGCCCTCGTTGAACAGGTGGTTCGGCGCCTCCGGGAGCGTCGCGTTCGTGGCGGTCATGCCGCCGAACTGCGGCGACGCCTCGACGATCAGCACCCGCTTGCCGGCCTTGGCCAGGTAGCAGCCGGCGGTGAGGCCGTTGTGGCCCGCGCCGACGATGACGACGTCGTAGTGCCGAGAGGACTGCTGCTGCGGTGTGGTCATGCGCACATCCTCCGCCAACCTGATTCGCAAATCAAGTTTGAAAGTTCATTCGTCTGTGAGATCGTGCGGGCGTGGAAAGAGCGGAACCTGCAGACGCGCCCAAAGAGGGGCGCCGCGAGCGCCGCAAGACCGAGGCGCGCGAGCGTCTCCTGGCGGCGGCGCGTCAGGTGCTCGCCGACGGCGGCGAGGCCAACCTGCGGATCGGCGACGTCACCGAGCGCGCCGACATCGGGTTCGGGACCTTCTACAGCCACTTCGAGTCCAAGGAGGCCCTCGTCGAGGCCGTCCTGCTCGAGGTGATGGCGAGCGTGTCCGCGATGATCGGGACCAAGGCGCTGGAGTTCGACGACGCCGCCGAGACCGCCGCGTTCGCCTACCGCCGCTTCGTCCACTTCGCCGCCGAGCAGCCCGAGCTCGCCGCAGTGATGACCAAGCTCGAGGGCGCGGACGCGAAGTTCGAGGACTCCCTGCTCCCGTACGCGCGCAAGACCCTCGAGCGCGGCATCGAGTCCGGCCGCTTCGACATCGGGGACCTCGAGCTGGCGTTGACGTCGGTCTCCGCGGCCGGGTTCGCCGCGATCAAGGGCGTCCTCGCCGGCCGCTTCGGCCCCGACGCCGACTCCGCCGGCGCCGAGATGATGCTCCGCGCCTTCGGCGTCCCCGCCGCCGAGGCCCGCGAGATCGCCCACCGCCCGATCCCCGCGCTCGACCTCGACGCCTGACCCTGCGCGAGGACTAGGTTCCTCCCGTGCCTGACGTACCTGCCGAGTCGTTCCGGCTGATCTGCGAGGTCGAGCCGCCGACGCGGCCGGACCTCAAGCACGTCCGCCACCAGATCGGGGTGCTCGCGCCGATCGCGGACGCGTTCCTGATCCCGGACAACCACATCGGGCGCGCGACGGTGTCGAGCATCGCGGTCGCCCACGAGGTCGAGGCGATGGGCGGCCGGTCGGTGGCGTGCGTCAACGCCCGCGACCGGAACCTGCTCGGGTTCCGCCGCGACCTGCTCACCGCGGCCGCGTACGGGGTCGACCAGTTCCTGTTCGTCCACGGTGACAAGCCGACGGCCGGCGACCGGACCAGCGAGCTCACCGTGGGCGCGATGCTCGAGGAGGCGCGTTCCACGACGGACCGCCAGGCGTTCGCCGGGGTCGGCCCGTTCCGCCTCGGAGTCACCGCCGGGCTCGGGCGCCGGTTCCCGCGCTGGAAGCAGCAGGCTGACTTCGTCTTCGTCCAGGTGAGCTACTCGGTCGACGCCCTGCTGCGGTGGCGGGACGAGAACCCCGTCGACCTGCCGGTCTACGCCGGGGTGATGGTGCTCGCCAGCGTGACCATGGCCGAGCGGCTCCGGGCGTCGATCCCCGACATCCACATCCCGGCCGAGCTCGTCGAGCGCGTCCGCCAGGACCCGGCTGCCGGCGTGGACGCCGCCTGCGAACAGGTCCTCGCCCTCCGCGACAGCGGCGCCTTCGCCGGCGTCCACCTCATCCCGGTCAGTCGCTACCGCGAGGTGAGCGCCCGCCTTGAGGGCGCCTTCTGAACCGGGTCAGACGTCGACGATCGTCGCGGTCGACCCGATGGCGTCGAGCAGCTGGGTGATGTCGGGCCGGTCGCTGGTCACGATCACCGCGTCGCTGGGCGCCGCGTCCACGACCGCGCCGGCGACCAGGTCCGAGCCGGCCGCCCGAGCCAGAATCGCGCCGACCCGATGAGCGGCCGCCTCATCGAGGGGGATGACCTCGCACGCCGGTTGCGACAGCCTCACCCGGACAACTCGCCTCGGCCGGGACTCGCGACCGGCAGGCCCATACTTTGGCCCGCCTCAAGGAGGCGCTGGTCGTAGGTGACGAAGGCGTCCAGTCGCTTCCCGAAGACCGCACTCGCGGTCGCGAGGTGAATCGCGTCAGGACCGCGCAGGTTCGGATCGGGATGTGCAGCTGCGGTGGCGCGAACGACGTCGTCGATCTCGTACCGGGCGAGGCGGGCGATCACGGCGGGCACAGCACCGAGCAGCGCCGGCTCGGTGCGGCGCAGGGCGCGCGGAAGCTCCACCTCCACCAACACCGAGGTCACCCACGGCGCGGGGGAGCGTGCGTCCAGCCAGTCCGCCAACGCCTCGGACTCCGGCTCCGGGCGCACCAACTTCACCAGGGCCGCGGTGTCCAGGTAGAGCATCAGTACCGCTCGTCGTCACGGAGTCGGCGCAGTAGGTCTCCGGCCTCGTCCTCGGTGCGCACGGGCCCGGAGGGGCGGGGCGCCGGCCCGGACGTGGTGGCCGGACGCAGCCGTCCCGTGCCGATCAGCTCGGCCAAGGGGTGGTTCTCCGCCGGGATCAACCGCGCGATCACGGTGCCGCGTTCGGTTACTTCGATCGCCTCGCCACGCTTGACCCGTGCTAGCACCCCGGCGGTGTTCTGGTTGAGCTCACGCACCGGCACCTCAGCCATGGCCCGAGTGTAGTACAAAAACCTAGTACATGGGTCAGCGGCAATGGCGACTGGGGGCCAAGACGCCGGGTGACCCTGTGCCGCTCCGGCGGACGTCGACGGACGACCACGAATGAGACCGGAATGAGACCAGACCGGTCGCGGTGGTGATCCCGCGCCCTGGTCGGCGGCGCGGCCTACACTCAAGACGTGACCAGCGAGGCGCATGACCTCCTCCAGCACGCTCTGGCGCTGCCCCCCGGTGAGCGGGCCGGCGTCGCCGCGGTGCTGCTGGCGAGCCTGGACGGCGAGGCCGACGACGACCCGCAGCTCGTCGATGACGCCTGGGCCTCGGAACTGGCTGCTCGCGCGCGCCGCGTCGTGGACGGCGACTCGGTCGGCACTCCCTGGCAAGACGTCCGCGACGGCCTGGCCGCGCGTCTCGCCGAGCGGTGAAGCGCAGCGTCCTCTTCGAGTCGGAGGCCGCTGCCGAACTCACCGACGCGGCGCACTGGTACGACGATCAGCATCCCGTCCTCGGGTCGGCCTTCCTTGCGGCGGTCGAGGCTGCGGTCCTCGGCATCGACCTTTGGCCCGATGCGGCGCCTTTGGTCTCTGGCCTGCCGGGAGATCTGCCGGTGCGTCAGGCCGCGGTTCGCCGGTTCCCGTATCGGGTGGCCTACCTGGTGGTCGATGACGTGATCCGCGTCCTCGCGGTCGCGCACACGCGGCGCAAGCCGCGCTATTGGACCGACCGCACCGGCGCGGTGTCCGCTGCCCCGCCGCTCAGCGCACTGATCACCGTCCTGTCCGTGCCCGATTGCCCGAACGCGTCGTTGTTGGTCGCCCGCCTGCGTGAGGCGGGGCCTGGGCGCACACCGGCGATCGACGTTGTCGTCGTGGAGGACGAGGCCGAGGCGTGGGCGTGGGGGATGTGCGGATCACCGACGTTGCTGGTGGACGGAATTGACCCCTTCGCCGGGGACGGTGCCCAACCGTCACTATCGTGCCGTCTCTACCCAGGCGCGGACGGGCGAATGTGGGGTGCACCGAGCGTCGAGGAGCTGCGAGCGGTGATCGCTCCACGGCCCGCCGAGCCAACGGGCACGACCTCTTTGCTCGACCCGGTTGTGCGCGGTGGCCAGGGCCGGTTGGCTCCGACGGATGCAGGGATGCGCGCTGTGCAACAGGCGGTTCTTCGCTCCCTAGCGTCCTCCGGAACATTGCCGAACGACCGGGCACTGGACGCGGCGGCCGGGCCGGGGCGCAGCGGGCGTGCGGTCCTAGCTGCGCTCGCAGAGCAAGACTTCGTTTCCATCGACGACGGCGGTGTCCGTGCGGCCTACCCGTTCTCCCTGCGGCAGACCCGGCATCAGGTGGCGATCGAGGGCGGCCCGACGGTGTGGGCGATGTGCGCGATCGACGCGCTCGGCGTGGGACCCATGCTCGGCCGAGCGACGGCCATCACTTCCTCCGATCCCGTCAGTGGCCAGACGATCATCATCACCGCGACGCCGAACGCCGCGACCGAATGGGAGCCAGCCGGCACAGTGGTCCTCGTCGGCCGTCGCGCGGAGAAGGGGCCGGCCTCCGCGGTCTGCTGCGACGTCATCAACTTCTTCGCCTCAGCCCACACCGCCGCCCGCTGGGCAGCCTTGCACCTCGAAGCGCCCGGCGCCGTTCTCGGTCGTGCCGACGCGATGGAAATCAGCCGAGCGACCTTCGGTCACCTGCTGGAGGCTGAGCCAGCTCCAGGCTGATCAAGGCGGGTCGCCGCAGCGGCCGCCCCAGGTTCCGGTATCAGCAGCGGGGTCGTGCGCACGTAGATAACCATGCCGATGACCTCGACCAGCGTCTGGGTGACTACCACCGCGGCGGCGAGGGTGAAGGCGTCTGGCAGGGCCACGGAGTGCGGCTTCCGGCGCGCTACGTCGCCGAGCATGTCGAACTCGGCTATGCCAGCACCGTCCATCGCGCGCAGGGCGCCACCGTCGACACCGCCCACCTCGTCGCCGGCCCCGGTATGGACCGCCAATCCCTCTACGTCGCAATGGCCCGCGGCCGCGAGGCAAACCACGCCTACATACCGCTCGACGTCCCCGCTGAAGAGCACCTCAGCGAGCCGTACGTGACTGGCCGTCAGATTCTTGACCACGCGCTGGCCACCGACGGCCGCGACCACTCCGCCACCGTCACCATGGGCCGTCGGCAAGATGCGGCGTTCTCGCAGCAGCGACTGGCGTCGATCCGCGAGACTCTGTCCGGCGCCAAATTGCCCGAGGTCGCCGCCGAAGTCGATCGGCTCATCGCGCTCCGCCGCGCAGATCGCGCCGCCCCACATTCAGCTACTCGGCCATCACCCGGGAAGGGCCACGACCCGATCGGCCGGTGAGGGTCAGACGTCGACGATCGTCGCGGTCGAACCGATGGCGTCGAGCAGGCGGGAGATGTCGGGCCGGTCGCTGGTCACGATCATCGCCTCGGCAGATGCCGCGTCGACGACAGCGCCGTCGGCGAGGTCGGTGCTGGACGCACGGGCCAGGACCGAGCCGACCCGGTGCGCTCCTGCCTCGTCCAGGGGAACGACCTCGCAGCCGCGCAGAAGGCGCCGTAAAGACGCCTGCCGGGGTGACCGACTGACCTGGGCCACCACCGGTGCAGGCACTGCGGGGATGATGCCGCGCTGCAGGCGGACCTTGTGGTCGGCCCAGAACTCCCGGTCGTTGCGATCGGCGGCGATCAGAGCCCCAGCGTCGTAGACGACTTCGCTCACGCCGAGCGGCGTCCGGCCGTGCCGGTCACGCGCTGGCGGGCGGCTTCGAGCTCGGCCTCGGTCAGCTGACCGTGCTCGGCCTCCCACTCCGCGACCGCGGCCAGGCCGTCGCGGACCGCCAAGGCCCGCCGTGCCGCGGCGGTCATCCAGGCGGACACGCTCGAACCCTCCGCTTTCGCGGCCTCCAGGACCTGTTCGTAGACGTCCGGGTCAACGGTGATGGCGAGTTTCGGCGCCGGGTTCCCACGAGGCATGGACCTAAGTCTACTACCAAACTCCTACCGATTCAGGGTCAGTGAATCGGTCGCTCGCGTCGATTGCCTCGCCCTTCGTACCCACATATACGTGCGGACCTGGCCGAATACAGGCGGGCCGGGCCGGGGTTGGGGAGGAGTTCAGATGCATCCACAGGCAGCGAACGCGATCTCGATTGAGGCAGCGCCAACGCCCAGAATCGTCCTGACGGTCGAGCAGGCCGCCGAGTCGCTCGGCATCGGCCGCACGCTGATGTACGAGCTGATCAGCACCGGAACGGTGGAGTCAGTCCTGATCGGCAGACTTCGCCGCATCCCCGCAGGTGCGCTTGCCGACTACGTTGAGCGACTCCGCGCCGCGAACCGACACGAGGGAGCTGCCTGATGAGCGAGCCCCTCACGCGCCGGCCGAACGGCGCCTCGTCCACCTACTTGGGCGCCGACGGCTATTGGCACGGCCGCATCACCGTCGGCATCCCGGACGGTGGCAAGCCGGATCGCCGCCATGTCCGCGGCAAGACCCAGGCAGTCGTCATCCGCAAGGTGCGGGAGCTCGAAAGGCCCGGGATGCGGGGTCGGTGCGCAAGGCCGGCGACGCCTGGACGGTTGAGGCCTGGCTCACGCATTGGGTCGAGAACATCGCCGCCGCCCACGTGCGTCCGAACACCCTCTCCGCATACCGGGTCGCCGTGAATGTCCACCTGATACCCGGAATCGGACGGCACCGCCTCGCGAAGCTCGAACCGGAGCACCTGGAGAAGCTTTACGCCCGCATGATTGCGAACGGCAGCAAGCCCGCGACCGCCCACCAGGTGCACCGGACCATCCGCACCGCCCTCAACGAGGCACAGCGCCGCCGGCACCTGGTGACGATCAACCCCGCCACCATCGCCAAGGCGCCGACCCTGGGCGATGACGAAGTCGAGCCGTACTCGGTCGACGAGGTCAAGCACCTCCTGGTCGCCGCAGCCGACCGCCGGAACGCCGCGCGCTGGGCGGTCGCGCTGGCTCTCGGACTCCGCCAGGGCGAGGCGCTGGGCCTCAAATGGACGGACGTGGACCTGGAGGCCGGGCTGCTGACCGTCCGGCGAGCCCGCCAACGGCCTCGATGGAAGCACGGATGCGACGAGCCGTGCGGGCACCCGCGGGCCGGGGACTGCCCGCAGCGGATAGCCCTGCGCGACGACACGGCCGACACGAAGTCCCCGCGCCGGCCGCCGCACCGTCGGGCTGCCGGATGAGCTGGTCGCCGTCCTCCGCCGCCACCGCGCGCTGCAGGCGGCCGAGCGCATCAAGGCCGGGCAGCTCTGGACTGACGGCGGGTGGCTGTTCGCGACCCCAACGGGGCAGCCGGTCAACCCGCGCACCGACTACACCGACTGGAAGCGGCTCCTGAAGGACACCGGCCTCCGGGAAAGCCGCCTGCACGATGCCCGCCACACGGCCGCGACCGTCCTCCTGCTGCTCGGGGTGTCCGAGCGCGCCGTGATGGGCCTGATGGGGTGGTCGAACACCGCGATGGCCGCGCGCTACCAGCACATGACCGGAGCGGTGCAGCGCGACGTCGCGGATCGTCTCGGCGTTCTGCTCTGGGGAACTGAGACCGCGGAGGGCATCGCCGAGGGCAAATGAGACCGGAACTGAGACCGGACACCAAAACGCCGGGTGACCCTGATCGAGTCGCCCGGCGTTTGTGCTGGTCAGCTGGCGGTGGCGGTGGGATTTGAACTCTGGCAGCGGTTCAATCCGCTAGTGACCGTAGGTTTCTTACAGTCTGTGTTTCTGCAGCTCAGGGCCGTTTTGCAAGCATCGCGCCTCGCTGAGCCAGACCGCTGATAGCCGCCAATTTCCGCAGTTTCTGTGACCACCGTGTGACCAGCAGGTCAGGCTCCCGTTGGGTCCCCCGCGGACGCGGGCGGTCACCCTGCGAGGGCACCCAACCCTTGATTGGATGCACCGTTTGGACGTAACGTCCAAGCATGACGTCCAAGGTTTGGGGCTGACGGCGTGCGTCCGCAGCCGGCGTGGCTGCTGAGTTCCGCCCGCGCGTTGGCGGAGGTCTTTGTCCGCAAGGGCTTCGGCGCCACCCGCATGGACGATCTCGTGATGGCCTCCGGGGTGCCGAGGGCGACGCTCTACTACCACTTCCGGGGCAAGGAGGCCGTCCTGGGCTGGCTCATGCACTCCACCGCCGGGAACCTCGCTTCCGCAGTCGCGGAGGCGACGAGGGGCCCCGGTTCGAGCCGCGACCGTCTCGAGGGCGTGATCCGGGCGATGCTCGCCACGGTCGCGGAGTACCCGGAGGCGTGCCGGGTCCTGATCGGGAACCTGGAGCAGGCGGGTCAGCTGACGGACACCGTGGCGGAGCTCGTCCCTGCCTTTCACCTACCGGTGATGGCGCTGCTGGAGGAGGGCGTCGCGGACGGCTCCCTGCGGGAGCTGAGCGATCCGGCGGCGACAGCGTCGGCGATCTTCGGTGCGGTGGCGATCGCGGCGTTGCAGGCCTTGGTCGTCGAGGGCGAGCTGCCAACTCAGGTGTTGGGCGATTCTGTGGTGGAGGTGCTGCTGGGCGGACTTGAGGCTCGGCGGTGAAGGCCCACGCGCGTTTCGTGGAGCGTCACGCAAGGTGGGTGGCGCTGATCTGGATCGTGGGCGCGGTCTGGATCACCCTGGCCGCACCGAGCGTGCGGGATCTCGGCACCGCTGACCAGACTGCTTTCGTACCCGCCGACGCGCCCTCCGGGCAGGCGGATGCCCTGCTGCGGTCGGCCTTCCCGGACGACCCGACCCGCGATCCCGCGGTGATCGTGCTGGGCCGCGGTGGCGGGCTTCAGCCGACGGACCGCGCCTACATCGCGGAGCTTGCGCAGTTCCTGGGTTCGCCGGCGGCCGCGACCCATGTCAAGGGCGTGCAGTCGGCGGCGTCCAACCCGGAGCTCAGCCCGGTCCTGCAGTCCCCGGACGGGGCCGCGGAACTGATCATCGTCAGCATCCACGCCCAGATCTTCTCGGTCTCCTCTGAACGGACCGTCAGTTTCCTGCGCGATCACGTGGCCGCCACCGCTCCGCCGGGCCTGCAGGTCGAGGTGACCGGGCTGGCCGCTCTCGGCGCCGATCAGGCCACCGCGACCGTGGAGGCCTTCGACAAGACCGCCGTCGCCACCATCGTGCTGGTGCTGCTGATCCTGGTGGTGGTCTACCGATCCGCCGTCGCCCCGCTCATCTCCCTGGTCACCATCGGCTGCGCGTTCCTGGTCGCGCGGGGTCTGGCCGGCTACGCAGCGCAGGGCGGCCTGGAGGTGCACAGCCTGGCCGAGACCTTCATGATCGTGATGGCCTTCGGCGCCGGCACCGACTACGCGATGTTCGTCTTGTCCCGTTACCGCGAGGAAGCCCGGAGCGCCGACGAGGCCAGCGATGACTCCCGCCTGGTCCGCGCCACGTCGGCGGTATCGCCGACGGTGGTCGCGTCTGCCGCGACGGTCACCGTGGGGTTCCTCGCGTTCCTCGCGGGCGAACTGGGGATCGTGCATTCCTTCGGCCCCGTGCTCGGCGTGGCCGTCGCCGTCACCGGCCTTGCCTCACTCACCCTCACCCCGGCGCTGATCAGACTGGCCGGGCGCGCGGTGTTCTGGCCCACCGGCCCGAACCCGACCCGCACCGACCGCATGGAAGCCAGGTGGCGGAGCGTCGCGGACCTCGTGGGGCGCCGCCCGGTGGCCGTGCTGTTGGTCAGCGTCGCGGTCCTCGCGCTACCGGCAGCGGCCGCGACCCAGACCAAGACCTCCTTCGACATCCCCTCGGAACTACCCGCCGACGCCGAGGCCCGGCAGGGCTTCGAACTGCTCGCCGCCCACTACCCCCCAGGGGCGCTGGCGCCGGCGTTCGTGGTGATCTCCGCCGACCAATCACTGCTCGAGCGCGATCGCCTGGCCGCGATCGACCGGCTCACCGACCGTCTGCGGGCCGTGCCCGGCGTGGCGGAGGTCCGCTCCGTCACCCAGCCCGCCGGTGCGCCCCTGACCAACCAGAGCCTCGCCGAGTTCACCGGCGGCGAAACCGATCTCAACGCCCTCGGCATCGACCCGAACCGCACCGACGTTGGTCCCTTACTTGGCGCACTGTCCTCCCCCGAAGGACTGCGCATCTCCGGCGCCCTGCTCCGGCAATACCCGGACTTCAGGGAGCGCCTCGGGTACTTCCTGGGCACGGATGACCGGACCACCCGGATCGTGGTGGCCTTCGACTCCAGCCCCTACGCCCAGGACGTACTCAACTCTGTCCGCGACCTGGACAACGTCGCCGCGGACGCTCTCGCCGGCAGCGAGGTCACCGACGCCCGCATCGCGATCGGTGGCCCCAGCGCGTACTTCGCCGACATCGACACCCTGATCAACGGTGACCTGCGCACCGTCGGGGCGCTGGTCATCGCGCTGATCATGATCGTGCTCGCGCTGCTGGTCCGCTCCGTGATCGCGCCGCTCTACCTGCTGTTCAGCGTGCTGCTGTCGATGTTCGCCGCGTTGGGCATCACCACCCTGGTATTCCAGGGGATGCTCGGCCACGAGGGCCTGGCCTTCTACCTGCCGATCCTGCTGTTCGTGATGCTGATCGCCTTGGGCTCGGACTACAACATCTTCATCGTCGGGCGCATCCGCGAAGAACTCGACGCCGGACACAGCGTGCGTGAGGCCACCACCCGCGCCCTGGTCAGCACCGGGCCGACCATCACCGCCGCCGGTTTCGTCCTGGCCGGCACCTTCGCAGCTTTGCTGATCACACCACTTCCGAGTGTCCGTCAGATCGGATTCGGCGTGGCGGTCGGTGTCCTGATCGACACCTTCATCGTGCGCTCACTCCTCGTGCCGGCGGCCACCGTCCTGCTCGGGCGCTTCGCCTTCTGGCCCTCCACCGGACTGGCCCGAACCGGCACCCGGCCGCGGCTGGCGATCGCCGGGTCCATGGCCGGGCTCCTCGCCCTGGCCATCGCCCTGCCAGGGCTGGCCTTCGCCGTCCGCGAGGACCTCGGAGTCACCCAGGTCCCGCCCCCAGCGGCCGCCGCTGCCGCTGCTGGAGCCGTTGCACCCCAAGCCACCGCCGCGGCACCGACCACCACACCGAAGGCGACTGCCAGGGCCCGACCCACGGCCGCGCCAACGGTCTCGCCAGCGCCGAAGAAGAAGAAGCGCTCCGTCGAGCCATCCCCAGCTCCCCAGCCGACTCAGCGGCCCGGGGTGGCTACTCCCACCAGGATCGCCGCACCGCTGGAAGGACGTTGGACTTACCGGGTCGAGGGCACACGGAAGGTCGGCGCCGCCGGTTCGGACCAGCCCTTCGCCGAGGACGCAGACACCGTCGTCACCCGAACCGGCGGCGGGCCGGACCGACCAGAATTCGCCCTCCACACCGAGACCAGCTTCGCCACCACCGACGAAACCCGCCGCTACACCAGCGGATCAGTCGATGCGCTCAGCCTCAAAGCCAATGCCCTCGGACTCTCCTACGGCGGAACCTTCGACCCCCCGCAACAACTGATCCGGCGCCCTATCCGCATAGGCGAGTCCTGGACCAGCCGATGGAAGGCCGGCGGAACCCGGGGCGAGAGCACCTCCACGGTGACCGGCACCCGTCCGGTCACCATCGAGGGCCGGCGCCTCGACTGCTACATCATCGAGCGAACCACCACCATGTCCGGCGACGTCACCGGTACCCAGCGCCAGCGCACCTGCTGGCTACCCACCCTCGGCATGCCCGCCATCGACGAACAGGAACTCCAAGGCACCTACCAAGGCATCACCTTCAAAGCCCGCGCCACGATGACCCTCACCGAACCCCCGGCAGGCAGCCCCGAACGCCAGGTCCAGGACAGTCGCCCCGACCTCGCCTCCCGAGAAACGGTGCGCAGGTCCTCGCGCGTGCACTGAGTCCCAGCACGGAAGGAGCAGCACAATGCAGTTCGGGACTATCCACATGTGTGAGGCGATGGCCGACTGCTCAGCGCCGATCCGACGTGGGCCGACAAGGGCAGGGACCTCTCCTGCACGATGACCTTCATGTTTCAGGCACCGATCGACAGCGCGTTCTTCGTCCGCTTCGACGCGGGCAAGATCACCGACATCCGCGAGCTGTCTCCGGGGGTCTCAGCACCCAGCGACTTCGTCATCTCGGGAGCTCCGGAGGTCTGGCGCGCGGTTCTCGGGCGGAAGATGGCGCCGGTCTTCGCCTTGACGCGCGGCCAACTCAGAGTCAAAGGCAAGAAGTCCAGCCTGTTGAAGCGCATGCCGGCCTTCCGTTACATCCTCGATTCCATGGCAAGCATGGACTTGAGCGGCCGGTAGCAGACGCGGACTGGGCAAGCTCACCTCGCGAGGATCGTGCAGATGTCCGCCTCAGCGCAGGTGTCCGCATCCACGGCGGCGGCCCGGTCGGCAAGGTTGCGCAGAACGGCCCGTGTCGCTCGCAGTTCGATGATGCGCCGATCGATGTCGCGCAAGTGCCGCGCGATGAGACGCCTCACCTGATCGCAGGGAGCGACGCCTGCGTCGCGAAGCTCAAGGACGGAGCGAAGCTCCGCGAGGGTGAGGCCGGCGGACTGCGCGTCACGGATGAACTTCAGCCGGGCGGTGGTGTGCTCCGGATAGTCGCGATATCCGCCGGCGGTCCGGGGCGGTGGAGAGAGAAGGCCGCTCTGCTCGTAGAACCGGATCGTCTTGGTCGTCAACCCGGTAGCGGTGGCGAGGGCCCCGATCTGCATCTCCGAAGCGTAGGCCTTGACCTTCCATCGCACTGGAACGTCTAGCTTCAAGCCCCTCGGAACCGCGCAAGGGAGCGGCGATATGCAGATCACGATCCTCGCCCTACCGGACTGCCCGAACGCGCCGGTCGTCACCGAACGGATCCGGGCCGCCCTTGCCGGGCAGGTCGCCTCGATCGAGCTGATCGAGATCGTCGACGAGCGGGACGCGGCGCGGTGGGGCATGGCCGGGTCCCCGACGATTCTCGTTGACGGGTTCGACCTCTTCGCCGCGCCCAGCACCGCAGGCTCGCTTTCGTGTCGGCTCTATCGGACGGCCGACGGGGCGATTGCGGGGAGTCCGAGCGTGGACGAGCTGCGGCGCGTACTCATCGCCATGCCTGCTCCTCCTCGCCCGGCCGGGATGTCCTGGCTCGGCCCGGCCGGGCGCGCGGGACAGGGGCGTCTGGCGCCGGCCGAGCGGGGTTTGCGCCAGGTGCAGCAGGCGGTCCTGCGGTCGCTGGGTTGCACGGGGCGTCTGCCAGAACCTGCGGTCCTGGACCAGCTCGTCGTCCCGTTCTCGCGGACCGTGGCCGACGTGCTCCGTGAACTTGCGGCGGGCGATTTCCTGGCCCTTGACGATCACGGCGGGATCCGTGCGGCGTATCCGTTCTCCATCGCCCCGACGCGCCATCGCGTGCAGGTCAAGGACGGGCCCGCGGTGTGGGCGATGTGCGCTGTTGACTCGCTCGGCGTCGCGCCGATGCTGGGCCGCAACGTGACGATCACCTCCCCCGACCCGATCACCGGCGAGACGATCACGATCCTTGCGAGTCCGAGCACGACCATCTGGGAACCGTCCACTGCGGTCGTCTTCGCCGGTGGTCGGACCGGACATGGACCAGCCGAGACGGCCTGCTGCGACAGCATCAACTGCTTCGCCTCGCCCAACAGCGCAACCCGGTGGGCAGCCCTTCATCCCGACGTCGTCGGTGTCCAGCTGGACCAGGCGGCCGCCGTCGACCTGGGGCGCCGAATCTTCGGCGATCTGCTCAACACTGACGCGTAAGCACCAGCCGAGTTCATGCCCCCAGCTCGGCGGTCAGCCGGGCCAGGTCGATGCCTCTTGCCTCGAAAAACAGGCGCAACGGATTCGGCCGGCCGGGCGCCTTCGATCACCGCGAACCATGATTCGCCCCACCGCCCCACCGCCCCACCGCCCCACCGCCCCACCGCCCCACCGCCCCGCCGCCCCACGAAGCCGCCACGCGATGATCCGCAGAGTGGAGGACGGACCCGAGGACGTCACGGCGCACCCTTCTATAGGGGAATCAGCATCTGTAGGGACTGTTGGCCACCCGAGGGTGACGGTTTGGAACGGTGAACCCCACCACCGTCACGTCCCCCCACCCTGGCGGTCGCGCGAGGGAGGGCGATGGCGGATCCGTGGTCTCAGTTGTGGTCTCCATCGCCCACGTCCGACCCGCCCATCGGCACCCGCCGACCGCGCAGCTGGGCGCGGAGAGCCTGGCTTCGGGAACCGCCCGAGATGGAAGCGGCCGCTCCGCACGCCGTCAGGGCGCGGGCGACACGCCCGAGCAAAATCGCTCGGAAGGAAACATCAATCCATAACCCTTACTCGCCAATAATCACCGCCACTAACCTCAACTAACCGACCCACAGCATTCCCGATGTTCAAGTAACAACTTCCCCGCAAAACTTGCAGACATGTGCATTCTTTGAATGTACGGTGGTCGCCGTCCGGCTTTATCGGGGAGGCGTCGCGGCGGTGTTGAGTTCGGCGAAGATCGGGACCGCTTCGTGGCGGTACTACACCGCCGGCGTCGCTTGCGCGGCCACCGAGTACTACCTGGGGATCGGGGAGGCTCCCGGGCGTTGGCACGGCCGCGGCTTGGCCGAGCTCGGCCTCGAACCCGGCGGCGTGGTGACTGAGGCACAGCTGGAGGCGTTGTTCGCGCGCGGCCTGCACCCGATGACCGGACAACGGTTAGGCCGGGCCTGGCGCGTCGACGGGATCACTGGGTTCGACCTCACGTTCTCGGCGCCGAAGAGCGCCAGTTCCCTGTGGGCGCTGGGAGATCCGGCGGTCGCGGCGGCTGCGATGAGTGCACACCGTGCCGCGGTTGCAGCGGGGCTTGCCTATCTCGACTCCCATGCCGGGTTGTCGCGGCGCGGCACCGACGGGCCCGAACAGATCAGCACCCAGGGCTTGGCCGTCGCCCTCTTCGACCATCGGACTAGCCGGTGCGGGGATCCGCAGCTGCACACCCATGCGCTCGTGATCAACAAGGTCCGCTGCGCGGACGGGGTCTGGCGAACCTTGGATGCGAGCGAGCTGTATCACCACAAGAAGAGCGCCGGAATGATCTACCAGGCCGCCTTGCGAGACGAGCTCACTGAGCGACTTGGCGTCGAATTCGCCATGGTGAATGAACATGGCCAGGCCGAAATCGCCGGTGTCCCAGAACAGCTGCTGAAATTGTGGAGCAAACGCACCGCGGAAATCGAAGGTGACGCGAGCCCAAAGATCGCGGAATTCGAGAAGGCCCTCGGCCGGGAACTGACGGCGAGTGAGCGGATAGCGGTGGTGAAGACCGCGGTCCTGAAGACGCGGCCGGGCAAGAACCACCCCGCCTTATCCGAGTTGTCCGCACTGCACGAGGCGTGGGCGGCCGAGGCGGCCCGCGCCGGATTCACCGGCACGGGCTTGATGGACGCCATCCGAGCAGCGGCCCATGCCCCGCCGCCGGGTGTCGAGGATGAGGCGGGATTGCTCGCTGAGGCGGTTCGTGCGGCCGGGCGGGTGCGGGCGGTGTTCTCCCGCGCGGATGTCGCCGGCCAGGTCGCGGCCCGACTGCCCGCGACCGCCGGGTCGGCGGCGAGCACACTCGCCCGGGTCGAGGCGCTCACCGGCCAGGCGCTGGAACTGAGCGAGGCGGTCTCGGTCGGGGAGCACCCGAAGGGCGTCACGGCGCGGGCGTCGGATGGCCGGTGGGCCAGCGCCGAGGTCCTCGCGGCCGAAGCCCGGATCCTCTCCTTCGCCGAGCGGGGCCGCGCCGGTGGCTATGGGACGGTCCCGGCCGAGATCGGCACGCTTGCCCTGATCGCGCGCGGCCTGGATGCCGGCCAGCACAACGCGGCGCGGCACCTGATCTTGGGCGGGGACTTTGTGACCGTTCTGACCGCGCCGGCTGGGGCCGGGAAAACGACGTGCCTGGGCGCGGCCGCCTTGGCATGGCAGGACGCCGGGTACCGGATGGTCGGGCTCGCGCCCTCGGCGCGGGCGGCGGCCGAGCTCGCCTCCGCCACCGGCGGTCGGGCCGACACCCTCGCCAAATGGCTGCACAACATCGGTCGCCTGCGAACGCTGCCGGCTCCAGAGCGGGCCTGGTCCATCCCCGACGACCGCACCGTGCTGATCGTCGATGAAGCATCGATGGCCTCGACCCTGGACCTGGACCTGCTCATCAGTGTCGCGGCCCGGACCGCGGCGAAGGTCGTGCTGGTCGGTGACCCCGCCCAGATCGGGGTCGTCAACGGCCCCGGCGGGATGCTCGCCGCCCTGGCCAACGCCGGGCACGGGGTCGAACTCGCCGCCATCCACCGCTTCCATGAGGACTGGGAACGCGACGCCTCCCTCGCGCTACGCAGACGTGACCCGAGGGTCCTCGACGTCTACGCCGCGGCCGGGCGGATCCATTCGTGCGGCTCGGGTGAGGACGCGCTCGACGCGGTCTACGCGCACTGGGCGCAGCACAGGTGGGGAAAGGGGGCGTTGATGATGGCGCGCACCCGCGCCGACGTCGACGCCCTCAACGCCCGTGCCCGCGCCGCCGCCCAAGCCGTCGGCGAAGTGCACGGACCCGTCGTGAAGATCGGTGAGCGGGACTGGCAAGCCGGCGACCTGCTCCGTACCCGCCGCAACGATCGAAGCCTGCCCATCGCCGACGGGCACGTTCGCAACGGTGACCGGTACCGCGTCCTCGACACCCAAGGCCCCGGTGGTGGGCTGATCGTGGAAGACCTCAACGGACGAGGACGCACCGTGCTGCCCCCTGCCTACGTCGCCGCGCACGCCGACTACGGGTGGGCCATCACCATCGACGCCGCCCAAGGTGCCACCACCGACCTCGGGATCGTGCTGGCCCGCCCGGGCATCGATCGTGAACACCTCTACGTCGGCATGACCCGAGGTCGCGAGGCCAACCACGTCTACGTCACCACCGACCCCGCCACCGAACCCGACCACCACCACAGCCCGCGCCCCGACCACGAACGTCGGCCCCAAGGCTTCGATGCCGAGCGCAGCCCCGAGGACCGCGCCCGCGATCTCCTCGCTGCGGCGCTCGCGACCAGCGGCGCACAGGACGCCGCCCACACCGCCCGCGACGCGGCCCGAACCCGCGCCGCCGAACACGCCCGCACCGAAGCCGCCCGCCGAGCGGCCGCCGAACGCGAAGCCGCACCCGTGGAGCCGGCGATACCGCCCGAGCACGCCGCACGCCTCCTGCTCCTGGCCCAACGACGAGCCGAGGCCGAACAGCTCCGCGCCGAGCAACAGCTCCATCGCCAACAGCTCCAGCAGGCCAACGCCGAACTCGCGGACCTGCCCCGCTTCTCCCGCAGCCGGCGCGCGAACTTGACCACCACGATCGGCGAACATCAAAGCGCGCTGACGCAGTCCCTCCCGGTACAGGCGCGGCTGAGCACCGAGATCAACGAACTCGACCGCCAAGTCGAACGCGACGCCCGAGAGCTGCAGGACACCGCCAACCGAAGTAGCACGCGACGTCCGGGCCGCAACGTGTTCGGTCGGCCGACCTTGGAACTGGCCCGGCCCCGACCGATCACCGCCGCCGCTGACATGCGAGATGAACTAGAGCTGCAACGCAGCCGGGACCTGCACTACGAGCGCGAACGCAGCCTGGCCCGTGAACGCGACGACGGTCGTGGCCTGAGCCGCTGACCGACCTCAGACGCCCGGAGCCGGCAGCCTCACTCCGACGATTCGGGTCGACCGGGACTCGCGATCGGCAGGCCCATGCTTTGGGCCGCCTCAAGGAGGCGCTGGTCGTAGGTGAGGAAGGCGTCCAGTCGGGTCCCGAAGACCGCACTCGCGGTCGCGAGGTGAATCGCGTCAAGACTGCGCAGGTTCGGATCGGGATATGCGGCCGCGGTGGCGCGAACGACTTCGTCGATCTCGTAGCGGGCGAGGCGGGCGATCACGGCGGGCACACCGCCGAGCAGCGCCGGCTCATTGCGGCGCAGGGCGCGAGGAAGCTCCACTTCCACCAACACCGAGGACACCCAAGGCGCGGGAGAGCGTGCGTCCAGCCAGTCCGCCAACGCCTCGGACTCCGGCTCCGGGCGCACCAACTTCACCAGGGCCGCGGTGTCCAGGTAGAGCATCAGTACCGCTCGTCGTCACGGAGTCGGCGCAGCAACTCCCCGGCTTCGTCCTCGGTGCGCACCGGCCCCGAGGGGCGGGGCGCCGGCCCGGAGGTGGTGGCCGGGCGCAGCCGTCCCGTGCCGATCAGCTCGGCCAAGGGGTGGTTCTCCGCCGGGATCAACCGCGCAATCACGGTGCCGCGTTCGGTCACCTCGATCGCCTCGCCACGCTTGACCCGCGCCAGCACCCCGGCGGTGTCCTGGTTGAGCTCACGCACGGGGACCTCAGTCATGGCCAAAGTGTAGTACAAAAATCTAGTACATGGTGCAGGGTCGGGACAGGTGGCCATTAGGCCCCGGGAGTCTTGCGGCGCCGGGCTGCGGGCGGGACCGCGTAGTCATGGTCGTTGAGCTTCTCGGCGACCAGCCCGCGGATCCCCACCTTGCGCAGGTGGTCGAAGAACTGGCCCATCTCGTCGGCAGTGGCGTCGACCTTGTCGGCGTAGTCGTCGAGCAGCGCGAGCAGCATCTCTTTGCGGCGATGCCGGTAGTCGCGCAAGGTGAGTGCGGTCGGAGCACCGAACACCCGGGCCAACGTGTCGTCAACCTCCGAGGGCTCGGTCATCCCGAGCTCGCGGAACCGGGCGTAGAGCTCGTCGAGCTGATCCTCGCGACCCAAGGCGAGGGTGTAGAGCTCGTTCACGCGGTCCGAGGTTCCCTGCAGCCGGCGGGCGTCCTGCGGTGGGGGCAGGAAGAACCACATCAGGGGGACATCGAACGCGCAGGTGAACGCGAGGATCTCCTGGGCATCGAACTCGCGGCGCTTGTCCCCGCCGTAGGACCGCTCCAGTGCAGAAATGCTGGCCTGGGTGAGGCGCTGGCCTAAGAACGGCTCGAGTGCTACCGCGGCCTCGTCCTGGGTCAGCCCGCGCAGCTCGCGGGCCCGGCGGAAGTTGTAGGCGATGACCTCGTTGAGGTTCACCGGCGGTGGCTCCTGCGGCGACGGGGTGCGTTTGCGTCCGGGCATGTCCACCACCGTACACGCTCCCCAGCTTATGTCGATAGTTGCTGCAGGAAGTCATGAGCGGTATTGTCTGGGCATCGTGGCGTAACAAAGTGCAGCAACTATCACCTGGGGAGGGCTCATGGAACTTCTCACCGTCCAGCAGGCCGCACAGCGACTCGGCACTTCGGTCCGGTTCGTGTGGCGGTTGCGCGCCGAGCGGCGTATCGCGGTGGTCAAACTCGGCAAGCACGTTCGGATCGACAGCGACGACCTCGACGCGTACATCAACGCCGGCCGGCAGGAACCTGGTCAGAACGAAGCCGGCCGCTAGGGAAGTCCCCGACAGGAATCATGGCCAGACTGGGCGTTCGGCGGTCGTTGGCAGGCTTCGGCCGTTCCAGCGATCGTCGGACCAACCCATCCCTTCTTCCGTGTGGGGGTCATTCATGCCATCAACCGGCACTGGACGCCGAGGCAGCGTCCGCCAAGCGGCAAACGGGACCTGGTACCTCGTCGTCGACATCGGAGTCGGGGCCGACCGCGAACAGACCCGCCGTCGCGGCTTCCCCTCGCAGAAGGCCGCCCAGGCCGAACTCACGCGCATCCTGGGCTCGCTGGAACAACGGACCTACGTCGCCCCGCAACGGCAGACGTTGGCCGACTTCCTGACCCAGACCTGGCTGCCTGCGGTCGAGCACACCATCAAGCCGGGGACTTTCGAGTCCTACCGCCGCAACGTGCGGCTGCACATCGCCGGGCGCCCCATCGGGCGACGACTGTTGCAAGAGGTCGACCCGACTCAGTTGAACGCGTTGTACGGGGCGCTGCTGGCCGGCGATGACGCGCATCGGGCGCTCAGCCCGCGCTCGGTGGCCTACATCGCGGCGATCCTGCACCGGGCCTTCCGGGATGCAGTTCGCTGGCAGGCGGTCGTCCGCAACCCAGCCGACGCCGCCGATCCGCCGCGCGCCGCTCGCCGGAACGATTTGGCGACCTGGAGCGGGGCCCAGTTGCACACATTCCTGGACTCCGTCGATAAGGACCGCCTGCGGGTGTGCTGGTGGCTGCTGGCCACCACGGGCATGCGCCGAGGGGAGGTCCTCGGGCTGCGGTGGGCTGACGTCGATCTGGATGCCGGCACGCTGCGCGTCGTCCGAACGCTCATCACGACCGATGTTCAGCGCAAAGGCGCGCCCGGCATGGCGTGGGGGACGCCCAAGACCGCCAAGGGTCGCCGGATCGTGGCCCTGGATCCCGCCACCGTGGCCGCCCTTCGCCTGCACCGCACGCGCCAGCTGGAGGAGCGGTTGCGCTTCGGAGAGGGCTACGACGACCAGGACCTGGTGGTGTGCGCAGCCGACGGCACGCCGATCCATCCCAAGGCCATCAGCTACCAGTTCGGTAAGGCCGCACGCGCTGCCGGCCTTCCCCGGATCCGACTCCACGATCTCCGCCACACCCACGCGACTCTTGCTCTCAAGGCCGGCGTGCACCCGCGCATCGTTCAGGAGCGGCTCGGGCACGCGAACGTGTCAATCACGTTGGACACCTACTCACACGTCGATCTCGACATGCAGGCCGCCGCCGCAGCTCGGGTCGCGGCACTGATCGTGCCCGCGGCTAACCCTGCTTCGCCCCAGGCGCCCTGAGTTTCTGTGACCACTTCTGTGACCAGCAGGCCGTTTTAAGCAGTCCGGCGACGCATCCCGAGGCTCTCACCTGCGGAAACGTCGCCGGGGCTGGCGGTGGCGGTGGGATTTGAACCCACGGATGCTTGCACATCACACGCTTTCGAGGCGTGCTCCTTCGGCCGCTCGGACACGCCACCGCCGGAGACGATATCAAGCGCCGAGGTCAGGCCGGACGGCCTCGTCCCGGTCGGCGCAGGGGGGTGCCCGCGCGGTCGAGCATGGTCATGCCCGCGACGAAGGCCGCGGCGCCCACGGCGCCGATCCCGACGACGTACCACCACAGGTTCCCGCCGGCGGTGTAGACGCTCGGGCCGTACCACTCGAGCTCCTGGACGAAGATCACCATCACGATGTTCGCCATCAGTTGCCAGAACAGCAGCGCGAGCACGAGGGCGGCGACGATCGCGAACGCGACGGCGAGCAGCACCCCGCCGATCCCGGCCAGCACGACCGCGGGCCAGGGCCGCTTCTTCCTCGGCGTCGGCGCCGAGTCCTCCGCCGGCGGCGGACCCCACCCGCTCACGAGACGTCCTTCATGCCCGCACCGCCCGGGCCCGACAGCCGGTGCCCGGCGAAGAACTCCGACAGCACCGCGGCGCACTCGGCGTCGAGGACGCCGGTGATGACCTCGGGCCGGTGGTTGAGCCGGCGGTCGCGCAGGACGTCCCAGAGCGATTCCACGGCACCCGCCTTCGGGTCGGTCGCGCCGTAGACGACGCGGGCCAGTCGGGACAGTCCGATCGCGCCGGCGCACATCGTGCACGGCTCGAGGGTGACGACGAGGGTGCAGCCCGCGAGGCGCCACTCGCCGCGGGCGGCCGCGGCCTCGCGAAGGGCGAGGATCTCCGCGTGGGCGGTCGGGTCGCCGTCGGCCTCGCGCCGGTTGCGGCCGCGGCCGATCACCGCCCCATCGGCGTCGAGTACGACGGCGCCGACGGGGATGTCGCCGGTCGCGACCGCGGCGCGGGCCTCCGCGAGCGCGTCGCGCATCGCGGGCTCCCAGGCGGTCCGCACCACGTTCAGCGCACGGACTCCAGCGCCTCGCCCGCCCCGGCCGCCTCGGCCAGCGCGGTCAGGATCTCCGACGGCAACATGCCCTCCTTCGAGCAGAGGGAGAGCAGCGTCTCGCCGTCGGTGCCGAGGTCGGTGAGCAACTCGGTGTCGCCGACCGGCCCGGCGTCGAGGTCCTCGGGCTCGTCGTCCGCGTCGTCGTCGACGGCGTCGCTGTCCTCGGGCTCGACGTCGAGCTCCTCGACGGCGAGCGCGGCCCCGGTGCCACCCGCGGCCTCGAGCAGCATCTCGGCGTAGGCCGAGTGGCCCACGGCGTCGCTGTCCGAGACGAAGACCCGGGGGTCCTCCTCCCCGTCGACGCGGACGACCGCGAACCAGGCGTCCTCCTGCTCGAAGAAGAGCAGCGAGGTCGATTCCGGATCGGCGTCCGCCGACGACTCACGCATCGCGTCGGCGAGGTCGGTCAGGTCCTCGATCTCGTCGAGATCGATCTCGTTGGCGTCCCACCCGTCCTCGGTACGGGTCAGCACGGCGGCGAAGTACCCCACGTTCTCGCTCCCCAGCAAGCGTCAATCGGCCAGCGCGGCATTCAGTGCGCGACGGTACGGCTCCGCGAAGCCGAGTCGCGCGGCGATGCTGTCGAGCATCTCATCCGGATACAGGTCGAGGTCGTCGCACAACGCGCCGAGCTCCATGGCGGAGAGCCCCAGATCCGCGAAGATCTGGAGGTTCCCGGCCGGCTGCACCCGTTCGTCCTCGTCGGGTCCGGGCAACGGGAGGTCGAGCGCCTCGAGGACCTCGCCGGCGACGGGCGACTCCCCGGCGGCCGTGACGTCCGACAGCAACAGCGAGACGTCGGACCCCTGCACCCGCACCGCGACGAAGAAGTCGTCCTCGATCGAGACGAACCCGATCGCGTCCCCGTCGGCCGCCTGACGCCGCGTTGCCTCGACCAGCGAGTCGAGGTCCTGGCCGACCGAAGTGGACAGCGCGGTGGCCTGCCAGCGGTCGTCCTCCCGGTAGACGACCACCGCGAAATCAGTCGCTTCGCTCGGCATAACCGACTCCTGCCCCAACGGGTGATCCCGATCCTGACAGATCCGAGCCCCGCCGGGCAGGGGCGCAAACCTCCGACCGTGCCCGACCGTCGATCCGACCCTCGGCCCTACCCGTGAGAGTCTGCGGCCATGTCGGATTCCCCGGACTCGCCGGCGGGGGCCCTGCGCGCCCACGTGGTCGACCATCCGCTGGTCGCGCACAAGCTCACGGCGCTCCGCGACGCCGCCACCCCGGCCCCCACGTTCCGGCTGCTCTGCGACGAACTCGTGACCCTGCTGGCCTACGAGGCGACCCGGGACGTGCGGGTCGAACCCGTCACCGTGCAGACGCCGCTGGCGCCGGCGGCGGGGGTCCGCCTGGCGGCGCCCAAGCCGCTCGTCGTGCCGATCCTGCGGGCCGGGCTCGGGATGCTCGACGGGATGATGCGACTGCTGCCGACCGCCGAGGTCGGGTTCCTCGGCCTGGTCCGCGACGAGAAGACGTTGCTCGCGAGCACCTACGCCGAACGGCTGCCCGCCGACCTGTCCGGCCGGCAGTGCTTCGTGCTCGACCCGATGCTCGCGACCGGCGGCACGCTCGTCATGGCGGCGCAGTACCTCCTCGAGCGCGGCGCCGAGTCGGTCTGCGCGCTGTGCCTGCTCGCCGCGCCCGAGGGCCTGGCTCACGTCGAGGAGGCCCTGGGATCTGACGCGAAGTCAGTCTCGGTCGTCGTCGCCGGGCTCGACGAGCGGCTCAACGACGTCGGCTACATCGTCCCCGGGCTGGGGGACGCCGGCGACCGCTTGTTCGGTCTCGCGGACTAGCACGAGCAGGAGCTCAAGCGCGTCGCCGAGCAGCACGGTGGCGCGGCGCAGGACCCGGTTCTCGACCCCCGCGAACCCCGGACCGGCCGACCGCAGCAGCGCAACGACCCGGTGTGCCCGCTCCACCGGGAACACCGGCATCCTCAGGGCCGGGTTCACGACGTCGTTGGCCCCGACGAGCAGGGCGACGTCGACGCCGTCGAACTCCGCGGTGTCGCCGTCCCGCAGGTCCGACCACGCCACGCCCGCCGCGTCGAGCAGGACGTTGAGCTGCCCCGGCATCCGGCCCGCGACCGGGTGCACCGCGATCTCGACCGTCGTTCCGCGCCGTCGCAACGTCCCCGCGAGGTGGGCGAGCGCGTGCTGCGCCTGCGCCACCGCGAGGCCGTACCCGGGGACGAGCACGACGCGGCGGGCGCGGGCGAGCTCGTCGGCGACGGCGGCGATGTCGGCGATGTCGGCGACCGCCAGGGGGTCGGGGCTCACCGCAGCAGCTCCGCGGCCGGGCCCCGGATCACGCCGGCGTGGGTGACGCAGCAGGCGGCGAGGATCTCGTCGTCGAGGTCGGGGGAGCGCACGCCCTCGGGGCCGAGGTGCTCGAGCAACGCGACGACGTTGGCGGCGTAGAGACGGCTCGCGGTCTCCGGCAACTGGCTCGGCACGTCCGCGCCGCCCCAGAGCAGGACGCCGTCGCCGACGATCTCCTCCACCCCCGGCCGCACGCCCTCGACGTTCCCGCCGGACTCGGCCGCGAGGTCGACCACCACCGATCCGGGCCGCATCGCCGCGACCATCGCCCGGGTGACGAGGATCGGCGCCGCGTGGCCGGGGACCGCCGCGGTCGTGAGAACGGCGTCGGCGGTGGCGACGTGCGGGGCGAGAAGCTCGGCCTGGCGGGTCGCCCGGTCGGGGTCCATCACCCGGGCGTAGCCGGCGGCGCCGGTCAGCGGCGGCAGCCCGAGGTCGAGAAACTCCGCCCCGAGGCTGCGCACCTCCTCCGGTGCCGAGGCCCGGACGTCGTAGGCCGCCACCTCGGCTCCGAGTCGGCGGGCGGTGGCGATCGCCTGCAGGCCGGCCACCCCGGCGCCGAGGACGACCACCCGCGCCGGGGGCAGCGTCCCGGCTGCGGTGACGAACCCGGGGAAGAAGCGCGGCAGCCGCTCGGCGGCGACGAGCGCCCCCCGGTACCCGGTGACCAGAGCCTGCGAGGTGAGCGCGTCCATCGGCTGGGCCGCGGAGGTGCGCGGCAGCAGGTCGAGCGAGAGCGCGGTGACGCCCTGGGCGCGCATCAGCTCGACCAGATCGCGCTCCTCGGACACCGGGAGGAAGGAGATGGTCAGCGCGCCGGGCGCGAGCCGGCGGACGTCGTCCGGGCGCGGCGGCCTCACCGAGAGCAGCACGTCGGCACCCACAACGGGGTCCGGCGTCACCCGAACGGCGGCGTTTGTGTACGCGACGTCGGGAGATGATCTTGCGAGGCCGGCCCCGGCTGCGACCGCGACCCTGAAGCCCCGCGCTCGCAGCCGGCCGGCCAATTCCGGGACCAGGGCCACCCGTCGCTCACCCGGGCGGGACTCGGCCACCACAGCAACCGACGGGGAGGAGCTGGACACGTGCCGACGCTAGCTCCCCCGCTGTTCGCCACGCGGACAGACCGTGTTACTCCTGTGGTCATTGTGACATGTGAGGTCTTGTCGTAGTGTGCGCCGTGTACGCTCGGACCAAGATCATCCGCGTCCATCGATCGCTGGGGGAAAGACGTGTCGGCGTTGCGTAAGCATCCAGTCGTCGCGCTCGCGCTGCTGGTCTTCGTCCTGGTGGCCCTGACCCAGCAGCCCGCGCGGTCCGCCGAGGCCGTCGGCAACGCCTGGGACGGGCTGTCGGGCGGCACGACGTCCTTCGTCGACAGCTTCTTCACCTTCACCGAGAACCTCGGCGGCAGCTGACGTCGCCGGCGCGCCCGCCGGTCGGCCCGCTGCCAGAAGTCGCCTGCCGTGACCGCCACCGTCGCCCCGCCCCGGACGCCCGGGACGTACCTGGTCGGTAAGTACCTGCTGCCCGCGGAGCGGGTGGTCATCGTGCAGCGCCGCCACTACGCGGCGATGGCGATGCCTTTGGCCGTCTTCTTCGGCGGGTTCGCGGTCGCGCTGTTCCTCGACATCGCGCTGCCGACCTCGGCCGCGGGCATCCGTGACCTGATCTGGCTCGCCTGGTCCGGCACCTGCTTCTACCTGGCCTGGGCGCTGCTCGACTGGTGGTTCTACCGGTTCGTCATCACCAACAAGCGGGTGATGCTCGTCCACGGCATCATCCTGCGGCAGGTCGACATGATGCCGATGGGCAAGGTCACCGACATGCGCTACGAGCGCTCGGTGCCCGGCCGGCTGCTCGGCTACGGCGCCTTCATCATGGAGTCTGCCGGTAAGGACCAGGCCCTGTCCCGCGTGCCGTTCATCTCCCAGCCCGACTGGCTGTACCGCGAGATCTGCGCGATGTTGTTCACCCCGGACCTGATCGCCGTCGCCCCGGCCGACGAGGACGACGGCTCGGGGGCGGGCCCCGGCGCCTATCGCGTCGGCTGGGTCGGCTTCGGTCCCGACGACGAGGATCCGGATGCCGAGGCGCGCTGACCGCGCGCCCGCCGGTGGCCCGGCGTCGGACGAAGTCGAACCTTCTTTGCCTAACGCACCGTAATCTCCCTCGCATTCGAGGCGTCCGGAGCGTCACCGCCGCGTGGCCCTGGTCACATTGGTCACTCAACCCACAGTTACCACAGCGGGCACGCCCGTACTGGGGCGGAACGGGCACGTCACAGTTTTTCGCGTTTCCCTGCGCCAATGGGGGGGGAAGGTGCACGATCAGTAATGCCTGGTCGAACGGCCTAGGGAGGGGTCGTCCGATCGACTGAGGGTGGGGTTCTGATTACTTGTCGTAATCGCTGATGACCGAGTGAACTTTGGTCGTTTCCGGAGACTTTGAACGGTCATCTCCGTTGGCTGGGTGGAAGGCCCATTTGGGCGCAGCTACTCTCCAACAGACCGATCGCCTCACTTGCACCGTTAATCCCTTTTATCCCTATCGACACAAGGGGCTGACGGACAGGGAGGCACCCCTCCGCTCACCCGAGCGGAAGGACCTGGGGAGGAAGCACGATGGACGCGGAGAGCAGGCAGATGCGCCTCACTTCGCGCTCCCGCGCGTGCGGACCGAACCGGACGGTCGTCTCCGGCGCAGCCTCGGCTGCGGCGGGGCGTACTCGCTCGACTCGTCCTACTCCGGCCGGCTGCCCGACTCCGGTGGCTCGGTGGGAGGCCGCGGGGGGCGCGGTAGGGATCGTCGCTGCAGGGGGTTTCGGCAGCGATCGGGCCAGGGGAGCGGGTCCACAGGACCTCAACGCCTGGCGGAGGAGAGCACGGATCGGTGTTCACGGGTTGTCCGGGCGTACCGGGCGGCGGGAACGGTACGGGTTGGTGCAAATCCGAACCAACCTCAGTAACGGTCCCACCCCTGAATGCGAATGTATGTCCATGTATGGAATCGAGGGACGGGTTGTTCCGGGCGCCACCGCGGTGACCGGCTACTCGGTCTCATCGGCTGTCCGGGCCGCTTACGCGGCGGCCGGGAAGGTCGGTGAACCCGCCCGAGGTGTGATGGGCGGTCTTCTCCAGCCGACGACCCCGTCGGTTGAGCCCCCGGTGTCGTCATTGAACGGGTCTTGCGGGACCCCGACGACGACGGCACCTGCCCCGATCGGCGTTCTGGCAACGGGAGTGTCGCCCCGCGTCAGCGCGGCAGGAGCCGCGGTCGGCGCCGAGCCGGCAGGACGGTAGCCCCACTGGGTTGACCGTCCGAACGGCCGCAAGGCCGGTCGGTCCTGCACACGGGGCAGGGCCGGAAGAGCAATACCGCACCACACCTGACCCTGATAACGACCCAACGTGAACTCGAAGGAGGGGCTTCAATGCGAGCCTCGAAGAAGGTCAAGGGAGCCGTGCTCCTTTCCGCGGGTGCCGCCCTCGTGCTTGGCGCCCCCACCGTCCACGCTGACTCCAAGGCGGACGGCAACAACGGCCTGGTCTCCGGCCTCAACCTGCTCAACGACGTTCAGCTGAACGTTCCCGTCACCGTCGGTGGCGCGGGCGTCCTCGGCGTCGGCGAGGGCAAGAACACCGTGAAGACCACGAACGAGGGCAGCGGCTCGGGCTCCGGCTCCAGCGGCTCCTCCTCCGCCGACGACAACGACGGCCTGGTCTCGGGCGCCAACGTCGGCAACAACCTCCAGGCCAACGTGCCGGTCACCGTGTGCGGCGTGGGCGCCCTGCTCGCCCGCGGCGAGGGTGACTGCGAGGTTCGCTCCTCGAACAGCGGCGGCGGCGGTGGCTCGTCCTCGGCCGACGACAACGAGGGCCTGGTTGCCGGCGCGAACGCGCTGAACAACGCGCAGCTGAACGTCCCCGTGACGGTCTGCGGCCTGGGCGTCCTCGGCAACGCCGACTGCGAGGCGGACGTCACGGCGTCGAACTCCGGCAACGGCGACAGCGACGACGACGACCTGGACGGCGACGACAGCGACCTGCTCGGCTCGAGCGGCGACAGCAGCTCGGACGGCAACAGCGGTCTGGTCTCCGGCCTGAACCTGCTCAACGGCCTGGACGCCAACATTCCGGTCACCGTCTGCGGCCTGGCCGTCCTCGGCGACGCGGACGCGACCTGCGAGGTCGAGGCGACCAACACCAACGGCGACGGTGACGTTCTCGGCGAGAGCCGCGACCGCAACTCCGCCGTCCGCGGCGCGACCCTCCCGCACACCGGTGCGGCCGGCCTCGCGCTCATCCCGTTCGGCCTGGCCCTCGTGGCCGGTGGCGTCGCCCTGCGTCGCCGCGTCGGCTCGGAGAGCTGACACCGACGGAACAAGCTCAGATCCGCTCACGCCGGGAACACTCTTCCCGGGCGGGCACCCCCCCGGCCTGTCCGGGAAGACCTGGCACGCGTGGATCTGATGTGAGGCACCGGAAGCGGTGACCCTGGGCCCGGGCCCGGATCGGCAGTAGCCGATCCGGGCCCTGGTCGTTTAACCCCGCGCTGAACCGCGCGGCGGAGCCGGCGCCGGGGATCCCGTTTCGACCGGTCCTAATGGCAAAGACTTGGTTGGGTGCCGCCGGTTCGTCCGGGCGTGCCCCATTTGCCCCGGGCGACACGCAGCAACGCAGTCATTGACCTGCGCCCGTGAAGGGAACCGGTGCACCATCAACTGCGTCTCAGCACGCAAGTTCGGTTCTTCATTCCGTGCCAAACGCCTCTGGCGCCCGGTGCGGAGCCGCCCCGGGGGGAGCGGTCAGGACCGGTCGCTGCAGGGGGTATCGGCAGCGAGCGGGCCAGGGTTGAGGGTTCGGAAGACCCAATTTCTGGCAGGACCGAAAAACATCCGGAACAAAGGTCGGGGCCCCCGTCGACCGACATGACGACTCACGTGAAACCAAAAGGAGGGGCCTCGATGCGAGCCTCGAAGAAGGTCAAGGGAGCTGTGCTCCTGTCCGCGGGTGCCGCACTCGTGCTCGGCGCCCCCAGCGTCCACGCCGACTCGTCCGCTGACAACAACAGCGGGCTGCTGGGTGGCCTGAACCTGCTCAACGGCGTTCAGCTGAACCTGCCGGTCACCGTCGGCGGCGCGGGCGTTCTGGGTGTCGGCGACGGCAGCCCGGTCGTCTCGACCGGCAACAAGGCCGGCTCGACGAGCACCAGCGGCAGCACGAGCAACAGCGGCGGTGGCGCCAAGTCCTCCGCGAACAACAACCGCGGCCTGCTCGGCGGCGTGAACCTCGGCAACAACCTCCAGGCGAACGTCCCCGTCACCGTGTGTGGCGTCGGCGCGCTGCTCGCCAGGGGCACCGGCGACTGTGAGGTCAAGTCCGCGAACACCGCGGGCGGTGGCGGCGGTGCGTCGTCCTCGGCCAACGGCAACAGCGGCCTGGTCGGCGGTCTCAACGCCCTGAACAACGCGCAGCTCAACGTTCCGGTCACCGTCTGCGGCCTGGCCGTCCTCGGCGACGCGAACTGCGACGCGGCGGTCGGCGCGGCCAACTCGGCCGGCGGCGGCAGCGGCTCGGGCAACGGCGGCGGCGCCTCCAGCTCCGCCAACGGCAACAGCGGCCTCCTGGGTGGCCTGAACCTGCTGAACAACCTGCAGGCCAACATCCCGGTGACCGTTTGCGGCCTGGCCGTGCTCGGTGACGCCGACGCGAACTGCGAGGTTGAGGCCACCAACGTCGCCGGCCCGTCCGACGAGGACGAGGGCGACGTGGCGGGCGAGTCCCGTGACCGCAACTCCGCGGTCCGTGGCGCGACCCTGCCGCACACCGGTGCGGCCAGCCTCGCCCTGATTCCGTTCGGCCTGGCCCTCGTTGCCGGTGGCGTGGCGCTCCGTCGCCGCGTCGGCGCCGAGAGCTGAGCTCGCGGATCGACTGAAAGCGCAGTACAAGCTCAGAACCGAGAACGCCGGGAACACTCTTCCCGGGCGGGCACCCCCCCGGCCTACCCGGGGAGACCCGGCAGGCGGTTCTGATGGCGATCAGTGCCTGACACCGGCTGATCGTCGGAGCGGTACAAGTAAGGCACCGGAAGCGGTGACCCTGGGCCCGGGCCCGGAGACGGCGGCAACGCCCGATCCGGGCTCCGGGTCGTTAAGGACCCCAACGTCCGACGATGTGGCTGCCATCGCGACCACATCGTCGGACGTCCGCATTAATGGGGACGTGTTCGAGCCCGCGACGATCCGGACGGCCCGGCTGGTGCTGGAGCCGGCCGGCCTCGACGTCGCTCGCTCCGTACTCGCCGGCGACGGACCCGCCGCGGCGCGCGGGTGGCCCGGGCCCGAGGCGCTGCAAGCCTTCCGGTTCGCCGTCGACTTCGGCGGCGACCCGGGGTGGTTGATCCTTCTCGACGGCCAGGTGGTCGGGGAGTGCGGGACCCACGGCCCGCCGGATCTCGAGGGGGTCGTCGAGATCCGGTACGGCATCGCGGTCTCCGCGCGGGGCCAGGGCCTCGGGTCGGAGGCGTGCGCCGCGCTGACGGAGTGGCTGCTCGGCCGGCCCGGCGTTGCTCGCGTGGCCGCCTCAACCGACACCGCCGCGAACCCCGCCTCCCGCCGCGTGCTCGAGCGCAGCGGGTTCCTGCTGGATCACCTCGACGGGGCGACAGCCTGGTACGTCCGGTACGAACAGACTGACGTACCAGACTGACGCTGCGTCAGGTCAGAGGTCGAGCGCGCCGAGCTCGCCGAGGAGGGCTTCGGAACGCGCGTCACGCTCGACGGTCCGCTCGACCTGGGACGGCAGCTGCGCGGCCTGGCGCTCGGACAGGGTGCTGACGTCCGCGAGGTCGTCGATCTCCGAGAGCACGACCAGACCGTAGGCGAGCGGGCCGAGTTCGCCCAGCATGTCGGGCGCCGGCGTGCGGTCGGCGTCCGTCGGCAGAACGTTGGGGCTGTCGGTCATCGGAGGTCCTTCCGTGGACGGGTTACCAGTCGGGGCGCGAGACGCGGACGCTGACCGTGGCGTCGGTCAGGGTCTTCAGCCCCGGGATGTGCTTGAAAAGCATCGTCGGCGCCGAGCGGTGAGCGGTGAGCTCCACCGAACCATCGGCGTAGACGGTGAAGGTCTGAGGATCGATTGTCATGCGGTGCAGGTCGGCGACGGCGTTCGCGGCGTTGTAGGCCGTCTCGGCCGTCCGCGGGGTTGCCATGTCCCGGCCGTCGACGGCCATCACCCCGGCCCGGGCCGCCTCGTTGGCGTTGTCCGGGACCGAGACCTTGACCAGTGCGACCGACGCCAGGTCCGCTCCCCCCACGACGAGGAGGGCGACGATCGGCAACCCGGTGAGGAGCTTGCGGCCGGGTATGTAGACCCGCGGGCGTCGGGCGACGGTGCCGGACACGGAGCCTCCAGGTCGATCGTGTGGTGGAAGTGAAGCTCCGGGGAGACAGAGCTGAGCTGTCTCCCCGGAGCCAGTTGGAGCGGTACGGAGGCTGATCAGCCCCCGGCCGGCGGGTCGGTGGTGTAGGCGGTGCAGTCGCTGTTCGCGGGCTGCAGGCCGCCGGCGTCGCTCTTCCAGACGTAGCCGTTCGTGGTCTCCGAGCCCTTGGTGCTGACGACCTGGACACAGAACGCGGTCACGGCGCCGTTGTACTTGATCGCCTTGACCCAGTTGTTCGGCGAGAGCTTGACGGTCTCACCGGCGATGACGATCGACCCACCGGTGCTCGTCGCAGAGGTCGTGTTCGTGATCTCCGGCGCGTTCGGGTACGCGGCGGTGTCGGTGAACGCCGTCTCGAGGGCGGTGGCGACGCTGCGGACGTCGGACTTGACCGAGGCGTCGGCGGCCTTCTTGCGCTGGTTGAGGAAGATCGGGATCGCGACCGCGGCGAGGATGCCGATGATCACGATGACGACCAGGAGTTCGATGAGGGTGAAGCCCTTGTCGTTCTCCCGGTTCAGGGACTTGCGGAGTGCGGTGTACATGGAACTCCCTGGCGGGTTGGAGGGGTGAGCCGTACTACGGCCGAGGTGAGGGGAGCGGCCGGTGTGTGGTTCGACTGGGGTGTCGGCCCTCCGTTCGACCGAGTTGAGGGCGAGGTGCCTTGCGGCTCAAAGCTCATCCGTTCGGACGACCCTCGAGTTGCCAGCGGTTCTTCGGGCGGGCATGGAAACGCTCCGGGGAGACAGCGTTCACTGTCTCCCCGGAGCGGGTGGAGCTGTGCTTGCCTAGATGCCCTAGCGGATGGCCTGCGTGTACACAGCCGTGTCGCAAGCCGTGACCGAGGCCGGCTGGAGGCCGCCGGCGTCGCTACGCCAGACGAAGCCGGTCGCGTTCGAGCCCTTGCTGCTGACGATGCGGACGCAGAACGCGGTAGCGGACGCAGCGGCGGCGTTGTAGCGGACCTCGGCGACGGTGTTGTTCGGCGACAGGCGGACCTGCTCGCCGGCAACGGAAAGCGTGCCACCGGCCACGGGCAGGGTGCCGAGCTCGGTTGCCCCGGTGCCGGCTGCCGGGTAGGCAGCGTTGTCGGTGAAGGCCGTCTCCAGCGCGGTGGCGACGCTGCGGACGTCGGACTTGACCGACGCGTCAGCAGCCTTCTTGCGCTGGTTGAGGAAGATCGGGATCGCGACCGCGGCGAGGATGCCGATGATCACGATGACGACCAGGAGTTCGATGAGGGTGAAGCCCTTGTCGTTCTCCCGGTTCAGGGACTTGCGGAGTGCGGTGTACATGGTGCTCCCTGGCGGATGGACGGAGGGTGAGTGCGCCGTCGCGCCGCCGGTGGAGAGGAAGGCTGCGCTGCGACGTTTCGGTCGAGGGGGGTGTCGGCCCGGAAGTCGGCAAGGTTGAGGGATCGGTCCAAGTCGGACCCTGCGGGTGGCGAGAGATCCTCCGTACGGACGATGCCGGCTGTCCCTTTAGAGCCGAATTGCCCGGGAATGACGTACCGTCAGCCAACGATCTCGGCCAACTCCCAGGGACTGCCCAGGACCTTGGTCCCGGGCCGACTCAAGTACAGAGCGTGAAAATCCGAAGCTTCCTGCGGTTTGGCAGGTCGGACTTTGGAGATTTGCGTGGCCGCAGTCCCCGAAGGTGACGGAGCCAACAGGCAGCGAACGCGTCGTGGAGCTCGCGACGCGGGGTTCAGCCTGGTGGAGATCATCGTCGCCCTGAGCGTGTTCGCCGTGCTCGCGGTCGCGTGCGTGACGATCGCCGTCGACTCGCTGCACACCGCCGGGGACAACCGCGACCGCGTCCGGGCGGCCAACCTCGCCTCCGCCGAGATCGAGCGGAGCCGCGCGCTGTTCCGCGTCTCCCGCGGCTCGATCCCGGAGACGACGCAGACGACGACGAAGAATGTCGACGGCATCGGGTACACGGTCGAGCGCCGCGCCACCTGGCTGGACACCGCCGGCCGCGACGCACACCCGACCACCGGCGTCTCGTACACCGCGGCGACCGGCAACGTGCTGCGCGTCGAGGTCTCGGTCCGCTGGCCCTCGCTCGGCGACCGGCCACCCGTCATCAACGCGACGGTGCTGTCGTGAGGCGGGCCGTCATGAAGCAGGTGCGTCGGGACGCCGGGCTCTCGCTGATCGAGGTGATGGTCGGCGTCGTCATCTTCACCGTCGTCGGGGGGCTGCTCACGACGCTCGTCATCGACATGCTCCGCAGCAGCGCCGGCACCAGCTCCCGGCTCACGGGCGTGAACAGCGTCCGCGTCGCGCTCGACGCGGTGACGAAGAGCCTGCGGACCGCGGTCCGCCCCGAGCAGATCAACTCCGCCTGCGCGACGAACTGCGACTCCGCGTTTCTGACGGCCGGGTCGAACTCGGTCACCTTCTACGCCAACTACGGCGAGGCCGGGAAGGCGCAGTTGACGACCTATCGCGTCGAGGCCGACCCCGACCACGCCGGCACCGCCCGCCTGGTCGAGGAGACATTCGCCGCGGCGGCGCCGGGCGGATCGCCGTCGACGACCTGCGGGGTCGGCTGCACGAAGCGCGTCCTCGCGCGCGGTCTGACCTGGCCGCTCACCGCGACCGACCCGGTCTTCGACTTCGCCGACGAGCACTGCGCGGACTTTGACGCCGTTGTCCCGCTCACCCGGATCTCCTGCGTGCTGATCGATGTGCCGATTGCGGGTTCGCAGCTGGACAAAGGCACCAGCGCCACCGCGACCGTGTTCCTGCCCAACTCCGTGATGGGACGCTGACGATGCTTCAGTTCTTGTCGAAGCGACGTTTCCGCCGTAACCGGGGCGACGGCGGCTATGCGCTGTTGCCGGTCGTCGGCCTCGGCACGGCGATCGTGCTCACGGTCGGCGTCGTCGGCGGTTATGCCGTGCAGGGCATGCAGAGCTCCGGACGGTCCCAGGGCTTCAACGCCGCGATCCAGGCCGCCCAGGCCGGTGTCGACGACTTCGTCGCCAAGCTGCGCGCCAACCCGAGCCTGACCACCGCGACGACCACGGCGTGGACGCCGATCGCCGGCTCCGTCGACGGCGCCGGCAACACGTGCACCGGGACCGACGCGACGCTGCCGCCGAACTGCCCGCGCTTCAAGTACAGCGCGGTCCCGGCGGGTGGCGAGTGGACCGTGACGGCCACCGGGAAATCCCGCGGCCAGGAGCGGACCGTGAAGGTGACGCTGAAGAAGCGCGGCTTCACCGACTACCTGTACTTCTCCGAGAGCGAGGCGGCGGACCCCAACGACCGCCTCGCGTACCCGAACATCCCGCTGCTCGGGCTGACCGGCGCGCCGGCGGGGTGCCAGTACAAGTCGTGGTCCGAGAACGGGCAGCCGACCCGGCCGGCCTCCGGGTGCGTCCTGCCGAGGTGGCGGGCGGACGACAGCACCGACGGCAGTCGCGTGCATACCCGTGACGTCTTCCGCGCGACGGGGTCGCCGTCGTTCAACAGCCTCGTGAGCGCGTCGACGCCCACCTGCGCCACGTCCGCGTCGAACTGCGTCGTGGGTGGCTCGCCGAGCTACGGCAAGGGCAACCCCAGCTACGCCGACGACCTGACGATGCCGACGGTGCTGACCTCCGACATCGCCGCGGCGGCCGCCACCGCGACCGGGTGCACGTACTCCGGCCCGACTCGCATCAAGTTCCTCGAGGGGGCCAACGCCGGGAAGATGCAGGTCTGGAGCCCGTACTCGACGTTCGCGACCACCGCGGACCGCGACCGGTGCATGGGCGGTGCGGCGCCGAACCTGCTCGGGCTCAACCTCGACATCAAGGTGCGGACGGGTTCCGGTGGCAACCTGAACATCGTCAGCGGCCTGCTCGGGGGGCTGGCGAACCTCTTGCTCGGCACCACGTGCCTACTGCTCGGCCTCGGCTGCCCGAGCACGGTGAACCTCTCGCTGAGCAACATCCTCTCCGGGAACCTGCTCGGTGACCTCACCTCGGGAATCCTCCCCTCGAACCCCACACCGGTCGCCATCCCGAGCGCGATCTACGTTCAGGACCTCGCGTCGCCGCCCCCCGGCCTCACCGCCACCGTGCAGTGCCTGCTGGGTTCGGCCGCCGGCCTCGGGCTCTACAACCTCGACGTCGCCGCCACGGTGAACGGCGCCCTGCTCTCGCCGTCCGACTGCCGCGCCGCCGACGTGCGCGTCAGCGGCAAGTACCAGGGCAAGACCACGATCGGCACCGAAGGCAAGATCACGATCCTGAGCGACCTCACGGCCACCACGGAGAACGACCGTCTCGGCCTGGTCGCCGACGGGCCGGTCGAGGTCTACAACTCGCTGCAGTGCCTGCTCTCGCTCGGCACCTGCGCGTCGCTGAGCGACCTGTCGGGTCTCGTCCCCAGCGTGCTCGGGCTGCTCAACAGCGGGTCCATCACGCACCTGCAGCTGACCAACGTGCTGAACTCGCTCGGGATCAACAAGCCGGTGACCGTCGACGCGGCCATCGTCACGGGCGGCCATTTCGGCGTGCAGATGCCGCTGCTCAGCCCGGTCGCGAACGTCAGCCTGCTCAACAACCTGATCGCGATCAACATCGATCCGCCGACCCTGCAGCTCAACGGCTCGCTGGCCCAGCGGTACAAGGGCATCATGGCGGCCGACCTGCTGAAGCTCGGCGTGAACGCCCTGGGCATCGACGTCGCCGGCGCCGGCGTCGACATGGGCTTCGACTTCAAGATGAAGTACAACAGCAAGCTCAAGAGCGACCCCCCGCCGTACCTGCCCGCCCCGGGCGGCGCCACGTGGGACCCGCAGACCTTCGCCGAGGTCAAGGCGTCGTGACCGATGAGCGCTGAGGCGTGAACCTCGTCGGCATCTGCGTGGCGGCGGCGACGGTGGGCGTGCTCACCGCCGTCGTCGCTTCCGCCGCCCCGCGGTGGACCTCGGACGCTCAGGATCGGGCCGAGCAGGCCGAACGGCAACTCGTGCTCCGGGACGCGCAGCAGCGGGCGGTGGGAGAGGACCGACCCATGTGCGTCGAGCGCGAGTCCGGCCGTTGGACCGTGCGACCCGCGGAGTGCGACGTCGACAGCGCCGGCACCACCGTCTTTCCGGACGGATCGGTCACGGCGGGACGAGACGTGATCAACACTGCTCCGAGGTTCAGATCACCGACGCATCGGCCGAAGTAACCCGTGACGCGGATGCACCGCCGCGTCCCGACACGAGGTCAGGCCGGGAGCCGCAGTGATGGGGAACGTCGCGAGGAGAGTCCGCGCGTCGAGCGGCTCCGCCGCGGGCTTCACCCTGGTCGAGCTCTGCTCAAGCTTGATGATCTTCGGGATTCTCTCCGCCATCGGCGTCACGACGCTGCACAGCTGGACCGCCGGGTCCCGGCACACCGCGACCACCTCCGCCCTTGAGGCGCTGCTTCGTCAGACCCAGCAGCGGGCGGTGACCGAGGGCCGCACTCTGTGCATCGACTTCGACCTCGCGGCGCAGAGCTGGTCCGTCCTGCGCGGATCCTGCACGGGTACCGGGCAGGTCCTGATCGACGGGCCGATCCGCGTCGAGGACGGGGTGCGTATCGCCTCCGCGACGTTCGCCGCCGGTGCCTCGACGATCGACGGGATCACCTTCTATCCGCGGGGCACGGCCACGCCGGGCTCGATCACGATCACCCGTGAGGGATCGGACCGGGTCGACACCCTGACCGTGGAGGGCCTCACCGGACGGGTGGCCCGTGACTGAGCTACGTCGGGTGGGACGGTGGCAGCGACTGCGGCGGCGCTTCGCGCTGCGGCGCTCCGACGCCGGGTTCAGCCTCTTCGAGGTCGTTGTCGCGATCACGCTGCTCGGCATCACCATGGCCGCGGTCGGACCGCAGATGATGGCGTCGATCCGCGCCTCCGGGAACGCGAAGCTCGCCTCCCAGGCGAAGGGCCTGCTCCAGGGTCATCTGGACGCCATGCGCACCCTGCCGTTCCGCGTCACGCCGACCGCCGGTGACCACCGCGATCTGCTCGACACCTACTTCCGCAACGTCAGCGCGCCGACGACGGCGCCGTCGTGCGGGACGGGAACTCCGAACCCGCCGCAGGCGAGCTGGAGCGGGTACGTCTCCGCGAGCAGCACCGCGCGCTGTTCGTACGAGCCGGCGGGCGTCCCCATGTACCGCAAGGTGTTCGCGCCGGGCACCGGAGACATGCCACCGAGCTTCGCGATCGTCCTCAACACCTCCTTCGTCTCGCCCGGCACCACGCCGTTGGTGCTCACGCCCCCGGCCGGCTTCGACAGCCAGGTCGCAGGCAAGGACCGGCCGCCGTCCTCGCAGGTCGGCGTCACGGCCACCGTGCTCTACCGCGACCACGACCGCTGGAAGCCGGTGACGGTCTACACGCAGATCGCGTCGCGCACGCCCTCGGAGACGCGCCTCAAGCTCGACGCGCAGGGCACCGCGATCGAGGTCGGGTCGGCCCGGTCCAACGGGGAGAACATCACCCTGACCGGCGGGATGCTCGACCTCTCCGGCTCGCTCTCCACGACCAGTTCCGCCCGCGCGAACCTGACCGCGATGACCGCGTCGAGTTCGCTGACCGGACGTCAGTCCGGGGCGGCGCTGTCGGTCTCGGCGCCGTACACGAACATCGCGAACCTCAACGCGTCCGTCGGATCGCTCGGTTCCGGGTGCTCCGACCCGTGCTGGACCGCCACCGCCATCACCCCGTTCGTGCTCGCGGCCGACAACGGCCTGCCGCGGGCCGGCGTGAACGGCCTGGCCGGGTTCCTCAACCCGGTGCAGACCGTCAGCGTCGACGGGTTCTCGTTCCGGGCCGAGGCGCCGACCCTCCCCGGTCTCGAGCCGGACCGGCCGCTGGTCTACGTGAACGCGCTGCCGACGGTGGGCAGCCTCCTGCCGGACGTGCTCGGCAGCCTGTACAACTGCGCGTTCAGCGTGACCGCGCCGCTGTCCCGCATCACCGGCAGCGGTTACATCAACAGCACCGACGAGCAGGCGCCGTCCAATCCCCTGTCGGCCGAGGCCTGCGGCGGCGCGCACGCGAGCGTCGTCCGCGTGCTGCCGACCGCGCAGGCGCCGGACGGTCTCATCCGCATCACCGCGCGTTCGGCCGCCCGGTGCCGGGTCACCGGTGTCGCGCACACGGCGAGCACGGAGGTCAGCTACCGCGCCGACGTCGAGTACTGGAAGTGGACGCCGGTCCTGGACCTGTTCGGCAAGCCGCTGCTCGGCCTCGGCGTCGGCCAGTACGTCCACGCCGGGACCATCACGCCGAACACGACGGAGGACCCGCTCGCGGCGATCCCGCTGAGCACGCCGGTGAGCAACGACCACGAACTGGGTGACTACATCGAGTCCCTGACGGGGTTGACCAAGGACCGCGTCACGAACGTCGCGGCCAACCACGTCGCCGAGGTGACGATCCCGGCGCTGGTGAACGTCCAGACCCAGCCGGTGGGCGGGGCGTCGGCGCCGTCGACGGCGGTCTCCATGGCGGTCGGCGCCTCCAGCTGCCGTGCCGAGGACAACCGATGACCGCGCGGCTGCGCGAGTCGCGGGACCAGGGGTTCACGATCGTCGAACTCCTCGTCGCGATGGTGCTGACGAGCGTCATCGGGGCGCTGCTGCTCGGCGCCGCTCTCGGCGCTCGCAAGGTCACCGACGACGCGCGGCTCAACAGCGAGCTCACCGCCGACGTGCGGCGCGCGATGGAGCGGCTCGTCCGCGAGCTGCGCCAGGCCGGCACGCTGCTCCAGGTCGATCTCCCCTCGACGCCGACGGCGCCAACCGCAATCACCTTCTGGGCGGACTTCGACAACGACGCGCACCAGGACTACGACGCCGCCGACCCGGAGGTCCTCACCTACCGCTACACGCCGGGGACAGGCCAGATCACGCTGACGGTCAACGACGCGGCCGGTCACGCGGTGACGACGCCGATCCTGGCCGAGAACGTCACCCGGTTCACGCTCTCGCTGCGCAGCAGCCAGTGGCAGTACGACCGCAACGCCGACGGGATCGTCGACTGGGAGGAGCTGGACGCCACGCCGGCCCCGGTCGGCAACCAGAACGGCAAGCCGGACGGCGCCGAGCTCGCCCGGATCGACTCCGTCGTGCTGCAGGTCGCGGTGTTCCGCGGCGGGCGGCAGCAGGAGTACCGGACCCAGGTCGACTTCCGGAACCGGCACATCGCCTGATGCGGAGATATCTGATGAGACGTCGGCACTCTGCTCGCGGTGCGCGCTTCGGAGAGGCGCGTGACCGCGGCACCGCGATGCTCATGACGATGTCGGTCATGATGCTGGTGACGACGCTGGCCGGCGTCGGTGCGACGATGGCGGTGCGGGACATGCGCGGCGCCGGCGAGGCGCAGCAGGCGGGGCGCGCGCTCGACGCGGCCGAGGCCGGCGTCGCCCAGGCCGTCGCGTACATCCGGGCCAACGGAACGCGCCGAGTCGTCTGCAACCTGACGACTTGTCCGACGAACCCGTGGAGCGCGTCGAACCCGGTGTCCGCAGAGGTGCGCGGCGGCGGGCGCTGGACCGCCACGATCAAGCCGGTGCTGATCAACAACGGCGACGACGGCGACCGCTACGTGGTGCGTTCGACCGGCGTCGCCGGTGGCCCGGCGGAGCGGACCATCGAGGTCGAGGTGACCGTGGCGCCGGTGGACCTCCCCAAGGGGATCTTCGGGCGCACCGTCAACCTCGGCGGCACCGTCGACCTGCACCAGATCAGCATCTTCAGCACCGGCTGCGTCTACAAGCGCGACAAGGTGGCGACCCACTTCGAGTCGGGCCTCGACGCCGCCTACGGCGTGCCGGTCGGCGTTCACTCCTCGCAGATCATCACCGAGTCGCAGGGCAGCGGACAGTACTGCGCGAACACCAACAAGCCGATCCACGGCGGGCTCGACCTGCTCGGCGCCTCGCTCAAGCCGTGCAACAGCAAGTACCCGTACGACCAGGACCGTCTCGGTGGGGCACTGACCGGGCTGAGCGCGCTGCTCGACCCGCTCGGGCTCTGCGGCGTCGCCGCGGGCCAGACGCCGTACCAGCCGCGCGACCTCGACCTGGACGGCAAGCTCGACGTCAACGGCTCGTTCCTGCGCGACGACGAGGCGTTGTTCCGGACGTTCAACATCAAGCGGCCGGCGCTGACCGACTCCGAGCTCGAGCAATTGAAGACGATGGCGCAGGCGCAGGGCACCTACTACACGTCGACCACCTGGACCGTCCCGGACGGCAGCGTCAACCCGCACACCGTGCTGTTCTTCGACCTGAACGCGAATCAGACCGTCGACCTCAAGCCGCTCGACGGGTCGCTGTGGTCGCGTGGTCGCATCACCGACGCGAACAGTCCGATGTGCCTCGACGCGTCGCTGCTGATCGTGGTCCAGGGCGGCAACGCGCGACTGAACGGGAACACCCAGCTCGCGGCGTCGCTGTACCTCTCCGGGGCCGCTCCCGGCGGGCAGCTGTTCAAAGCCAACGGCACCGCGAACCACATCGGCATGCTTTATGCGGACACCATCGACATGACGGGCACGTTCAACGCCTCGCTCGACGCCTGCTACGTCGCGAACCCGCCGCCGTCCCTGTTCGACGTGAACCCGGGAACGTACCGCGAGCTCGACCGCTGACCGTTCCTTGACATAACCCAAACCTGCGGATCCTCAACCGGACCAAAGTCCCGACCGACAAGGCCATTAGCACGGTTGACCCGCACGACGCGCCGTACCGACAAAGGTCACGCCAGGACGGCTGGACCCGGTTCGGATCGTTCCCAGGGCGGCGACCTGCGGACACGGATGTCCGACTGGGAGCGAAGCATGTTTTGGCGCAAGGCACGTCGTACCGAGGGGCCGCCCCGCGACCGCGGGTTCAGCGTGGCCGAGGTCGTCGTGGCGTTCGGGATCTTCGCGATCGTCGGCACCACGGTCTCCACCGGTCTGATCGACGTCATGCAGGTGACCACCGACGACCGGAACCGGGTCCGCGCCGCGGCGCTCGCAGCCCGCGAGATCGACATCGCCCGCTCCGCGTTCAACTCCCCGGCGATCGGCCCGAAGCAGGTCGAGGCCGGCGAGGTCGTCAACCACAACCCGCTGCCCGGTGGGGCGGTCGGTCAGCCGCTGCTGATCGACGGCGTCCCGTTCACCGTGAAGCGCGTCGCCGAGTGGACGCAGCAGGGGGCGGCGAACGGCCCCTGCGACGTCGACGCGGGCGGGGGCAACGCGCCCCTCGCGTACCTGCGCGTGACGGCCGAGGTGTCGTGGCCGAACATGGGCTCGACGCAATCGGTGAAGTCGAGCACGCTGCTGACGCCGCCCCTCGGCACCTTCGCCCAGGGCACCGGCCACCTTCGCGTCACGGTCGTCGACCAGACCGGCGAGCGGGTCGAGGGCCGGCAGGTCACCCTGAACGGGCCAGGCGGCACCGACACCCAGACCACCGCGGACGGGGGCTGTTCCTTCTTCGCCGGTCTCCCGGTGGGGACCTACACCGCGAGCGTCTCGGCGCCCAACGGGATCGACCGCACGACCTGGGGGCCGAGTTCGACGCAGACGGTCACGGTTCTCGCGAACGCCATCGCGCAGGCGAACCTCGCTTACGCCACCGCGGCCGACGTCGAGGCCGCGCTCGCGCCCAGCCTGCCGGAGTTTCCCCCGGCGAAGAACATCCCGTTGACCGCGGCGAACACGGCCTTCACGCCGAACGGTCGTCGGGTTCTGCCCGGGGACGGACCGATCCGGAGCTTCCGCGCCTGGCCCTTCCCGGACGGCATCGACCTGTGGGCCGGCTCGTGCAACGACGCCGACCCGATCGTGACCGGCGGCGAGCGCCAGGATCCCGTCGTGCTCACGCCGGGGACGTCGACGACCGCCAACGTGCCCCTGGTGCCCGTCACGGTGCACGTGCGCCTCGCGCTGTGGCTGCTCGCCGTTCCCGATGCGTCGGTCTACGCCGTGCACGCCAAGGACCAGAGCACGGGCTGCGCGACCACCGTCAGCGATCCAGTCAGTGGCGGGTCGGGCGCGGGAGAGGTGCTGGAGCTGCCGGTGAAGACCGATTCCTCCGGGATGGTTCGCATTTCGCTTCCCTACGGCCGTTGGCAGATCAAGGTGAAGAACTTCCTGCCCCACCTCGGTGGCTGGCCGACGATCGACCTCCGGGCCGACCAGCCCGGGCCCCAGGTCGTGACGGCGAACGTATTGCTGTGACCACCATGATGATGATCCGTCAGTTGCTGGCCGGACTACGTCGCCGCCACGGCGACCGGGGTATCACGCTCGTGGAGATCATGACCTCGACCGTGCTGGCCGCGACGCTCGGCGGCATGGTGACCATGCTCGTGATCAGCACGCAACGGCAGACGGCCGCGGGCGAGATCCGCATGGCCGACCTCGACTCGGCCCGCGTCGGCATGGACGCCCTGACCCGCGTGCTGCGCACCGCGGTGCAGCCCGCGCAGCTCCAGGTCGGGTGCGGCAGCTGCATCGGACCGGCGTCCGTGTCGACCGCGCTGACGGCGGCGGAGGGCGACCGGCTGCAGTTGTTCGCGAACCTCGGTGACCCGACCGGGCCGTTCCTGATCACCTTCGCCGCGGAGGAGGAGAACGGGAAGTGGGTGCTGACCCAGAAGACCCAGCGTCCGGACGTCGGCAGCGCGCCGAACTTCCGCTACACGCCGTGCATCCCGAAGCAAGCCGGGTGTCGGATCAGCGTCCGTACCCTCGTGCGCGGGCTGGACTGGCCGTCTCCGACACCGATGTTCGTGTACCGCGACAACGCCGCCGACGTGCTCACCCCGCCGGGGGCTCGCCCGGGCCTGACGCCGGATCAGCTCCTGATTGTCGACTCGATCGACATCACCCTGCCGGTCCGTACCCCGAACGGTGTCGGTGCCGGCGGGTTCCTGTCCGCAACCCGCGTGACACTGCCCAACGCCTCCACGTCCGTGCTCGCCACGGCCGTTCCGGTGCCAGAGCCGTCATGACGGAACGCCTGCGCGCACTGCTGGAGCGCCATCGCCGCAACGACGCCGGCATGAGCATGATCCTCGTGCTCGGCTACGGGACCATTCTCTCGCTCATGCTCGGCCTACTGACCGACCGAGCGATCGAGTCGATGTCGGACGCGCGGCGCAGCACCGACTACCACGCGGCGCTCGCAGCCGCCCAGGCCGGCGTCGACGACTACGTCTCGCGCCTGAATGCCAACAACGTCTACTGGCAGACTCTCGACTGCTCGAACCTCGCGATGCGCCGGCCCCTGGGCGGAGCTTGCGGGTGGGGGGCGAGCACTGCGATCGGATGGGTTCCGGTGCCCGGAGCCCGCGACCCGAAGGGCGTCCTCTGCTCCACCACGCCGACCCCGCTGAACTGCGCGCGTTACCACTACGAGGCGGACACCTCGTCGACCGGGACGAACGGCTCGATCACCGTGGTGTCGACGGGGAAGGTGCGCGACGAGACGCGCACGGTCCGGGTCGTCGTGCAGCGCAAGGGTTTCGGTGACTTCCTCTACTACTCCGACATCGAGTCCACGGACCCGGCGAACACCTACGTGTACGACGGCAACCCGATGAGCAGCTCGCAGGCGGCCGTGTACTGCGCGCGCTACTACTGGGGCTCGCCGGCGCGGAACTCGTCCTGCCAGGACATCCAGTTCATCACCGGTGACCGCATCAACGGCCCGCTGCACAGCAACGACGCGATCCTGCTCCAGGGCAACCCGGTGTTCGCCGGCACCGCCTCGACCGCGTGGCCGAACTGCGCGCCGAGCTCGAACGGCAAGCCCAAGCCGGTCGCGAACTGCTACCGCGCGAACGGCACGGCGAACCCGACCTTCGCGCGCAGCCTCACCTACCTCGGCATGATCACGCTGCCGCCGTCGAACACCAGCCTCCGCTCCCAGACCGTGGCCGCCACCAGCGTCGGCACCCCTGGATGTCTGTTCACGGGACCGACCCGGATCAAGTTCGAGTCGAACGGCAAGATGCGGGTCTGGAGCCCGTACACCCTGACCAGCCCGGCCACCTGCGGCGGCAACAAGCCGGACAACGTCCAGGTGAACGTGCCCGACAACAACGTGATCTACGTGCAGAACCTGCCGGCGACGCAGTCCTCGCCGAAGGCCAGTGCCGCGTGCAGCGTCAAGACCCTTCTCGACCTCACCACCGCGTCCAACCCGGACAACTCCGTCGCGAAGTACTCCTGCCGGGACGGGAACGCGTTCGTCAGTGGAATCCTCAAGGGCCGTGTGACGATCGGTGCCGACAACAACATCTACGTGACGGACAACCAGACCTACGCCACCGGCCACAACGGCAACGACAGTCTCGGGCTGGTCGCGAACAACTCGGTGCTGATCTGGCACCCGATGTCCTGCAACTCGTGCGACACCATCAACGAGCTGCGTGGCGCCACGGATCTGTACCCGAACCGGCCGAAGACCTTGAAGCTGGAGGCCGCGATCCTCTCCCTGCAGCACAGCTTCGGCGTCGAGCTCTACAACATGGGCGCACCGCTGGACAACCTGCAGGTGTACGGCTCGATCTCGCAGAAGTACCGCGGGGCGGTGGGGACGACCGGGTCCGGATGGCGGACCGGGTACCTCAAGGACTACAACTACGACACCCGCCTGCGGTACGCCCCGCCGCCGTTCTACCTCAACCCGGTGCAAACCGCGTTCGGCCAGGCCACGTTTGCGGAGATCCCCGCCGCGTACTCCTGAGCTGCGGGACCTTCGGCCCTGTGTTCCGCGCTCGCCGGCGGCGACCATGGAACGGCCAGTGAGCGGAAGGTGTCCATGACCGTCGAGCACGACCGCACACCGGATCTGACCCGGGTGCTGCCGGCGGTGCTGCGCCGCGCGGCCGTCCGGGCGACGCTCGCCGCCTCGGTGCGGAACAGCCAGCCCTGGCGGCTGGTGCTCCACCCGGACCGACTGGTGGTGCGCGCCGACCGGTCCCGTCGGCTGCCTGTCTTTGATCCGACGGGGCGTCAGCTCCTGCTCAGCTGCGGCGCCGCGGTCTTCAACGCCCGGGTCGCCCTCGCGGCGGCCGGGATCGGTGACGAGGTGACCTGGGGCCCCGACGCCTTGGGCACCGGGGACGTCGACGACCTCGCAATGCTGCGCCCGGCACCGGACATCACCGACCCGGACCTCGTCCTGGCCGGTCTGGACTGGGCCACGCTGCGGCGGCGGTCCTCGTGGGGCCCGTTCACCACCCCGGCCGAGCCGGCCCTCGTCGCGGCCCTCGTCGCGGCTGCGAGGGCCGAAGGAGCTGATCTGGTCGCGATGGACCCCGCGGCGGCCGCCCGAGCCGCCCGCGTGGCCGCGGTCGTGCTGGACGCCGACGCGGCCTACCTCGCCGAGCTGCGGGCCTGGCGGGCCGGGGCGACGTGGATTCCTGACGACCTGGACTGGCGGACGAGCACGTGTCTGGTCCTCAGCACCCCCACCGACAGCCCCGCGGCCTGGCTGCGCGCGGGAGAGGCGCTGCAGCGTGTCCTGCTGACCGCGACCGCGCTCGACACGGCCGCGCACGTGCTGAGCCTGCCGATCGAGGTCCCGGCCGCCCGGCACATGGTCGAGGTTGCCGCCGGCTGTCCCGGGTACGCCCACCTCGTGGTGCGCGTCGGATGCGCGCCCGCAGCGCCCGCCTCGGCCCGCCGTCGCCTGGTGGACGTCATCCGCACGGTGGGAGCGGGGACATGAACAACCTGGAGACCTCCGCGGACGGCCTCGCGCTGTACGCCGCCGAGCAGCGGCGCCGCGAGTGGCTCCAGGCGTCCATCGAGGTGACGCGCAGCCTGCTCTCCGTCGGCGGGGAGGAGCCCCTACACGCCGTCGCGCGGGCCGCGAACTCGATCGCCGGCGCGGACATCACGCTGGTCCTGCTGCCCACACCCGCGGGCGACGAGCTGATGATCGAGGTCGCGCACGGGGAGAACACCGAGGACCTCGTCGGCGTCGTCGTCGACGCCCAGCACTCGATCTCGGGCGAGGTGATCCGCACCGGGCAACCGGTGCTGGCCGCCGACGTTGCCGAGCGCCCCAACGGCGTCGAGCAGGTCCGTCGCAGCGGTCCGATGGTGATGGTCGGCCCGGTCATGGTCGTCCCGCTCTTCGGCGAGCAGGGCGCCCGCGGGGCTCTTCTGATCGCGCGCACGTGCGGTGGGGAGCCCTTCGACCACGAGGACCTCGAGCTCGCGACCTCGTTCGCGAACCACGCCGCCGTCGCCCTCGAGCTCGCCGACGCCCGCGAGTCCCAGCAGCGCATGATCCTGTTGGAGGACCGCCACCGCATCGCTGCCGACCTGCACGACCACGTCCTGCAGCGCCTCTTCGCCGCCGGCATGACGATGCAGGCGATGACGGCGTCCGTCGGCGCCCCCCACGCCGACCGGCTCGAGGAGCTCATCACCGACACCGACGAGACCATCGCCCAGATCCGCGCCGTCATCCACGACCTGAACGACCTGCGCTCGTTCTAGCCGTTGACGTCCGAAGAAGTGGCTGCTGTTGCAGCCACTTCTTCGGACGTAAGGGCAGTTACTGGATGAGGTCGAAGATCTTGAAGATCGGGAGGTACAGGGCGACGATCATCGACCCGACGACGGTGCCGAGGAAGGCGATCATCAGCGGCTCGATGAGGGCGGTCAGAGACTCGGTGGTCGCCTCGACCTCCTGGTCGTAGAACTCGCCGATCTTGCCGAGCATGTCGTCGAGGGCGCCGGTCTCCTCACCGGAGGCCATCATGTGCACGACCATCGACGGGAAGACCTCGTGCTGGCTGAGCGGGCCGGAGATGGACTCACCGGACTTCACCGAGTCCTTCACCTGCTCCAGGGCGCGACTGATGACGACGTTGCCGCTGGAGTCACCGGTGATCTCGAGGGCGGTGAGGATCGGGACGCCGGACTTGAGCAGCGTGCTCAGCGTCCGCGCGAACCGGGCGAGCGCGACCTTCTGGAAGAGCTTGCCGAAGACGGGCAGCTTCAGCTTGAGCGGGTCGACGACGTTGCGCACCTGCTCGGTCTGGCCGTACTTCCGCCAGGCCCACAGGCCGGCGACGGTGAGGATCGCCAGCATCGGTGCCAGGAACTTCATCCATCCCGAGAGCGTGACGAGGATTCGCGTCGGGAGCGGCAGGGTGCCACCCAGGGTGGCGAACATGTCCTTGAAGATCGGCACGACGAACAGCAGCATGCCGATGACCATGAGGATGGCGAGGATCAGTACGACGACCGGATAGGTCATCGCGGCCTTGATCTTGCCGCGGAGCTTGACCTCGGACTCGAAGTTGTCGGCGATCTGACGCATGCTCTGGTCGAGGAAGCCGCCGGCCTCACCGGCACGGACCATGCTGACCATCAGCGGCGGGAACACCTTGGGGTGCTTCGCGAACGCTGCCGAGATCGACGAGCCGGCTTCGACGTCGGTCTTCACCAGGCGCAGGACGCGCTTGAGCTCACCGTTCTCCGACTGCTCCGACAGGATCGTCAGCGTGCGCAGCATCGACAGGCCCGCGTTGATCATCGTCGCGAACTGGCGCGAGAAGATCGCGAGATCCTTGAGCTTCACGCGCTCGCGACCGAACAGGCGGATCTCCCGGTCCAGACCGGTGTTCGCCTGCTTGATCTCCAGCGGGCGGTAGCCCATCGACCGGAGCTTGTCGGCGACCGCGCTCTCGCTGTCGGCCTCGACCTTGCCCTCGACCAGCTTCCCGCGGTTGTCCTTGACCTTGTACGCGTACTGCGTTGCTGCCATTCAGTGCTCCTGCACTCGGTGTCGGTAGCGGGTGTCGGTGGAAACCGGCGGGATCAGAGCGAGAGCGGTGCGTTGAGGCCGCTGCTCTGGACGGGGGGACGGCGCAGCAGAGACCCCGTCAGCTGCAGCAGGTCCTCCTTGTTCGTGCAGTGCTCGAGCGCGGTGTCGAGCGTGATCCGGTGGGCCCGCACCAGGTCCGCCAGGTGCGCGTTGAGGGTCTGCATGCCGTCACGGGCGCCGGCCTGCAGGGCGCCGGGGATCTGCGGGAGCTTGTCGTCGCGGATCATCGCGCGGATGCCGGGCGTGCAGACCATGATCTCGACGGCCGCGACCCGGCCGACGCCGTCGGCGGTACGGCACAGCGTCTGACACACGACGCCCTGGAGCGTCGCGGCGAGCTGCGTGCGGATCTGCTGCTGCTGTTCCGCCGGAAAGACGTCGACCACACGGGTGATCGTGTCCTGCGCCGACTGCGTGTGCAGGGTCGCGAAGACGAGGTGACCGGTCTCCGCCGCGGTGAGCGCGACCGAGATCGTGTCGAGGTCCCGGAGCTCACCGACGAGGATGACGTCGGGGTCCTGACGCAGGACGTGCTTGAGCGCGTTGCGGAACGAGTGGGTGTCGCCGCCGACCTCGCGCTGGTTCACGATCGAGCGCTTGTGCTGGTGGAGGAACTCGATCGGGTCCTCGATGGTCATGATGTGGTCGTGCCGGGTCGAGTTGATCTGGTCGATGATCGCGGCGAGCGTCGTCGACTTGCCCGAACCGGTGGGACCGGTGACCAGCACGAGTCCACGCTTGAGCTCGGCGAACGACCCGATGACCGCCGGCATGTTCAGCTGGCCGAGTCCCTTGATCTCCCAGGGGATCACGCGGAGCACGGCACCGATCGACTCGCGCTGCTGGAAGATGTTCATGCGGAAGCGGGCGTGCCCGGGCAGCGCGTAGGCGAGGTCGAGTTCGAGATTCTCCTCGAAGACCTTGCGCTGACGCTCAGTCAGGATTCCGTAGATCAGCTCGCGCAGGGTGTCGCCGGTCAGCACCGGCTGGTCCTCGACCGGCGTGACCTTGCCGAGGTGCCGCACGACCGGCGGCGCCCCGGCGGTCAGGTGCAGGTCGGAACCGCCGAGCTCGAGCAGGTGCAGCAGCAGTTCGTCGAGGTCGACGCGCTTGTTCGCGATCGCCTCCTCGCGGGCCCGGGCCGCCTCCTCCGCGGCCTCGGCGGCGGCGGCGATCGCGGCCGCCTGGTGCTCGGCGGTCAGTGCGTGCACCGCGAGCTCGTGCGTCGAGGCGAGCGCGTCCGCGATCTCGTACTGGGCAAGCAGGTCGGGCGTCTGCTCCACGCGAGGGCCTTCCGTCGACGCAGGACTGAGGTGATGCGCGGAATGCACATCACCTCAGTCTTTTCGTCCTCCGGAGGCCGGGCCTTGAGTCCCGACGCGAACCCGATGCGATCCGGACCTATCCGGACACCGGCGTCGGAATCGGGACGTTCTCCTCGTAGAGGGGATCGACGTCCGTCCCGACGTACACCGGGTCGACGGTCGGCAGGATGATCGGCACCAGCTGCGGCCGCCGGAGCGGTTCCTCCGCGACGAACCCGTCGCCCTCACGGAACCCGTAGCGCTCCCACACTCGGCGCAGCGGGGCGGGGGCCCACCAGTTCGCCGTGCCCAGCAGGCGCATCGTGGCCGGGACGAGCAGGCCGCGGACGATGGTCGCGTCGACGAGAATCGCGATCACCAGCCCGACGCCGATCATCTTGATGAACGTGATGCCGGACGTCGCGAACGCGCCGATGACGACGATCAGCAGCAGCGCGGCGCTGGTGATGATCCCCCCGGTGCGGGCGAGCCCCGTCGCGACGGACGCGGTGTTGTCGCCGGTGCGGTCCCACTCCTCGCGGATCCGCGAGAGCAGGAACACCTCGTAGTCCATCGAGAGCCCGAATGCGATCGCGAGCATGAGGATCGGGTTCGACGCCTCGACCGCTCCGGTCGGGGTGAAGTCGAGCAGGCCGGACAGGTGCCCGTCCTGGAAGATCCACACCACCGCACCGAACGCGGCGCCGAGCGAGAGCACGTTCATGGCCAGGGCCTTGAGGGGCAGCACCACGGACCCGAACGCCGCGAACAGCAGCAGCAGGGTGACGATCCCGACGAACAGGGCCATCCAGGGCAGCGTGCCGCGCAGACCCGCGAGCAGGTCGACGAGTTCGGCGCTCTCGCCGCCGACCAGCACCTCGGTCCCCGCCGGGGCGTGAACGCCCCGGATGTCGGCGACCAGGTCGCGCGCCGCCGGCGAGGTCGGCAGCTCGTCGTGGTGGACGGCGATCCGCACTGCGCCGTCACCGCCGGCGGTGATCTCGGCCCCGGTCACTCCGGGCAGGCTGCGCAGCCGGTCGACGTAGGTCGTCGCGGTCCCGGCGTCCGCCCCGTCGAGCACCACGTCGATCGTTGCGCTCGGGTCGGCCGGGAACTGGCTCGCGAGCTTCTCGTCGACGACGCGGCTCTCCGTGCCCGTGGGCAGGACGCGGGAGTCGACGCCGCCGAACTCCGCGCGCAGGAACGGGGTCCCGAGCAGGAGCAGCAGCGCGATCACCGCACCGGCGACGGCGAGCGGCCGGCGCATGACGCCGTGCGCGACCCGCGCCCAGACACCGCCGGTCGAACCGCCGGCGCGCCGCCAGGGTCGCGGCACGCGCAGCGCGTCGATGCGGTGCCCGAGCAGGCCGAGCAGAGCCGGCAGGACGGTGAGTGCCCCGATCATCGCGACCAGCACGGCCGCCATGCCGCCGAAGCCCATCGACTGCAGGAACGGCTGCGGGAACAGCAGCAGGGAGGCCAGCGAGACGGCGACGGTCAGGCCGGAGAACGCGACGGTGCGGCCGGCGGTCGCCATCGTCCGCACGAGGGCGTCCTCGACGGTCGCGGCGCGGGGCAGCTCCTCGCGGAACCGGCTGACGACGAACAGCGCGTAGTCGACGGCCAGACCCAGCCCGAGCATCGTGACGATGTTGATCGCGAAGATCGAGACGTCCGTGAACAGCGTCAGCACGTGCAGCATCGTGAACGCGCCGAGGATCGCGAGCCCGCCGATCACGAGCGGCATCGCCGCTGCGGTCAGGCTGCCGAAGACGATCACCAGGAGCAGGAAGACGATCGGCAGCGACAGGGCTTCGGCCCGTGCGATGTCGGACTCGACCTGGCTGCTGATGTCGGAGAACACGGCCGAGGGGCCGCCGAGCTCGGTCTGCAGCCCCGGCGCTCGCAGGTGGTCGCGGACGGCGGCGAAGGCCTCCTCCTTCTCCTCGTCGCTCACGCCGGCGAGCGTCACGGCGGCGAAGGTGGAGTGGCGGTCGGCGGAGACGAAGGCCTCGGACCCGGTGCTCCAGTAGGTCGAGAACCCGGCGACCTCGGCCGCGGGAAGGTCCTGCAGGGTCTGGACGACGGTGTTGCGGAAGCCCGTGTCGTCGACGGTCCGGTCCGGGTCGGTGTAGACCGCGACGACGTCGACATCCCCGGTGCCGCCGGACATCGCCTCGATGCGGGTCAGGGCCCGGGCCGACTCGCTGTCCGGGTCCTCGAACCCGCCCTGGGACAGGGCCGAGAACACGCCGGTGCCCCAGGTCACGGCCACGAGGACGAAGAGGCCGGCGAGCCCGAGGACCCAGCGACGGGAACGGTAGGTCCGGCGTCCGAGTGCCTCGAACATCGCGGCTCCTTCTGCGGTGAGCGGAGTTCACCGGAGTGAACGGTGTATAGCTAACGGTGTAAACTCTGTGTACGCTGTTCGCAGTTGTCAAGAGCAATGTCGGACCGGGAGTGGACGAGCGTGGACACGGCAGCGGGGACGCGGCGCGAGCGACTGCGCGGGTCGACGCTCGACGAGATCCTGGGCGTGGCCCGCCGACAGCTCGTCGCGGGCGGCCCGACGGCGATCTCGCTGCGGGCGATCGCCCGGGAGATGGGCATGACCGCGCCGGCGCTGTACCGGTACTTCGAGAGCCTCGACAAGCTGATCGAGGCCCTCGTCGCGGCCTGCTACGACGACCTGACGGCCGAACTGGAGGCCGAGCGCGACCGGCACCTCGACCAGCCCGTCGGCGTGCGCATGATCGAGTGCAGCCGGGCGTTCCGACGCTGGGCCCTGGCCCACGCCCCGGAGTTCAGCCTGCTGTTCGGGACGCCGATCCCGGACGTCAGCACCGAGCCCGAGGGCGCCTCGGAGGAGGCCGGCCGCCGTTTCGGTGCAGTGTTCGGCGCGATGTTCGTCGAGCTGTGGGCGACCAGGCCCTTCGCCGTCCCGGCGGACGACGAGATCGAGCCGCGGCTCGCCGAGGGCCTGCGCGAGTGCCGGACGAAGATGGGCATCGGCGACCTCCCGCTCGGGGCCGTGCTCGCCTACATGTCCAGCTGGGTCAAGCTCTACGGCGCGGTCACCATGGAGGTGTTCGGGCACCTCAAGTTCGCGACCGAGGACGGCGAGCCGCTCTTCGAACTGACGCTCCGGGAGATCGGAACGACCCTGGGCATCGAGCTCGCCCAGGGTCGTTCCTGATTGTCTGTCAGATTCTCCGGAAGGATCAGACCTTCGGGATCCGGAGCCGCTGGCCCGGGTAGATCGTGTTCGCGTCCTTGAGGTTGTTCGCCTTCACGATCGCCGAGATGCTGCTGTCGTAGCGGTACGCGAGGCCACCGACCGTGTCGCCGCGCTTCACGACGTGGATCCGCACGACGCTCGGGGTCTTCGTCGGGGCCTTGGCCGACGACGCCTTGGTCCCGCTGTTGTTCTTCTTGGTGCTCGTGACCTTCACCGGCACCCGCAGCTTCTGGCCGACGTAGATGCGGTTCGGGTTCTTCAGCTTGTTGAGCTTGACGATCTTCGCGACGGTCGTCCTGTACTTCTTCGCGATGCCGCCGACCGTCTGACCCGACTTCACCGAGACGACCTTGTACTTGGTCGTGGTCTTCGGCTTGTCGTTCTTGGGCTTGTCGGCCGGCTTGTCGTTCTTGGGCTTGTCGTTCGTGGGCTTGTCCGGCTTCGAGTTCTGGTCCGGCTTCGGCTTCGGCCGGGCCTTCGGCTTCGGGCACGGCGCGAGGTTGATCTTCTTGCCGTACACCGGGACCTTCTCGCCGATGTAGCGCTGGCACGGGCCGAACTCGATCGGCGCCACGGTGCCGGTCCACCAGGATGTGCGCTTCATCGCGCCGTTCCAGGAGAACGAGAAGTGGATGTGCGAGGTGTGGTTGTCCGGGCCGCGGTAGGGCCGCCAGCCGTCCTCGCGCTGGTACGTCGCCCAGATGCGCTCGTTCCAGATGATGTACATGATCCCGAGGCGGCGGGCGTTGAGCGCGTCGTCGGCGAGCAGCCAGTCGATGATGCGCTGGCCGGCGACCTGGTCCTCGTAGCTGTTGGGGTCGAGCCGGAAGTCCCAGGCGCGGCCTTCCTTGTGCTCGGACTGCCCGCCGATGTTGCAGGGGCGGGTGATGCCGTAGCTGCCGCCGCGGCCCCAGTACGAGAGCACGAGTTGGGAGAAGGCGACGACGCCGGGCTTGGCGTTCGGGTCGCAGGAGACCTGGCCGAGGTACGGCGAGAAGTCCTCGACGCCGGTCGGGAGGACCACGGCCGGGGTCGGGTTCGGCTTGGGCTCGACGGCCGCGCTGGCGGCGGACAGGCCGAACATCGGCGGCAGGGTGACCGCGCCGGTGACGACGCCGGCCACCACGGTGGCGCTGCGGCGGCGCACGTCGGCCAGGGGGTCGAGCAGCTCGTCGGGGCCGACCGGGCTCGGGCTGTCGAGGCGGCCGAGCGGGTCCAGGTCCGGCGGGGCGTCGAGGGTCAGGACGTCCCCGTTCCCCTGCTTGGGCAGGGGGCGCACGAAACCGCCGGCCGCGAGGCCGGGCATCGGGGTGGCGCCGATGGGGCGCAGCGTCGATCCGGGGGCCGGCAGGGGCGTCCAGGACACCTCTTCGGCCTTGGCCCGGCGCCAGGGTGCGCGCGGCGGGAGGCCACCGGGCAGCGGGGCCAGCTGCTCGTCGGAGGCCCGCTCGCGGCGACGCCGTCGGTGGCGGCCCCCGCCCGTCTGCTCGCTCTCCGGCACGGCGTGTCTCCTTTGGTGCTGGTGGTGCTGGTGGTAATGAACGAGGCCATTGTTTTCACACCAGTCGCACCCGTGCCACCGGGTCCCCGGAACTACAGGGCTGTAACTTTGCGCAGGTCAGGGCGTTCTTGATCCATTGATTCACCCGTCCGGAGGCATCCCGGGGCCCTGACCTGGGCCGCGACGGACCCGGCCGCCGGACACCGATGGGGCGGGCCGCCGGACGGCCGGAAGGTAAAACTTTTCGGGACCGGGCCGCGCCCCCCGCTCGGTGGGCCTCGGCACAGGATCGCGACGCGGGAGTGGGGGCCGATCTGCGCACTGGGTGCAGGTGGGCCCGGGGTGAGGCCGCGGGAGTGGGGCTGATCTGCGCACTGGGTGCAGGTGGGCCCGGACGGCCCCGGGGCGGGGCGCGGGGTCAGGCGACGACGCGGAGGATCTCCTCGATCGACGTCAGCCCCTGGCGGACCTTGAGCCAGCCGTCCTCGCGCAGGCTCGTCATGCCCTGGGCGGTCGCCATCTTCTCGATCTCGTCCGTGGAGGCGCGGGCGACGGCGAGGCGCTCGATCTCCTCGGTGACCGTCATGACCTCGTGAAGCGCCATGCGGCCGTGGTAGCCGGTGCGGGCACACGCGGTGCACCCGACGGCCCGGTAGAGCACCGGGAGGGGCTCGGAGGGGTCGTGGCCGAAGTGCACGTCCGCGAGCTCCTGCTCGGTCGGCGTGTACGGCTCCTTGCACTCCTTGCACAGGGTGCGGCAGAGGCGCTGGGCGAGGACGGAGTCGAGCGCCGAGGCGACGAGGAACGGTTCGATGCCCATCTCGATCAGCCGGCCGATCGCGGACGGGGCGTCGTTGGTGTGCAGGGTGCTGAGGACCATGTGGCCGGTGAGGGCGGACTCGACGGCGATCTGGGCGGTCTCGTGGTCGCGGATCTCACCGATGAGGATGACGTCGGGGTCCGACCGCAGGATCGAGCGCAGCGCCCGGGCGAACGTCAGGCCCGCCTTGGGGTTCGTCTGCACCTGGTTCACGCCGGGCAGCCGATATTCCACCGGGTCCTCGACGGTGATGATGTTGACCGCCGGGTCGTTGAGGATGTTCAGCGTCGCGTAGAGCGTCGTCGACTTGCCGGACCCGGTCGGCCCGGTCACCAGGATCATCCCGTACGGCTTGGTGTACGCGCTGCGGTAGCGGCGGAAGTTGTGGTCGGAGAACCCGAGCTCGTCCAGGCTCAGCTGCGCCGTCGAGTTGTCCAGGATGCGGGCGACGATCTTCTCGCCCCACACCGTCGGCAGCGTCGCCACCCGAAGGTCGATCTTGCGGCCCTGGTGGTTGACCGAGAGCCGGCCGTCCTGCGGCACGCGGCGTTCCGCGATGTTGATGTCGGACATGATCTTGATGCGCGAGATCACGCCGGCCTGGATCGACTTCGTCGACCGGTGCTGCTCGTGGAGGACACCGTCGATGCGGTACCGCACCCGCAGGTCGCTCTCGGTGGGCTCGATGTGGATGTCCGAGGCCCGGTCGCTGATCGCCTGGGAGATCAGCAGATTGACGAACCGCACGATCGGAGCGTCCTCGGCGACCGTGGTGAAGTTGGAGAGGTCTTCGGCCTGTTCCTCGGTCTCGATGTTCGAGGTGAGGTCGGTGAGCTCGTCCTCGGCCCGGTAGAGCTGGTCGATCTTCGCGACGATGTCGGCGTTCGGTGCGAGCGCGAACCGGACGAGGCTGCGCGTGAGCCGGACCAGGTCGTCCTTGAGCTCGATGTTGCCGGCCTGCTTCACGCCGACGGCGACGAGCAGCTCGCCGTTCTCCCAGCCGAGCGGCAGGACGCCGTAGCGGCGGGCGTAGTCGGCGGGCAGGCGCGCGGCGGCGGTCGGGTCGACGGAGTAGTTCGCCAGTTCCACGTACGGCAGGCCGACGGCGGCCGCGGCAGTGCGCACCACATCGCTGGTCGAGACCACTTTGGTGTCGACCAGGATCTGGAGGGGAGCCCGTCCGTCGTGCTCGCTCTGCTGTACCGCTTCGGCGACCTGATCCTCAGTCACCAAGCCGGCGTCCAGGAGCGCCGCGACGGCGTCGCCGCCTGGCACGCCGATCATGATCCTCAGTGTGGCAGCGCGGAGAGCGCAGCGGCCGGGTTCTCGCGGTATCGCAGGATGAGTTCGGCCGTGGCCTCGTCGATGCGCTCGAACAGCGCCTTCCGGTAGGCGGTCAACTTGTGCTCGGCGGCGCGGAGTTTCTCCTGCGCCTCCGCGAGCGCGGCCGGGTCGTGCGGGTCGACCTCGGTGACCCACATGTCCGCGGTCTCCGGCAGGTCCGGCAGCGGGGCGGACGGGTGGACGGCGGACAGCGCCGTGCGGCTGGCGCCGCTGCCGGTGTCGCCGAGCACGCGGATCAGCTGGTCGACCGAGAGGGTGCCCTCGGTGTGCGAGCCGGCTTCGAGCATGTCGAGGCGGGCGTGCACCAGACGCCGCCAGTAGGAGACGCGGTCCTCCTCGTCCTGGAGGTCGCGCCGGTACACCCGCAGCGCCGCCAGGTCCAGGTCCGCCAGATGCGGTGCGGCCACCAGCTCGCCGGTGCCGCGCTTCGTCCGCCGGCCCTCGTCCATCCCCACCCCGTTCCGGGACGCCGCCCGGGCCCTCGGAAGTCCCGGCCGTTCGTTTCCGTTCTTCATCGCGTCAGGGTCTCCGCCATCGTCGCGGTCACCCCGGCACGTCGCAGCATGACCGACAGGTCGTGCGGACGGCTGGCCACCAGCTTCGCATCTGCGAGCGAGACCGTGCCGTCCAGGACCAGACGGAGCAGGTGCTGGTCGAAGGATTGCATCCCGGAATAGTCACCCGCCGCCACCAGATCCGGAATCGTGTCCGTCTTGTCCGGATCCGCGATGGCCTCAGCCACGCGGGCGTCGTTCACAGCGATCTCCATGACGCAGGTCCTACCCGCACCGTCGGCCTTCGGCACCAGGCGCTGGCAGACGATCCCCTTGAGCGCGGCGGCGAGCGAAAGCCGAACCTGCTTCTGCTCGTGCTCGGGGAAGAAGTCGACGATGCGGTTCACGGTCTCGCGGGCGTCCGTGGTGTGCAGCGTGGACATGACGAAGTGTCCGGTCTCCGCGGCGGCGAGCGCGGCCTTGACGGTGTCCACGTCCCGCATCTCGCCGATCAGGATGACGTCGGGGTCCTGCCGCATGGCCGCACGCAGGGCGGTCGACCAGTTGCGGGTGTCCATGCCGATCTCGCGCTGGTTGACCGACGCGACCTTGTCGCGGTGGGTGACCTCGATCGGGTCCTCGATCGTGAGGATGTGGACGGCGCGGTTGGCGTTGATCTGGTCGACCATCGCCGCGAGCGTCGTGGTCTTGCCGGAGCCGGTCGGCCCGGTCACGAGGACCAGGCCGCGGGGCTCGAGGGCGAGCTTGCCCAGGACCGGCGGCATGCCGAGCTCCTCGAGGGACATCGGCTCGTCGGTGATCAGTCGCATCACCGAGCCGACCTCGCCGCGCGCGCGGAACACGTTGACCCGGAACCGCCCGACACCCGGGACGGCGAGGGCGTAGTCCGCCTCGTTGTTCTTGGCGAAGTGCTCGGCGACGTCCGGCGACATCGTCGGGAGGATCAGATCCTCGACGTCCGCCGGCGAGAGGACGGGGGAGTCCAGGGCGACCAGGGATCCGGAGATCCGGATCTTCGGCGGGGCGCTGGACTTCAGGTGAAGGTCTGAGGCGCTGTTCTGCACGACGGCGCGCAGCAGCGGCGCAATCTCCGGCTCCATAACACCTGTGTCGGCTTTTCCAGATCCGGACTGAAGTCCCGTCGTGTCGTCCCGGTCTGTCCGGATTCGTCGGCGAACGCGGCGTTCGTATGCCCTCAAGCCGTGCCGACCCGGCTCCGATACAGCTGTCGGCGCAGGGAGCGTGGCCGCCCCGACCTCCAGGAGACAAGCACGGTGAAGCGAACAGATGCCCGATGGGGCGCCCGCAAGGTCGTCTGCCTGGACGTGGGCAGTTCCGGTCTGCGAGCGGCGCAGTTCAGCGTCCGCTCGACCCCGATGAGCGGCACGGTGTGCCGGCTCGACCGCTTCGCGGCGGTCCCGCTGCCCGAGGGCGCGGTCGCCGGCGGAGTCGTGACCGATCCGGCCGCAGTGGCGAAGGCGCTGCGCGCGCTGTGGTCCGCGGGCCGCTTCTCGACGAAGAAGGTCGTGTTCGGTCTCGCCAACGACCGCGTGCTCGTCCGTCAGCTCGACCTGGACTGGATGGAGCCGGCGGACTTCCGCAAGGCGCTGCCGTACTCGGTCGCCGACCAGATCCCGATGTCCGTGGACGAGGCGAACCTCGACTACCACGTGCTCGAGGACCTGCCGGCCGGTCCCGACCCCGAGTCCGAGCACATGCTCCGCATCCTGCTCGTGGCCGCAGCCAGCGAGATGGTCGACACCTTCCTCACCGCGCTGTCCGAGGCGGACCTGGTGCCGGTGAAGGCGGAGCTCGCGCCGTTCGCGCTGATCCGCGCCGCCGTGCCGAACCCGGAGCCCGACACCGAGACCGAGGACGCCGAGGCGATCGTCGACATCGGCTCCGACACCCTGACCGTCGTCGTCCACACCGGCGGACAGCCGCGCTTCGTGCGTACCGTCAACCAGCTCGGTGGCCGGGCCATCACCGGCGAGCTCCAGCAGAAGTTCGGCTGGTCGTTCGAGGAGGCCGAGTCGGCGAAGGCGCAGTTCGGTCTGCCCCGTCAGCGCAGCGGTGACGAGGAGAAGGTCAACCTCGAGCACCCCGCCCAGCAGGCCATCGAGGAGCGGGTCGCCGGCGTGGTCGCCGAGGTCCGCACCACCCTGAACTTCTTCCTGTCCGCCGGTACCGGCGTGCGCAGCCTCCCACGCATCCTGCTCACCGGCGGTGGCTCGCGCCTGTCCGGGCTGCCCGAGCGGATCGCGGAGGCGATGGACACCGAGGTGGTCCTGCTCTCCACCCCGCGCGAGGTGAAGAGCCGCATCTCCGCCGCTGCCGAGGACGACCTCGGTGCGGTCGCCCTGCTGTCGGGCCTCGCCCTGGGAGTGATGTGACGTGTCGTTCCTGAGCTCGGGCAAGACGCTCGACAAGGTCAAGCTGCCCCGTCAGTTGAACGCGGCCAGCTTCCGTTCCGGCTCCACCAAGACGCCGCAGCCCCGCACCGGTCAGCCGTCGCGGATCCTGCCGTCGGTCAACCTGCTGCCCTCCTCGACGCTGGAGGCGCTCGCCGTCCGGCGCGTCCGCCACCGCCTGGTCGCCGCCGGTCTCGTCGGCGCGGTCCTCGTCGGCGGCGGTTGGATGGTCCAGACCCAGCGCCTCCACAGCGCCGAGGACCGCCTCGCGGCGGAGCAGGCGCTCACGCCCGCGCTGAACGCCCAGGTCGCCGCGCTCGCCCCGGTCGCGCAGTTCTTCGACCTCCTTCAGGCGCGCAAGGGCACCGCCTCGGCCGCCATGGCGCACGAGGTCCTGTTCTCCGACGCGCTCACCGACCTCGCCGGCCGCACGCCGGCGGGCATCGAGATCAACGCGATGTCGGTCTCGCTGACGGCCGAGACGGTCAGCGCGGTCGCGCCGCCGGTCTCCCCGCTCACCGAGGCGGGGATCGACGCCGAGGGCAACGACCTGACGAAGAATTCGTCGGGCGCCCAGAACCCGGCGGGGATCCGGAGCGGGTCCCAGACCGTGACCCAGAACAGCGCGGTGCGCGCTGCTCTCTCGGCCGCGGACGACACGTCCCTGACCGCCGACGACAGTGACGCGTCCGCCGCGACGACGGCTCCGAAGACGGTCGTGCCGCCGGTCAGCTGTGCCCGCCCCGACCCGTTCAACCCGGCCCCGATCATCGGCTGTGTGACGCTGAGCGGAACCGCGCAGAACCGGGCCCAGGTCGGCCAGCTCGTCCAGAACCTGCGGGCCGCGGACCTCTACGCCGACCCGTTCATCACCACGACGACGATGAACGCCGGCGACGGCAGCGAGGTCGTCGCGTTCGCGGGCAGCGTCGGTCTGACCGGCAAGGCGGTCAGCGGTCGTTACGCCGACCTGAGCTGGCTCTCGGACCCGAAGGTCCTCGACGAGGCCGAGCGCATGATCAAGTCCGGCAACACCGCCAGCCACCGGCTCGCCGAGCGGGCGAAGGCCGCCGCGATCGCCGCGAAGGCCAAGGCCGACGCCGAGGCTGCGGCGAAGGAGAAGGCCGAGCGCAAGGCGCAGCTCAAGGCGGAGAAGGAACTCGCCGCCCAGCTGCAGGCCGCCGCGGCCGCCGCTGCGGCTGCCGCCGCGCAGCAGCAACAGCAGCAGCAGAACGGGGGTGAGTGAGCATGAAGACGTCGGCTCTCACGGCGGTGCACAAGAACGCCATCGCGGGATCGGTGATCCTGCTCGTCGCCCTGCTCGCGGCCTGGATGTTCGTCCTCAGCCCGCGTAGTGACGCGATCGCCGCCACCAACGAGGAGGTCGCGGTCGCCGAGCAGCGGAACCAGTCGCTGCGCAACCAGATTCAGACGCTGAAGCTCCGCGAGGAGCAGCTGCCGGCGCTGCGCGAGACCTCCAAGGCGCTCGACCGCCGGTTCCCGCCGACCGCCGAGCAGGCGAAGCTGTTCAAGATGATCACGGCGGCTGCGGCCGAGGCCGGGATCGCCCCGCAGCACCTGACGAGCATGCAGATGGACCCGCCGGCCGCGGTCGGCACCGGGTCGTCCGCGCAGCTGCCGGGTGTCGCGGCGCCGATTGCGTCGATCGCCGGCCAGAAGCTGACGATCAACGTCTCCGGCTCGCCCACCCAGATCCGCGCCTTCGTGGCCAACCTGGAGAAGCTCCCGCGAGCGTTCGCTGTCTCCACGATCAGCCTGGCGCAGCAGTCCGCGAGCCAGGAGCCGAGCGAGAACACCTCGACGGCCGCCGACGCGCAGACCGTCACGATCACCGGCGACATGTACCTGCTGCCGAAGGTCACCGACCCGACGAAGAACGACCCGACGAAGGCCGGCAGTGCGGGCTGAGGGGCGACGGGGCATGCTGCGGCTGCGCCGTCGGGAGAACGTCGAGGCCCTCGCCGTCGAGGGCACGGACGACCCGATCGTCGACCTGTTCGCCGAGCTCGACGAGCTGAAGGCCCAGGTGTACCGCCAGAACCGGATGCTCCGTCAGCAGGACGGCCGGATCGTGCGTGAGCGCGCCGCCGCCCAGGCCGACGAGCACCGCCGGCTGCTGGTCGCGGTCCGGGCCTTGACGACCGCGGTCGTCGACGACCCGAGCTCGACCCCCGAGGCCCGATCGTGCGCGCAGCGGTTCGAGTCGGCCGTCCGCCGCCTCGAGCCCGAACCGCCGCCCTCGCTGGCCTGACCTCCCACCCCGCCCACGTACGTCCCTCAGGAGCCCCCATGACCGCGCCCGTCGCTGGAGCGGACGCGATCCCCGCGCCGGCAGCCACACCCGAGCCCGAGGCGACTGCGAACCGGGCCGCCGACCGGGCCGCCGACCGGGCCGCCGAGATCGCGGACACCACCGCGAAGATTGCGCTGTACGCCCGGGTCTCCCGGATCGCCGCGGCCGAGCGGGACCCGCGGGTCGCGGTCGGCGCGGCCTGGGCGACGGACGTCCTGACGGTCCAGCAGTTGCTCGCCGAGCGCGCGCCGGCCGAGTCGGACGCCGCCCACCAACGGTTCCTCGCCGTAGCGACGGCCGTCGGGGCGGCGGTGGCGGGTGCGAACGAGGCGGAGCCGGCGAAGGCCCGGGACGCCCGGGAGGTCGTTGTCGCGGCCCGGCGCCGGATGCTCGGCGTCTTCGACGCGTCGGCGGCGGCACTCATCGCCGAGCGCCTGACCGACCTGGAGCACCTCGCCGAGCTGCCGCCGGCCGTCGGCAAGGCGCTGCCGAGCCCCGGCGACGCCTTGCAGTGGCGGGCGCGCGAGATCGGCCCCGCCGGCCTGATCGAGGCGCTGCACGTCGCCGCGTCCGACGGTCGTCTCATCGCCGCGGCGCTGCTGGCCGCCGGTTACCGCCGTGACGCCGCCCGGCAGATGTGCCTGGCCGACGTCGCCGAGGTCGAGGCCTACCTGGTCGAGGCCTCCGTCGCCGTCGGTGACGACGCGCTGCTGCTCGCCGACGTGCGACGCGGTGCCCTGGTCTTCCTGCTCTCCGAGGCTGCGGAGCGTCCGGTGGACGTCGCCGCCGCCCGGGCCGGGGTGTGGGCCGCCGTCCGAGCGGCGCTGCCGCCGGCCGAGGTGGAGCGGCTCGCACCCCGGCTCGGCCGTACGAGGACGGCGGCATGAGCCCCGAGTTGATGGCCGCCGGCGCCCTGGCGTTGCTCGGCCTGGTGATCGGCTCGTTCCTGAACGTCGTGGTCCATCGCGTGCCCGCGGGGCAGTCGGTGGTGCGGCCGGGGTCGAGCTGCCCGGAGTGCGGGAGCCCGGTCCGGGCGCGGGACAACATCCCCGTCGTCTCGTGGCTGCTGCTGCGCGGCCGCTGCCGCGACTGCGCCCACCCGATCTCCGCCCGTTACCCGCTCGTGGAACTCGGGTGCGCGGCGCTGTTCGGTGCCCTGACGCTGCGCTTCGGACTCAGCCCGATCCTGCCGGCGCTGCTGTTCCTGGCCGCGATCGGCCTGGCGCTCGCGATGATCGACCTCGACGTCAGTCGCCTGCCGTTCGAGATCTCCGTGCCCGGTCTCGGGGTCACCGCGGTGCTGCTGGCGTTGGCCGGACTCGCCGACGGCTGGTCGCCGGTGGCGGTCGCGCTGCTGTCGGCCCTCGCCTGGTTCGGCCTGTACTGGTCGCTGTGGTTCGGCACCGGCGGCCGGGGCATGGGCCTCGGCGACGTCGTCCTCGCCCCGACCCTCGGCCTCGCGCTGGGGTGGCTGGGCTGGGGCCCGAGCCTGGTGGGTCTGCTCGGCGGGTTCGCGATCGGCTCGGTCGTCGGCGTGACGCTGATGGCGATCGGCCGGGCCGGCCGCCGCAGCCAGATCCCGTTCGGGCCGTCGATGCTCGCGGGCGCCCTGGTCGGCGTCTTCGCCGGCTCGGCGATCTGGGGCGCGTACCTCGGCTCGATCGGCTGACGCCGGCCCTCGATTGATCCGGGGTCAGATTTTCGCCCCAAGATCATTGACCTGACCCGGCGGGACGCCTCTACGGTCGTCCCGACGCCCGCGCCGTGGGCGCGAGGGAGGTCGAGCAGTGGCCACGTACCCCGTCAGTTACCGCCCCGAGTACGTCGAGCAGCGGAATCGCCTCACGGTGTTCTTCCGGTTCCTGCTCGTCATCCCGCTGATGATCGTCGGGTTCTTCTACGGCATCGCGGCGCTCTTCACGATTCTCGGTGCCTGGTTCGCCCTGCTGTTCACCGGGCGCTACCCGGACGCGCTCTGGCGGTTCAACACCGGCTTCCTGCGCTACTGGGCGCGCCTCGGCGCGTACACGTACCTGCAGTCCGACCCGTACCCGCCGTTCGACACCGGGGAGCACCCCGAGTACCCGGTCCGCGTGGTTCTCGACCCGCCGCAGGAGCGCTACAGCCGGGTCAAGGTGTTCTTCCGGATGATCCTCGCGATCCCCGTCTACATCGTCATGCAGGTCTTCAGCTACGTGATGATGGCCGTGGCGTTCGTGATGTGGGTCGTCGCCGTCGTCACCGGCCGGATGCCCCGCGGCCTGTTCGACGTCATGACGTTCCTGCACGGCTTCGCCGTCCGCGTCACCGGCTACGCGCTGTTCCTGCTGACCGACCGGTACCCGGTGTTCAACGACGACGCCGCCCGCGACCCCGGCGTGGCCCTGCCCCCGGGGTACGGCCCTCCGCCGGGGTACGGACCCCCGCCGGGGTACGGCCCCCCGCCGGGGTACGGGCAGCAGCCTTACGGCGAGGCGCCGCCGGCCTGACCGGGGGGTCAGTGCGCGCCGGCGGCGGCCTGGACCAGACCGCGGAGGGCGAGCATGGCCCGGGTGTGGAGCTGGCTGACGCGGGACTCGGTGACCCCGAGGACCTGGCCGATCTCGGCGAGGGTGAAGCCCTCGTAGTAGTAGAGCGCGACGATGATCTGGTCGCGTTCCCGCAGGTCGCGGACGTGGCGCAGCAGCGCCTCCTTGACCGCGTCGTCCTCGAGGGCGGCCCCCGGGGCGGGCGCGTCGTCGACGATGACGAGGTCCTCCATCGCCGCGATCGAGGTGTAGGCGACCTTGGAGTAGAGGCCGTTCAGGGCCTTCGCGGTGATGCCCATCTCCGCGGCGATCTCGTCCTCGGTGGGCGTGCGGCCGAGGCGCTCGACGAGGACCGCATGGGCGCGCTCGATCGCGCGCAGCTTCTCGCGCACGGAGCGCGGGACCCAGTCCTGGGAGCGGAGGGCGTCGATCATCGCGCCCTTGATGCGCGGGACGGCGTAGGTCTGGAACTCCAGGCCGCGGCTGGTGTCGAACTTCTCGATCGCGTCGATCAGGCCGAAGACGCCCTCGGAGACCAGGTCGTTGGTGTCCACGTTCTGGGGCAATCCGGACCGGAGTCGGCCGGCGACGTACTTGACGAGGGGCGCGTACTGCAGCACGAGACGGTTGCGCAGTTCGGGCGACCCTGTGGCCTTGAACTCTGCCCAGACGTCGCTGATGTCCACGGAACCGCCCCCTCCCCTGGGTCTCCTGGAGTCTGCCCTGACGGATCGACCTGAATCACATTACGCGTTTGTCCAGCGACACTCCGTGGATCCTTCGCAGGCTCATCCGAACGGCTGAGGAGGGCATCAACCGAGGGTCTCGGATCGGCCGCCGCGCCGGAAACCCGGGCCGGAGGATGAAACCGGGTCAGGTGTCGATGCGTCTCACCGCTACGAAACGGGCAAAAGCGGTGTCGGAGGGACTCCAGCTTCGCCCGTTCGAACGACAACTACTGGCCGTCGAAGGAACGAGGCTTACCGTGAACACCATGAACGAAGACACCCCGATCTTCGACGCTCTGATCGCGACCCTGGGCGACCCGGTTCCGGTCCCGGCGATCGACCGCTCGTACCCGACGCTCGTCGCGATGGCGCTCAACCCGACGGCCTCGGTGCCTGCGCCGGCGAGCCCGCGCAAGGCTGTCGCCGCCGCGGGTCGCAAGGCCGCCCGCTGACGATGTGCTGAGGAGTTCTGCACAACGCCCCGAGACACCTCACTGGTGTCAGGGGCGTTTGTGCGTTAAACCGCTGGTCGGCGGGGAAGTCGTCCTTCGGTCCGTGGGTGCGCCCAGGGTGTCCTGTACCACCCAGTACCTCTGTTGTGACGGTTCGGACCGGTTTGGGAGACTGCACTTTGGCCTGCGGCACACCCCCGCCGCGCCCGGAAAGGACACCATGACCGAGTCCGCGGGGACGAACACCCTGTCTGTGACCGACAACCGCACCGGCAAGACGTACGAGATCCCGATCGAGGACGGTGCCGTCCGCGCCGCTGCGTTGCGTCAGATCAAGACCGACGACGCCAGTGATCCGGGGCTGCTCTCGTTCGACCCGGCGTTCACCGCCACCGCGAGTTGTCGCTCCGCCATCACCTACATCGACGGGGACGCGGGCATCCTGCGCTACCGCGGCTACCCGATCGACACGCTCGCCGAGAACTCCGGCTTCCTGGAGGTCGCCTACCTGCTGATGAACGGCGATCTGCCGAACGCGGATCAGCTCTCGGAGTTCGAGCACACGATCACGCACCACACGTTCGTGCACCAGAACGTCAAGAAGTTCATGGAGGGCTTCCACCACGACGCCCACCCCATGGGCATGCTCGTCGGCACCCTCGGCGCGCTGTCGACGTTCTACCCGGAGGCCAAGAACTTCCGTGAGCCGCTGAACCGCCGGCTCCAGATGGCCCGCCTGATCGCCAAGATTCCGACGCTGGCGGCCTACGCCTCGCGCCACGCGCGCGGCCTGCCGTACGTCTACCCGGACAACGACCTGTCCTACGCCGGCAACTTCCTCTCGATGATGTGGAAGATGTCCGAGCCGAAGTACGACCCGGACCCGATCCTGGAGAAGGCCCTCGACGTCCTCTTCATCCTGCACGCGGACCACGAGCAGAACTGCTCGACGAACGCGATGCGCGCGGTCGGCTCCTCGCACGTCGACCCGTACTCGGCCGCCGCGGCGGCCACCGCGGCGCTCTACGGCCCGCTGCACGGCGGCGCCAACGAGCAGGTGCTGAAGATGCTGCGCGAGATCGGGGACGTCAAGCAGATCCCCGACTACGTGGACCGGGTCAAGAAGGGCGAGTTCCGCCTGATGGGCTTCGGTCACCGGGTCTACAAGAACTACGACCCGCGGGCCCGCGTCGTCCGGCAGATCGCCGAGGACGTCTTCAAGGTGACGGGTCTGAACCCGCTCCTCGAGGTCGCCGTCGAGCTCGAGCGGATCGCGCTCGAGGACGAGTACTTCATCAAGAAGAAGCTGTACCCGAACGTCGACTTCTACACGGGCATCATCTACGAGGCGATGGGCTTCCCCGCCGAGATGTTCACCGTCCTGTTCGCGATCGGGCGCATGCCGGGTTGGCTTGCGCAGTGGGAGGAGGGTCTGCTCGACGCCGAGCAGAAGATCGCCCGCCCGCGTCAGCTCTACACCGGCCACCAGGAGCGGCCGTACCCGTCGCTGGACGGTCGCCCCCGCGCCGGCAACGACCTGTTCGAGCCGCCGGACATGCCCATCGAAGGTGACTGACGAAACCGTCATTTGTCGCGTCACCTGATTGAGCGTCAGAGCAGACGAAACGGCCGGCCCCTGGGAAGGGGGCCGGCCGTTTCGGTTGTCGGGACGGAAGTTCGTGCTGTCAAATGTGGTGCGTCCGGCCAGTTGTCAGTTCTGGGTGACCCGGACGGTCACGCCGGTCGGCGCGACCTTGACGATCTTGAGCGCGTAGCCGCCGCCCTTGTTGGAGACCTTGAGGCTGGACACGATGCGGGTGGCCCCGACCGTGACCGCGGCGCCGTCGGTGTAGATCTGCTCGAGCGTGACGGTCTGCCCGAACGCCGAGGAGTAGTCGCCCACCTTGGGGAAGGCGATCGTGCACGCCTTGCCCTTGCAGGTGGCCGGGACGTTCGCGCCGGTCGGGAGGGCCGGCGCTGCGGCCGGGGGCGCCTCGGCCGCCGGCGGGCCGGCCTCCTGGGCCTGGGAGTTGGGAGTCGCCGAGCTGGAGAACGTGCCCACGACCAGGAGGCCGGCGGCGCCGGCCATCACGATCGGGAGCACCGGGGATGATGCCAGGGACGTAGTCATGGGCGGATCCTAGGCCGGGGTGCAGTGCCCCGTATATCCCGAAATCACGTCAGGATCGAGCGTGAGCGGGGCGCCTCGACCTCGTTCCACGCCTGCAGAAGGCGTTGGAGACCGGCCTCCACCATCGGGCGGGGGCGGTCGACGCAGATCCGGATGTATGGACTTTGACCGTTGCCGGCCATCGCGGCGGACCCGGGGGCCACGTGCACGCCGTGCCGGCCCGCGAGGGCCACGAACGGGTTCGAGTCGGTGACCGGAAGCTTCGCCCAGAGCACCGAACCGCCGCGCGGGGGTGTGATCTCCCAGCTCGGGAGCTCGGTCGCGAGCTGGGCCAGCGCCGCGCTCGTCGCCTCCTGGAGCGTGGCCTGCCGGTGCGCCGCGATGTCGTCGAGCGACGGCACGAGGGCGGCCGCCATGAGCTGTGAGGGGGCCGAGGCGCCGAGGTCCCGCGCGAGCTTCAGGTGCAGCGTCCGGTCGACGATCGGGGCGGGTGCGCGCAGCCACCCGATCCGCAGGCCGGCCCAGCCGACCTTGGAGAACGAACCGGTCGTGACCACGGTCGCCCGGCGGCAGAGTTCGGCGAGCTCGGGGCGGACCCGGCCGCCGTAGGCGAGGTCGGCGAGCGTGACGTCCTCGATCACGAACGCGCGGTGATTGTCCGCGACCGCGGCGAGGGACTGCATCCGCTCGGGGGAGGGGAGGTGGCCGGTGGGGTTCTGCGGGCCGGTCTGTAGGTAGACGGCGACCGCCCCGGCGCGCAGCGCGCGGTCCAGGGATGCCGGGCGCACGCCGTCCTCGTCGGAATCCAGCGTGAGCGGGCGGGCACCGACGCCGTCGAGGATGTCGAAGATGCCCGAGTAGTTGGGCTCCTCGACGGCCGCCAGGTCGCCGGGACCGGCCGCGGCGGCGAACGTGAGCGCGATCGCCTGGTGGGCGCCGGCGGTGACGTGGATCTGGGACGGGTCGGTGATCAGGCCGGTCTGCATGTGCCGCTCCGCCAGGGCCTCCCGCAGCACTGGGAGCCCGAGCGGGACCAGGCCGGTGCCGATGCGGGAGCAGATCAGCTCACCGACGTCGACCGTGACCGGGGGCAGATGGGACGGGTCCGGGGGTGAAGCCATTGCGAGGTCGATCCCGGAGGCCCCGCCGATCGTGCCGGCGATGCGCGCGGACCCGAGGTGCCGCTGACTTGGCCCGCGCACCACCGTGCCACTTCCCTGGCGGGAGGTGACGAGACCGTCCTCGCGGAGCAGGTCCAGCGCGGTGGTCACGGTGGAGCGGCTGACCGCGAGCCCGCGGGCGAGGTCACGCTCGGGCGGAAGCTTCACGCCGTCCGGGATCAGCCCGGAGTTGATGGCACAGCGCAGGCCGTACGCGAGGCGCTGCGGCAGCGTCCCGTGGCCGCCGTCCGTCCAGCCGGACAGCAGGCGGGCCAGCTCGGCCGGATTGGTATGCAGATCCATGTGCCAATGATCGCATATTGGCTCGTGCAATCAAGTGCCGTTCTGGAACGATTCTGAGCATGTTCGCTCCCTACTGCTCCACCTGCGAGAGTCGGGTCCTGCTGTCGACCCGCCGCATCGTCCGGTTTTCCGCGGAAGAGCCCGCCGGAGCCGGCCTCATCGACGTCGTGCTGCGCTGCTACTGCGGCACCGAGGTGGCCGCCGACGCGAACCCGCCGCAGCCGGTCGTGAACCCGGCCCCGCCGCATCCGACCCCCGGCCACGCGGTGTCCGATCCTCGGTCCCCGCTCCCGGCGACTGCCGCTGCCGCCTGCTGAAACCTCTCCTCGCTACCCTCCCGTCGGGCAGGATCCGACGCGGAGATCGAGGCGGGGAGGTGGCGGATGGCGCGCGCACGTGCGCTGGCACCGGTGGTGCTGGTCGCTGTGCTCGTCGGCGGGCTGGCGGCCTGCGGCGGGGACGGGGACGAGGTGGCCGCTCCGACGCCGCTCGCGACGCTCGACGGCGAGAGCCCGGTGGTCGCGATCGGTCAGGCCGGGGTGAAGCCGTTCGTGGAGCCCACCTGTCCCACGCCGCGCCGGGTGCGCACCGACAGCGACGTCACCAAGGCGGCCGCGGAGATCGCCCAGATCGGGGAGAAGCGGTACCGGAAGGTCTACGCGGGCGTCGTGCCGTGCGTCCCCGCCGGCCGCGTCGTCGTCTACAAGCTCCCCGAGGGCGGTTCGGCGCTGATGCGCGCCGTGGAGCGGATCGGGCGCGACCGCAACGTCGAGGTGACCTTCGCCGAGGCGCTGTTCTCGTACCGGGACGCCCAGGCCACGCGGAAGTCCGTGCTGAGCCAGTTCGCCCGCCTCGACGAGGCCGGGGCGCCCTTCGCCGTGCTCCGGATCCGGGAGAACGGCACCGTCGAGGTCGCGGTGCGCGACAACGTCGCCGGCGCCGAGGCGGTGCTGACGGACCTGCTCGACCGCATCTACGTCGTGCACATCCCCGAGGACCCGGCGGTCGCGTCGCCGGCGCCGCAGGGGTGAACCCGCCGGGGGGTGAAAGCTTTCTCACGCCCCCAGGCATGTGATTCGGCGCAAGGGTAGGAAGCTTCCCGAGGAATTGCCGGTTGGATCAGACATTCCGGTAGCCAGCAGGGAGAGAGGACACCCATGGGCACGCCGCACCGTGTGGTGATCATCGGGTCCGGCTTCGGCGGGCTGTTCGCGGCCAAGCACCTGCGCCGGGCGCCGGTCGAGGTCACGGTGATCGCGCGCACCGCGCACCACCTGTTCCAGCCGCTGCTCTACCAGGTGGCGACGGGTGTGCTCTCCGAGGGCGAGATCGCGCCGGCGACGCGGGAGATCCTGCGCCGGCAGAAGAACGCGCGCGTCCTGCTGGGTGACGTCACCGACATCGATCTCGCGAACAAGACCGTCACGTCGACCTCGCCGCTGGGCACCACGGTCACCGAGTACGACACGCTGATCGTCGCCGCGGGTGCGGGCCAGTCCTACTTCGGCAACGACCGGTTTGCCGACTACGCGCCGGGCATGAAGTCGATCGACGACGCGCTCGAGCTGCGCGGCCGCATCTTCGGGGTGTTCGAGCTCGCCGAGCTCACCAAGGACCCCGAGATGGCGCGCAAGCTGCTGACGTTCGTGGTCGTCGGCGCCGGCCCGACCGGTGTCGAGATGGCGGGTCAGATCGCCGAGCTCTCCCGGCGCACGCTGCAGCGCGACTTCCGCAACATCGACCCGAGCCAGGCGCGCATCGTCCTGCTCGACGCGGCCCCGGCCGTCCTGGGGACCTTCGGCGACAAGCTGTCCAAGGCCGCGCGCCGTCGCCTGGAGAAGATGGGCGTCGAGGTCGCGATGGACCTCAAGGTCGTCGACGTCGACGCCGAGGGCGTGGTCGTCGAGGGCAAGGACGGTGCGCGGACGCGCATCGACTCCTACTGCAAGGTGTGGGCCGCCGGGGTGGCCGCGTCGCCGCTCGGGAAGCAGCTCGCCGAACAGTCCGGTGCCGAGCTCGACCGCGCGGGTCGGGTCAAGGTACAGCCCGACCTCACCCTGCCCGGGCACCCCGAGGTGTTCGTGCTCGGTGACATGGCGACGCTCAACGACTACCCGGGTGTCGCGCAGGTCGCGATGCAGGGCGCCAAGCACGCGGCGAAGCAGATCACCGCGCGGCTGGAGGGCAAGCCCGACGGGGCGCCGTTCCACTACCGCGACAAGGGCAGCATGGCGACGGTGTCGCGGTTCCACGCTGTGGCCTCGATCGGTCCGCTGCGCCTGTCCGGCTTCCTCGCGTGGCTGATCTGGCTCGTCATCCACCTCGTGTACCTGATCGGGTTCAAGAACCGGGTGACGGCACTGCTGCACTGGGCGGTCAGCTTCATCGGTCGCGGACGCTCCGAGCGCACCGCGACGCTCCAGCAGGTGATGGGCCGTCGGGCGATGGAGAAGATGCGCGCCGACGACCCGGGCCACTGGGCCGGTCTCGGCCCGCTCGAGGGCGTCCCGGCGCCGACGACGGACGGCGTCCGGAGCTCGGCGTCGAGCGGTCGCCCGGCCTGAGGTCTAGAACGACACCTCGGCCGCGGTCGCGACGGCGGCCGTGCGGCCGGGGCCGTCCTGGAACTGCCAGTACAGGTTGGTGTGCGCGATGACCTGCTCCGGCGGGGGCGCACCCCACCGGCTGTGGTCCTCCGTGGTGTGGGCGTCCCCGACCAGCGTGACGTCGTAGCCGCGGACGAACGCCCCGTGGATGGTCGACCGGATGCAGGCGTCGGTCTGCGCGCCGGTGACGACCAGTCGACCGGCCCGGAGCGACGCCAGGACGTCCTCGAGGTCGGTGGCCTCGAACGAGTCGCCGTAACTCTTGCTCACGACGGGTTCGCCCTCGCCGACCTGCAACTCGGGGACGAGTTCCCACGGTGCCGTGCCCACGGGCAGGTCGTCGTCCGTGTGCTGCACCCACACCACGGGCGTCCCGGCGGCGCGGGCGTTCTCGACCAGGCTGCGGATCCGGGTGATCACCCCGTCCCGGTCGACCGCGTCGGCCACCACCCCGTTCTGGACGTCGATGACGAGTAGCGCGGTCTGCGGACGGTCCGGGAGTGTCGTCATGGCCCCGTTTCTACTCCGCCCCGCCGACACTCAGGGGGTCAGGCCGACTGAAGCTTGCGGATGATCGGCTCCCAGACCTCGGGGGCGGACGGGCCGAGCGGGTACGGCGTGAGCCGGGTGAACAGGTCGCCGTAGCGCTCGAGCAGGACGTCGGCGACGCGGTCGGGTTCGGCGACGATCGCGAACTCGCCCAGGACCTCGTCGTCGATGAGGGTGCCCATCGTGTCCCACTCGCCCTGCTTCGAGAGCGCAGTGAGCTCGACGCCGAGGTCGCCCCAGCCGTGGAGCTCGAGCACGCCGCGGTAAGCGGGGGTGGAGGCGTAGAAGGCGAGCTGCTTGCGGCACGCCTTCGCGGTCCGCGCCATCGCCTCCTCGGTCGCGCCGGTGACGACGAAGGGGAAGCCGCTGATCTCGAACCCGTCGAGGGTCTGGCCGGCCACCTTCCGGCCCTCGGCGAGCCCGGTGACGGTGACCTCGCGGAAGTACCGCGGGGTGGTGAAGGCGTGGGCGAGGAAGCCGTCCGCGATCTCGCCGGCGACGCGGGTCATCTGCGGCCCGACGCCGGCGAGCAGGATCGGCGGGTTGCCGTGGCGGTTGGGGCCGGGGTCGAACATCGGCGTCATGAGCGTGTGGCTGTAGTAGTCGCCCTGGAAGTCCAGCGGCTCGCCGGTCTCCCAGGTGCGCCAGATCGCGCGGACGGCGGCGATGTACTCCCTCATCCGCTTGGCGGGGTCCGACCACGGCATCGAGAACCGGCGCGTGATGTGCGCGGAGATCTGCGAACCGAGGCCGAGAAGGAAGCGCCCTCGCGTGTAGAGCTGCAGGTCGTTCGCCGCGACGGCGGTCGTCATCGGGGAGCGCGCGAACGCGACGAGGATCGACGTCCCGATCTGGATCCGCTCGGTGGTCCGGCCCGCGGCGGCGGCCATCAGTAGCGGGTCGTGATTGGTCTCGGGCAGCCAGGCGGCGTCGTACCCGGACGCCTCCGCGGCCTCGACGCCGTCCACGTCCGCGTCGAAGGTGATGCCCAGTCCGGTGTCGACCTTCACGTGTTCGCTCCTGTCACGTCGCGCCGCCCTGCAGCAGCTCGAGCAGCTTCGTCGTCGTCTTCCAGCTGCGGATCGTCATCAGCTTGTACTCCGGCGTGCCGATGATCTGACCCATCCTGCTCTTGGTCCGCTCGGCGGAGAGACGCTGGAAGTAGAGCACCCCGTTCGCGGCCCAGGCCTCGTCGACGCCGTCGCGTGTGCGGACGACTGTCATCGCCTGCGCGGTGGTCAGCGGGGAGCGCAGGAAGATGACGTCGCTGTGGAAGACGTCCGCCCGGCTGCCGAAGCCCGGCGGTGCCTTCTCGACGACCGTGCGCAGTTGGCGCAACGAGCGGACGACCACGACGAGCGGGACGCCGAATCGTTCCTCCAGGCTCGCCTCGATCTCCTGCTCCAGCGCCGGACCGGTCTGCGGGGACCGGAACAGCACGTTCCCGGACTGGATGTAGGTGCTGACCTCGGTGTGACCGGCGGTCTCGAAGACCTCCCGCAGCGCCGCCATCGGGACCGGGTTCTTGCCGCCGACGTTGATGCCGCGGAGCAGTGCGAGGTAGCGGGTCGAAGCCATGACGCGACGTTATCGCGCAGGTCAGCGGGCCTACTCAACCAACTGGTTGACAACGACGCCCGGCAACCGTACGGTTTATTCAACCAACTGGTTGAGGAGGCGAGCGGCGTGACGGATGAGCTTTCCCGGCTCTTCGCGGCGCTGGCCGATCCGACCCGGCGGGACATCGTGGCGCGCCTCGCGATCGGGGACGCCACGGTGAGCGACCTCGCGGCGCCGTACGACGTGAGCCTGCAAGCGGTCTCCAAGCACCTGAGGGTGTTGGAGGACGCCGGGCTCGTCAGTCGGCGCCGGGAGGCGCAGCGGCGGCCGGTCCACCTCGAGGCCGAGGTCCTCGGGCGCGCGACGGAGTGGATCGACCGCTACGCCCGCATCGCGGAGGAGCGCTGCTCCCGGCTCGACGCGGTGCTCGCCGAACTCGCGAGCGAGGAGTCCGGCACCGCAGAGCAGTCCTGAACACCGAACCCACACGATCCGAGGAGATCCAGACATGAACACCGCGACCGGGGCCCGCATCGAGGCCGACCCGACCGTCCCTGCCATCCACATCTACCGCGAGTTCACCGCGACGCCGGCGCAGTTGCTGCGCGCGCACACCGACCCGGACCTCTTCTTGCGTTGGGTCGGCCCCTACGGCACCTCCATGCAGATCGACTACTGGGACGCCCGCACCGGCGGCAGCTGGCGCTACACCGGGAGCCACGAGGGCTTCGAGTACGCCTTCCGCGGCTGTTTCCACGAGATCCGCGAGAACAAGATCGTCCAGACCTTCACCTACGAGGGTGAGCCCGACGGTGTCTGCCTCGAGACGATGACGCTCACCGACCTGGGCAACGGGCGCACCGAACTGCACGTGGTCTCGCTCTGCGACAGCTTCGAGGCCCGCGAGGGCTGGCTGAACTCGGGCATGGAGACCGGCGTCAACGACGGGTACGCCAAGCTCGACGCGTTGCTGGCGGAAGGCACACTCTGACATGACGTCAGATTTGCTGGACAACGCCGCCGCGCGGCACCGCCGGTACGCCGGCGCGTTCAGCGACCGGGGAACTGCTCGCCGGCATGGAGGCGATGGAGGACGTGCTGCGCTCGTCCGGGCAGTTCGGCACCGCGGTGCTGGTCCCCGTCGGGGCCGACGTCCAGACGCGCCTGATCGGGTTCATCGGCCGTGATCCGGAGTGGACTCGCCCCGCGCCTGACCGTCGCGAGAAGCTGGGGCCGTGCTCCTCACCCTCGACCTGCTCGGCATCTTCGTCTTCGCCCTCGCCGGCGGGCTGGTGGCTGTGCGCAAGGAGCTCGACGTCGTCGGCGTCCTCGTGCTGGCGACCGTGACCGCGCTGGGCGGCGGGCTGATGCGCGACGTCCTCATCGGCGCGGTCCCGCCGCCGGGCCTCGCGGACTGGCGCTACCTGATCACGCCGATCGCGGCCGGGCTGTTCGTGTTCTTCTTCCATCCGGCGCTCAACCGGCTGGAGCGGCCGGTCAACTACGCGGACGCCGGCGGTCTTGGCCTGTTCTGCGTCGCCGGCGCGCTGAAGGCGTCCGACTACGGGCTCAACCCGCTGCCGTCCGCGATGCTCGGGTTGGTGACCGCCGTCGGCGGTGGCGTACTGCGCGACGTGCTGGTGCGGGAGGTCCCGGCGATCCTGCGCCGCGGTGAGCTCTACGCGACACCCGCGCTGGCCGGTGCCACCGTCGCGGTCGTCGGGACCGAGGCCGGCCTCGAGCACGAGGCGATCGGCCCGCCCGCGGCCGTCGTCGCGATCGTCTGGCGGATGCTCGCGATCCACCGGGGCTGGATGGCCCCCATGCCCGGCCCGCGCGAGAAGCCGAGCTGACGCGGTTTCAGCTCAGCTGGCGAGACCCTTGCGCAGCTTCGACCACAGCAGGTTGGTGCGGCCCCAGACCGGGTCGAGGACGTCGACGAGCCAGCAGGTGGTCAGCACCCCGAGCATGGTGTCGTTCAGGGCGCCACCGAACTCGCGGGCGATGGCCTCGGGCTCACCGGAGGACATGCCGCCCCAGGTGAAGTTCTTGCCGTTCACGGTCGTCACCGGGACCGGGCACAAGTGGTACATCCCCGGCGGGCGCGGCAGAGCGATCAGTTCGGTGCCGAACAGCGCGGCGTCGATGCGCTGAAACGTGTCCTCGGTGCAGTAGCCGCGGACGAACGCGCGCTGGGCGTTGCCGTCCCGCGTCATGCTCTGGCCGGGCTGGGAGTTCGTGGTGACGTACCCGGCGCCGTTGAGGTCGACGAGGACGTCGATCAGGCCCTTCGTCTCCGGCAGCGGCGGCTCGGTGGGGTCGTTGTGGCCGGGGAAGTACTGCACCTCGCCGCGCAGCCACCGCGCGGTGACCGCGCCGAGGTCGGCGAGGGTGCGGCAGGCCGACCAGGGGGCCACGTCCTTCTCCGGCGTGCTCATGGCAGGGAAGGGTAGGCGGTCCTCCGGTCGGCGCTGCCGCGTGGCGGGGCGCGTCGCTCAGACGGTCGCGGCGGCGCCGGCGACCGCGGCCTCGACGGCTGCGCGCAGCGAGACCGGCTCGCGGCCGATCAGCGTCGCGAGGTCGGAGCCGGGGACATGGAGTTCGCCGGCGGCGATGCCGCGGTCCGCGTCCGCGAGGACGGTGGCCACCGGCTCGGGCAGGCCGACGCTGATCAACAGGTCGCGGTAGGCCTCCTCGGTCAGGTTCGTGTAGCGGACGTCCTGGCCGGTGACGGTGGAGATCGTCGCCGCGAGGTCGGTCAGCGTGTACGCCTCGCCGCCGAGCTCGTGGACCGCGCCGTCGTGGCCGGTGCCGGTGAGGACCGCGGCCGCGGCCTCGGCGTAGTCGGCGCGCGCGGCGCCGCTGATGAGCCCGTCGCCGGCGGCGCCGGCGACCCCGTTCGCGAGATACGTGGGCAGGTGGGCGAGGTAGTTCTCGTGGTACCAGCCGTTGCGTAGCAGCGCGTAAGTCAGGCCGGAGGCGGCGAGCGCCTCCTCGGTGGCCCGGTGCTCCGCGGCGAGCAGGAGCGAGGTCGTGTCGGCGCGGAGGATGCTCGTGTAGGCGACGAACCCGACCCCGGCGGCCTTCGCCGCATCGATCACGTTGCCATGCTGGACCACGCGACGGCCTACCTCGCTGCCGGAGATGAACAGCAGCCGGTCGACGCCGGTGAACGCGGCGCGCAGGGCGTCGGGGTCGTCGTAGCTCGCCCCGCGGACCTCGACGCCGAGGGCGGCCAGGTCGGCGAGGGCCTCCGGTCGGCGCGCGATCGCGACCAGCTCGGAGGCGGGCACCCGGCGCAGCAGCGCGTCGAGGGTCTGGCGGCCGAGGCCGCCGGTGGCGGCGGTGACGGCGAGGGTCATGGCGGTTCTCCTTCACGAGAGGGGTGGTGTCTCGCTGGGGTGGAACCGGAATGCGGCGGGGTCACTTCCCGTTGGAGAGTAGGCACCTGAAAGTGCGTAACCCACCCGGAGGCGACCGTGACTCTCGCGCCCAACCCGTACGCCGCCCGGTGCCCGAGCCGGCAGGTGCTCGACCGCGTCGGTGACCGGTGGACGATCCTGATTCTGCGCTCGCTCGCGGGTGGCCCCCGCCGCTTCACCGAGCTCGCCCGCGAGATCGAGGGCATCAGTCAGAAGATGCTCACCCAGACCCTCCGCGGCCTGGAACGCGACGGCCTGATCACCCGCACGGTGACCCCGACCGTCCCCGTCCGCGTCGACTACGAGCTCACCGACCTCGGTTGCTCCCTCGGCGAACCGATTGCCGCCCTCGAACGCTGGGCCGTCGACCACATGGGGGAGGTCCTCGACGCCCGCGACCGCTACGACGCCCGGGAGGCGTGAACGAGGCATCCCAAATGCAACAGCAGAGGCGGACGAGGTGGCGACGGCGCCTCACCAGTTGCATTAGCCTCGACATTTCGCGTGTGAGCGGTTGAGTTCGGCGCGTTAAACACGGAAGTGCCTGTCTGGCACGGGATTCTGGGCTTGTCGAAGGTCCAAGATCGCCGAGCCGGAAGGCACTCCGTAGGTGAAGGGTAGCCGGGTTCGTTCTGTGCCCCGTGTTGAGGCTGGCGGCGAGTCGCTGATCTCTTCAGCGGGTGGGGCGTTGCTTTTGAAGACCGCGGTGGTCAGCGGCTTGGCCGGTGCCCTGTCCCGGGGGTTGGCGCCGTGGCGGGCGCACCGGGCGGTGCACGACCCAGGTAAGACGGTGCTCGATCTGGTGGTCGCGATCGCGTTGGGTGGGGACTGTCTGGCCGATCTGGCGTTGGTGCGCGCGCAGCCGGAGCTGTTCGGCCCGGTGGCTTCGGACCCGACGGTCAGCCGACTTATCGAAACCCTGGCCGCAGATCCGGACACGGCCAAAGCCACACTCGGCGCGATCCGTGCCGCCCGCGCGCAGGCCCGGGCGTGGGTGTGGTCACGGGTCGATCCGTGGGCTGGTCAGGACCGCCCGGTGCTGGATCTGGACGCCACGCTGGTCGGGGCGCATTCGGAGAAGGAAGGAGCGGCGCCGACCTTCAAGCGCGGGTTCGGGTTCCACCCGCTCCTGGCCTTCGCCGATCACGGCCCGACCGGAACCGGCGAGCCGTTGGCCGCGCTGCTGCGCCCCGGCAGTGCGAATGCCAACAACGCCGCCGATCAGATCGCAGTCCTCGATGCCGCACTCGCCCAACTGCCCGAAGCGGTGCGGGGCGGGGTGCTGGTGCGCGCCGATAGCGCGGGCGGGGTCAAGGACTTGCTGAACCACGTGCATGAGCTCGGCCTGGAGTTCTCGGTCGGGATCGCCGCCCGTCAACCGGTGCTCGATGCCCTCGCGGTCCTACCACGCCAGGCTTGGCGCGCCGCCCTCGATGCTGACGGGTGCCCGCGCCCGGGCGCGCAGGTCGCCGAACTGACCCGCTGGCTGCCGGCCTCCTTCACCGGATGGCCGCCCGGCATGCGGGTGATCGCCCGTCGCGAGGAGCCCCACGTCGGTGCGCAGCTGCGGATCACCGACGCGGACGGCTGGCGCATCACTGTGTTCGCCACCAACACCCGCGGCTCTCGTCTGGCCGATCTCGAAGTCCGACACCGGTTACGGGCCCGGGCCGAGGACCGCGTCCGGACGCTGAAAGACACCGGCGCCACCAACCTGCCCTTGCACTCGTTCACCAAGAACGAGCTCTGGCTCGAACTCGCCCAGCTGGCCACCGAGCTGTTGGTCTGGACCCAGCTGCTGGCCTGGCCCACCCACGCGGCCCGCCGCTGGGAACCCAAACGTCTTCGACTACGCCTGCTCAGCGTCGCCGCCCGCGTGATCACCACCGGCCGTCGGCGCACCCTGCGCCTGAACTCCCGATGGCCCTGGGCCGATCTGATCACCGGCGGCCACCAACGACTGACCGCCCTGACCTGAACCCAGATCCCGTCGCGACGAACACCCCGGAGAACCGGCGAACACAACGCCGGCGGACAACAGTGCCCAGGACTCCGACCAACGCCATCGACTACCCGCTCGCTGGGAACCGGCTGGTCACGAAAGATCGAGGTTAGGGATGCCTGGTCAACGGGGAGTTCCCCGGTCGGTCGGCAACCGGGTTCCGGCGCCGCGGTGTGGCGGACGCCGGTGTGGATCCGGCCGAGGTCGGGCCTCAGGAAAAAAGTCCCAGGCCGCGCATTGCGCTGACCTGGGACTTTGCTGCGCGCCCGAAGGGACTCGAACCCCTAACCTTCTGATCCGTAGTCAGATGCTCTATCCGTTGAGCTACGGGCGCAGGCCCCCGAAAGCGGGCCGTCGGGAAGTGTAGCGGCCGGGTCGCGGCGGGTCGAAACGAGATCCCGGACCCGGGTTCCGCCGGGGCCGGTCCCTTCGCCACGATGTACCGACTGACCTGGGCAGATGGCGGATCGGCGAAGGTGGGCGGGATGGCGTTGCGGGCGGCGGATGTGGTGGCGATCGCAGTCGGGGCGGCGAGCGGCTGGGCGGTCGAGGAGCTCGCCCGCAAGCGGTTCCCGAACGCGCGGGCGGACCTCGGGGCGGCGGGCCTGGTCACCGCGGCCGCGGTCTACCCCGCCACGCGGCGGGGCCGCCGGTTGAGCCTGGCCGCCGCCCGGGAGATCGGGTCGGTCGCCGCGGCGACGGGTGTGGTCATGAAGGCCCGAGAGCGCGGCGGCACTCCCGCCCGGGCCCTGATCGCCGCCGGGTGGGCCGCGCACGCCCTCTTCGACGCCCGCCACGACTCCGGCTCCGGCGGCGGGCTGCCCCGCTGGTACCCCGCCCTGTGCGCCGGCTACGACCTCGCCTTCGCGGCCGCGCTGCTGCGGCCGGGACCCGCCGGGGACTAGAACCCGACGACATCCTTCAGCCAGGGCCAGGCCAGGCCCAGGATGCCGAGCGCCGCGAGCGGCACGCCGATCTTCCAGGCGCTGACCGGCGTCTGTTCGGCGATGGAGCCGTCGATACCGCTCACGAGGAGTTGCCGGACCGAGTCGCCGTGGCGGGTCGTCACCAGGTAGATCGGAATGAGTAGGTGCCGGTACGTCTCGCCGCTCGACCGGCACACCGGCGAGTCCAGGTACGGGGTGTGCTTCTCGTACCGGTACTCGCTCTCGATCGCTGCCTTCGCCATCTCTTCTCCGCGCTTGCGCAGTGCGGCGTGGATCAGGTTCCGGATCGTCGGCAGGTCGAGGTCGTAGGACTCGCAGAAGGCGCCCGCCAGATACTCGGGCCGGTACGGCACCACCAGGTCCAGCGGCCATGGTCGTGAGCGATCGAGCCACTTCTGATCGACGAGGCTTCCGGCCGGGATGACGACGTCCCGCACGAATCCTCCGACGCGTCCGGCTTCAGCCACCAGGAAGGTGGTGCGAATCGCGGTGTAGTCGACATCCAGCCGGGCGTCGACACTCAGCACCGGTACATAGACCCGGGCGTAATGCGTGGCCTTCGTGTGGAGCCTCATCCCCCGAGGGGCGAACCAGGCGCGGGCGATCCAATGACGGACCGCGCGGTGCGCTGCCGCGCTGTCGATGCGGAACGGGATCACGCCGTCGATCGGGAACCGACCGCCCGATTCGTGCACATCCGCGAGAGCCACCGGAGCGGCGCAGAACGGACAGTGGCTGGCCCGCAACGTGCCCACGTATGCGGCGCCGCCTCCACAGTGCGGGCACATCAGTTGGTGGTCGAGTTCGTCGGGGATCTCCGGCGCCCAGTTCGGATTCTCGGCGAACACCGGGCGGAGGGCTCGGCGCCGGACCGTCCCCTCCCGAGGCTCGACCGGCGTCAACCGACCACACGAAGCGCAGGCCATGCCGCCCGGCTGATAGCTCGTCGGCGCGCCGCAGCTCCGGCAGGTGAAAGCAACCGCCGAGCCCACGGCTACTTGCCCGAGTAGTAGACGCCCAACCCGACCCCGACGACGATCAGGGCCGCGATCACCGCGAGGGTGATCTTGATCCAGCTGTAGGGTCGCTCGCCCTGGACCTCGCCGGTGACGCCGTTGACGAAGACCTGATACGGCTTCGCGTGGAACATCACGACGAGCAGGAAGATCGGCAGCAGCAGGTGCCGGTAGGTCTGCCGGCTCCAGGTCGTGTCGGTGCGGTGGATGCGCTGGTGGTCGCCGCCGATGTCGCGACGGATCGCGTACGCGATGTCGTTGTTCATCCGCTGCACGGCCTCGCTGTGGCAGACGTCGAGCTCCTTCTCGTAGAAGCGCGACATCGAACCCGCGAGGTACTCGGGGCGGAACGCGACGGCCGCCTGCGTCGGCCACGGCTCCAGGGCCTGGAGGCGCTCGGGGTCGAGGGAGTGCTCGGCGCCGATCGCGACGTCGTCGAACGGGACGTCGACCGCACCCGAGACGTGCCGCCACCGGATCCTGGTCTCGGTCCGCTGGTTCTGCCCGGACCCGACGGTGACGGTGTAGTTGTCGCCGCGCTGCCCCTCGTACTCGGTGTAGGTCTGCGCGTCGAAGGTGAAGAACGGCAGGTAGACCCCGGAGAACGAACCGGTCTTCGAGTACTTCTTGAAGTCGTTCGGGGCGAACCAGCGGCCGTTGATCCACTCCTTGACCTTCTCCTCGGCCGCCATGGTGTCGATGCCGAACGGGACGACACCGTCCACCGGAAGGCGGTTCGGCGCCTCGTGGATGTCGCTGCGCTGAACCGGCGAGGCGCAGAACGGGCACCGGGTTGCGGTGAGGGAGCCGACGAAGCCGATGTGCCCGTTGCAGTTCGGGCAGACCAGTTCCTTCTGCGGGCCGGAGGTGACGGCCTGCGCCGAGGGGGGCTTGCGCTGGTCCTCGAGGGTGGCGAGCAGGTCCCGCTCGGCCGGCTTCTCCTCCGCGGCCTCGATCGGTCGCTCGGAACCGCAGCTCGGGCACTTCATGCCCCGCGTGGGCGGGTGGAAGACCAGCTGACCGCCGCAGTTGACGCACGCGAAGTGGACGGTGGTCAGGTCCGGTGTCGTCCCGTCCCCCAGTCGCGGAGGCGTCGGCATCGGGGGCGGGCCGGGGATCGGCGGGGGGCCGGGGTTGTGCGGCGGGTCGGCGGGCGTTTCAGGGTGCATCGGCCAGGGCCTGCTTTCGTCGTTCCAGGTAGGCGTCGGCGTAATCGTCGCTGAACCGGTCGATCGTTGCTTGCGGGAGGCCTGCGCACGCTTCGGTGAGGTCCCGCGCGTCCGCCGCCGTGTACTGCTTGGCGGCGATCTTCGCCCCGGCCAGCGCGACGTTCGCGCGGCACCACTGGCGGGCGGGACTGCCGATGCCCAGCGCGAGCAACGCTCGCCGGGCGGTGGTGATCTCCTCGTCGGCGAAGATCTCGCGCGCGATGGTCCGGCGCTCGTCGGGGCTCAGCGCGGCGCATGCGCGCACGTCCGGAAAGAACGTGTCCGGGGTGCGCAGCCGATAGACCTCGACCGCCTCGCGGCACTCCTCCGGCGTGAAAGTCCTTGTCGCGTCCTGGGCCTCCGCGTCGGCGCGCAGCAGGGCCTCGCGTTCCTGAATACTCACCTGCGCCGGCAAATCCGAGGTGTCCGAAATCGAAACCGTGCTCGACTCGTATTGCCAGGCGTAGACGCCGACGCCAGTGAGGGCAAGGACGACCGCCAGCACGACGGACCCGATCTTCGCCCAGCTGTACGGCCGCTTCCCGTGAACCTCGCCGGTGACGCCGTTGACAGCGACCTGGTAGGGCTTCGACCGGTAGGTCACGGTGAGGAGGTAGACCGGCAGCAGCAGGTGCCGGAACGTCTCGTTGCGCCACTTCGTCTCTTTGCTGTCGATCTCCTGGTGATCCCCGCCGATCTGGCGCTTGATGACGGTGTCGATGCGCTCGTTCATGCGGTCGCGCGCCTCGACCTGGCAGGCCTGGAGGCTGCGGTCGTAGCGGCGGGCGGTGTAGCCGGCGAGGTACTCCGGCCGGAACCCGATCGCGTTCTCGCTCGGCCACGGCTCCAGGTCGTGCATCCGGTCGCGGTTCACCGAACTCTCTGCGGCGACGGGCACGTCGTCGAGTTGGAGTTCCAGCGTCCCCGATACCGAGGTCCAGTCGATGTAGTGCTCGGTCTCTCGTTTTCCGTCGCGGTAGACGGTCCGCGTCTCATTCGTCCCGCGTCTGCCCGTCCACTTGGTGACGGTGTAGGCGTCGAAGGTGAAGAACGGCAGGTAGACACCGGCGAACGATCCGAGGGAGGCGTACTTCTTGAACGCGCGGGGCGCCCACTTCCGCTTGGACATCCACGCGCGGACGTCCCGCTCGGCGCCGGCGATGTCGAGACCGAAGGGGACGATGCCGTCGACCGGGAATCGGTCGGGCGAAGTGTGGATGTCCTCGCGGGTCACCGGGCGCGCGCAGAACGGGCAGCGGGTGGCGGTCAGGGTGCCGACGAAGGCCACGGCGCCGTGGCAGTTCGGGCAGACGAGTTCCCGGTCCAGCTCGCGGGCCGGGGTGGGGGAGTTGGTGTCGCCGCCCTCCGCGGCGCGGGGGTCGGCGAGAGCGGTCCGGAGGTCGTGCTCCTCCCCGACGTCCCCGCCGTCGGGGATGGGGAACAGACCGGAGCAGGACAGGCAGGTGACCGAGGTGGTGCGCGGGGTGAACTGCACCGCCCCGCCGCAGCTCGGGCACTCCAGCCGGGCCGCCGCCCCGGGGAGGGGCGGCGGCTCCGGTGACTCCGGAGGGGCCGTCTCGGTCGGAGTTGCCGTCGCCGTCGGCAACGGCGGGGGAGTCGAGGCCGCGACGTCAGGATCGAGTGTGTCGCTCACAGTCGCCCCTTCCGGTCGTGGCCTGACTTCCCCTCAGTTCTGCGGCGGTGCCGGGGGTGCCGGGGGCGCCGGCGGCGCCGGGGGAGCGGGCGGCGCCGGGGGCGGAGGCGGCGGCGGGGGCGTCGCGAACAGCGGCGCGAGCTGCGCCACCGAGGACGCGGCGGCCCAGCCGGCCATCCCGGCGGACCAGACCAGCGTCTGCCCGTTGATCTGCCCGGCCTGGGCAGCCTGCTGCAGTTGCTGCAGGTTGTAGGGCCCGGTCGCCTGGCCGTTCATCTCGACGTGGAACATCGGCGAGACCAGCGGCGGCGGGGTGGCCCCGAGGGCCTGATTGGCGGCGATGGTCTGCCCGAGCTGACCTCCGAGGCCGAGCCCGATGCCGGCACCGACCATCGCGCCGGCCGCACCGCCGGGGTTCTCCGCGGCGGCGAGCGTCGCGTCCGCCGCGCGGACCTGCTGCAGGCGGCCGACGTCGCCGACGTTCTGCACGTAGCCGCGGGTCTCGACACCGCGGGCGACACCGGCGGTGAGGGCCGCGGTGACCTCCTCCGGCAGCGAGACGTTCATGGCGATCGACTCGATGGCGAGGCCGTACTCGTCGTCCACGCGCTCGGCGACCAGGGCGCGCAGCTGATCGGCGATCTCCGCGTTCTTGCCCTGCAGCTCGAGCGCGCCGTAGCCGGAGCCGGTGAGCAGGTCGGCGAACGCGGTCGCGATCAGACGGCGGAGCAGCTCCGTCAGCTCGTCGAGCTCGACGGCGGAGTCGGTGCCGATGACCTCACGGAGGAAGATCTCCGGGTCGGCGATCCGGACGACGCACAGCCCGTTCGCCCGGATCGGGATCATCGAGAAGTCGGGGTCCCGGATCGTGATCGGCTGCGGCGTGCCCCAGCGCAGGTCGGTGACCGGGCGGGTGTTGATGAAGTACACCTCGCTGCGGAACGGGCTCTCGAACCCGTACTTCCAGCCCTGCAGCGTCGCGAGGATCGGCAGCGCCTCGGTGGTCAGCTTGTAGTGGCCGGGCTCGAACTTGTCGGCGAGCTGGCCGCGGTAGACGAACACCGCCTTCTGGCCCTCGCGGACGATCAGCTCCGCGCCGTTCTTGATCTCGTTGTTGTAGCGGGGGAACCGCCAGGCCAAGGTCGTTCGTGAGTCGTCGATCCATTCGATGATGTCAACGAGCTCACCCTTGAGCTTGTCGATCAATCCCATGTCGTCTCCCCTGCTCGCTGGTCGGTACGGTGCCGATTCTGCTTGATCAGCGCAAAGGCCACGTGACCAACCACAACAACCCGAGCACCGCGCCGGCGGCGACGAAGACGGACGCGAAGATCAGGACGACCAGCACCAGGGCGTACAGCAGGCCGAGCAGGCTCCCCGGGGTCTCGACGATGGCGACACCGGTCGCTCCGTCGACCCACACCTCGCGCTGCTGACCTCGGACCTCCACCGACGCCAAGTACACCGGCACCAGCACCAACCGGTACCGCCAGTTCGTCGCCCGAGCGTCGAAGGTACTGAACTCGTGCCGGTCGCCCCCCGTCTCGAGCTTGACGGCGGACCGGACCTCGTCGTGGATCCGTTGGTCCGCCATGCGCCGGTACGCCGAGAAGGAGCCCTGCGGCAGGTAGGCCTCCAGACCCGCGAGGTAGTCCCGACCGAAAGCGACGGCTGCGTTCGGGCTGAAGATCGGCTCGAAGGTGTTGACGCGCCGCCACTTCCCCGGGATTGGCAGGGGGACGCGGCTGACCTGCCCGCGAGGGATTGCCTCCTCGACCTTGGGGTCGGTGAAGAACGACACCTCGACCGGGAGTTCCAGGGTGCCGGAGACGTCCTCCCAGGTCGTGCTCGTGCTGTGGTCGTCACGGTCCCTGTGAGTTCGGCCGACTCGGCCCGCGTACGTGGTGATCGTGTCCGCCGAGAACTGGATCACCGGCAAGTAGTGCAGCGTCAACTCCGCCTTGCGGTACAGGGCGCGGTTCTTCGGCGCACACCGCACCAGTGAGCACTGTTCCAGCATGCGCTCGCGTGCGGTGTCCTCGTCGACGAGCAGCGGGAGGACACCGTCGATCCGCCACCACTGGGCGCCGGGCAGGTCGGCGCGCACGAGCGAAGCTCCGCAGGAGGCGCAGGCGGTCGCCACCTTCTGCCCGCCAACGTTCTCCGCTGTCGTGAGCGGATTCGCGGCGCAGGCCGGACAGCGGAGCTCGGGCATCCGCGTCGGGACGACGTCGCTTTCCTCGTCGGGCGGAAGCTCCCGGTCCGCGACCGCCGTCTCCTCGACCGCGATCGGGTCGGTGTGTCCGCAGCTGATGCACCGCAGTTGAGGTTCCGACTGCCGGAACAACGACGCGAACTCGGCGGCCGGGTCGCGGTCGGAGAACTTGTCCGCTGCGACGTCCTGCCAGCCGGTCGCCCGGCCGGGGTTGTACCGGAGGGGTCCGCCGCAGTTCGAGCACGGCAGCGCCACGAAGGCCGCGGCCGGAGGCGCAATGGGCTCGCTGGTCTGCGGCTCGCTGGGAACGTCCGTGGTCACCGCTGCTCCTTGCTCGTGATCGGTCGGGAGTTGAGCTCACACGTGCGGTGGGGTCCAGGCGATCTGGACGACTTCGGTGCCACGGTCGCGGGTGACGAGCTGGCCGCGGCCGGGGACGCCGGGGGCCGGGCGGGCGTTGCCGACCAGCGGGCCCTCGGCGGGGTCGCCGGCGAGGACGACGCCCGCGGCGGCGAGGTCGCGCATCGACTGGATCACCGGCTCGAACTGCGCGCGGGCCGCGCCGCCGGACCGGCGGGCGATCACGAGGTGCAGTCCGATGTCGCGAGCCTGCGGCAGGAGCTCCACCAGCGGCGCCAGCGGTGAACCCGTGGATCCGGTCACGAGCTCGTAGTCGTCGACCAGCAGGTAGACGTCCTTGCCGGTCCACCACGAGCGTTCGCGCAACTGCGTGGGCGTCACGTCCGGACCAGGCAGGCGGCCCTTCAGGTATTGCGCGAGTTCGCCGACGGCGGGTCCCGCACCCGCGGCGCCGGTCATGTACTCGAACAGGTAGTCGGCCGGCACCTCGCCGAGCAGCGCTCGCCGGTAGTCGACGATGGCCAACTGGGCCTGGTCCGAGCCGAAGCGGCGCATCACCTCATGCGCGTACGTGCGCAGCAGGGCGCTCTTCCCGGATCCCCCGTCGCCGTAGACCATCAGCAGCGGCTCCGCGACCGGATCCAGTCCGACCGGGGCGAGGTCCCGCTCGTTGACGCCGAGCAGCAACCGCGGGTCGTCCGCCGCGACCGCGGCCCGCACCTCGTCGATCCCGATCTGCTCCGGCAGCAGCCGCAGCTTCGGGCCGGACGTGGGTGCCGCCGCGGCGACGGCCTGCACGAGGTGCGCGACGCCGGCGCCGAGGGTGCCCGGCTCGTGGTCCCCGTCGAGTCGCGGAAGCGCCGCGAGGAAGTGGAACTTGCCCGGCAGAAGGCCGCGGCCGGGGCGGGCGGTGGGCACGTTCGCGGCGACCTTGCGGTCGATCATCGAGTCCTGCGGGTCACCCAGGCGGAGTTCGAGCTGGGTGCCGAACAGGTCCCGGATGGTGGAGCGGAAGTCGTTCCAGCGGGTCGCGCCGACGATCAGGTGCACACCGAAGGTGAGGCCCCGTGAGGCCAGTTCGGTGAGCTCCAGCTCCAGAGCCTCGAAGTCGGCCCGGATCGTCGACCAGCCGTCGACGATAACGAAAACGTCGCCGTAGCCGTCGTCGGCCGTGCCGGCCGCCTTCCGGGCCCGGTAGGTCTCGATGGAGTCGATGGCGTTGGCGCGGAAGTACGCCTCGCGGGCGCTGGTGATTCCCTGCACCTCGGCGACGATGCGGCGCACGACGTCGGGCTCGCTGCGGGTGGCGACGCCTGCGACGTGCGGCAGGTCGGTCAGCGAGGTGAAGGTGCCACCCCCGAAGTCGAGCACGTAGCACTGGACCTCGGCCGGCGTCCGGGTCAACGCCAGGGAGGCGACGAACGTACGCAGCAGCGTGGACTTGCCACTGCGCGGACCGCCGACGATCGCGGCGTGCCCGGCGGCGCCACCCAGGTCGAGCACGAGGGTGTCACGGCGCTGCAGGGCCGGCTTGTCGACGATGCCAAGCGGGACGACCAGCGAACCCCGCCCACGCCACGACGGACTGACCAGCCCGACGCCGTCGACGACGGTCAGGTCGGTCATGAGCGAGTCGAGGGTGTCGGGCACGTCGAGCGGCGGCAGCCACACCTGGTGCGCCCGGGGCCCGCGGTCGCGCAAACGCTCGACGAGGATGTCGACCTCGCTGCGGGTCTCGGTCTCGGTGATCTCGGGCTCCGGGGCCGCCTCGAACGACTCCGCCAGCAGGACCGGGGTCGTGACGAACGGCAGGATCTGCTGCTGCGTCGCGCTGGTCGCGCGCGCGACGCGGCGCGCCGGCGGTGGGCCGGAGACGTAGGACGCGGTGAACTTGATCAGCGTCTCGGGGTCGGGCTTGAGATAGCCGAGGCCCGGGACCGCGGGCAGTGTGTAGGCCCAGTCCACGCCGATGACGGCGCGAGACTCGTTGGCGGAGAACGTCCGGAGACCGACGCGGTAGGACAGGTGGGAGTCGAGGCCGCGGAGCTTGCCCTCCTCCAAGCGCTGCGTCGCGAGCAACAGGTGGATGGACATGGACCGACCCAACCGACCGATGGCAACGAACAGTTCGGCGAAGTCGGGCTTGGCCGCGAGGAGTTCGGTGAACTCGTCGACGACGATGAACAGGCTCGGCAACGGAGCGAGATCTGCCCCCGCGAGGCGCGCCTTCTCGTAGTCCTTCACCGAGGCGAAGTTGCCGGCTTCCCGCAGCAGTTCCTGACGGCGCACCATTTCGCCGGCGAGGGCGTCCTGCATCCGGTCGACGAGCGTGATCTCGTCCGCAAGGTTCGTGATGACCGCCGAGACGTGCGGAAGCTCCGACATCCCGGCGAACGTCGCCCCGCCCTTGAAGTCGACGAGAATCAGGTTGAGCGCGTCGGGTGAGTGGGTCGCGACCAAGCCGAGCACCAGCGTCCGCAGGAACTCCGACTTTCCGGAACCCGTTGCTCCGATCACCAGACCGTGGGGACCCATGCCCTGTTGGGCGGATTCCTTGATGTCCATCGCGACGGGGGCGCCGTCCTCGGTGTTACCGATCGGCACGCGCAGACGATCGCGGTTGGGCCGCGGCCGCCAGGCGGTGTCGATGTCGAAGTCGCGGACGTCGCCGAGGTTGAGCAGATCGAACAGGTCGCGGACGCCCGCTCCGGCCTCGCCGGCGCGCTTGATCGGCGCGGTGGTCCAGAGGGGGGCGAGCCGCCGGGCGACGGCCTCGGCCTCGGTGGCGGACAGCTGGTCGGCCCAGATCGTCACCGGGTCGCTGCGCAGCATGGCCGCTTCGACGATGACGCGTCCGTCTTGCCGCTGACGCTCCGTCACACCGAGACGGAGGAGGTGGGGGTCCGTGACCTCGGTCCAGGTCTCGGGCAGGTCCAGCACCGTGACGCCGCTGACGCCGTCGAGTGTGACGATCGGGTTGACCGGCGGAATGTGCCCGCCGTCGACGACGATCAGGACATGCGGGGTGGCCGGGGCGCCACCGGTCTGGGCGCCGAAGCGGGGCCGTTCGGCCAGATCGGCCGGCAACAGCGGAATCAGGTCCTCGAGGGAGTCCGAGACCTGGCGGGCCGGGCCGGCGCCGTCACGCTCGCGGGGGCTGGCGGCGTGCGGCAGCCACTTGACCCACTCCCACTCCGCGCGGGCCTCGCTGCCGGCAACGACGGCGATCACGAGGTGGTCCGGAGAGTGGAACGTGGCGGCGTGGGTGACGATCGCTCGTGCGAGCGCACGGACGGAATCGACCTGGTCGCCGGTGACCTCGACCTTGGCGAAGCCGCGGAGGGGGAAGGCGGTCGGGAGATCGGGCTGGATCCGGTGCGTGGCGAGCAGTCGGTGAAGAGCCGAAGCGGTGACGGGGTCGAGCGTGTCGAGGGGCGCCGTCTCCGGCGTCACGAGGTTGACCGACAGCGGCTGCGGTGCCACGCCGTAACGGATGGTCAGAAAGTCCTCGGATGAGGGCGCGCGTTCCCAGACGCGGCCACCCTCGGCGGCGATCGCCGGGAGGTGAGCGGGGTCCGGGTACACCCAGGTCAGGGCGTCCCGCTGCCGGTCGGCGGCCTCGCGTGCGGTCTTACGGATCCCAGCCAGGTAGCGCAGGTACTCCCGGCGTTGGTCACTGACCTTCGACGTCCACTGGGTGCGCTGGCGGATGGCGCTGACCGCGACGAAGCCCAGGGACGCGACGAGCATCATCCCGGCGGTGATGAATCCCTTCGCGCCCGGTTGGGAGGTCGCGATGAACACGATCGACCCGACGCTCGCCAGCATCGGGAGGACGTTCATCATCAGCGAGCCTGCGCCCTCGGCAGGAATCAATTCGGGCGGCGACTGCAGCGTGATGTTCCCCTGCGGCACCGTCGGTGGCTCGATCCGGGCGGTCTGACGAAGGGTCGTCGGCACGACAGCCTCCCCGTGGCAGGTGGTTGGGGCTCGCGCGGCGGGTGTCCGGTGTGGTGCGATTACCCGCGATCACCGCATTGCTCCGGTCGGTATCGGACCAGATGGGCCGTTTCGGTGGCAAGGGTGATCGGTCACGGATCCGTAGCCGGCGGACCAGGAGCGCCCATGACGGTGACCTCGACGGAGGCCGGACGCGTCCGCGCGACCGACACCTTCCGCCTGTCCGTCCGCGCCGCGGGCGGCCGTGCGGACGTCGTTGCCACAGCGACGACTACTCCCGCCGAACTGCTGCAGGCGTTCGACGTCGATCCGGAGCTGACGATCCTGACCCGGGCAACCGGGGCGGTCCTCGATCCGGACGTCCCGCTCGGTGCGCAGGGTGTTCGTGACGGGGACCTGCTGGCCGTGCTCGACCCGGGCGCGACCGAGTCGCACGTGACGCCCCGTCGGGTCGCGCACGCGAAGCCGGCCGGCCCGGTGGCCGTTCCGCTGGAGCTGGCGCTGTTGCCGGGCGCGCTCGCGCTGGCCGGCCTGGCCGCCGGCCTGGCCACCTTCGCCGAGACGGCGGCTCGGCTGGGCATCGGCGCCGGGCTGGTGCTCGCCGGGGCGATCGTCGCCCTCGCTCCGCGTCGGGGCCTGTTGGTGGCGGGCGCCGAGGCGCTGGGACCGGTCTTCCTGGCCGCGGCGGCGGTGGCCGTGATTCCTCGGGACGAGGCCGGTGCGGACCTGCTCGCGATCGTTGCCGCCGGCGTGGTCGCCGCTCAGGCGGCGGCGTTGCTGAGACTGATCGCGACCCCCGCAGCGCAGCCGGCGCTGGTCGTCTGGATGTGGGCCGGCGGGGCCGTCGCGGTGACCGCCGGGGGTGTGCTGGCCGGGGGCGGCAGCCCGCGAGTCGTCTGGGCGCTGCTCGCCGTGGTTGCCGTCGGCGCGACCCGCCTGCTGCCCCGGCTCGCCGTGGACGTCCCGGACGAGCAACTGATCGACACCGAGAAGATGGCGTCGACCACCTGGTCCCTGCGCGGCAGGCTGATCACCCGCAAGGTCCGGGTCCGTACCGCCGAGGTCGAGCGGACCGTGCTGAGTGGCCGTCATTTGCTCGACGCCGCGTCGGTGGTGGCGTCCGCGGCCGTGGGGGCGGTCGCGGTCGCGCTCGCGGTGGATCCGGTCGACGGCTGGGAGCGTTGGGCCGCTTTCGGTGCCGGTGGTCTCGCCGGGACCGCCCTCCTGCTCGGTTCCCGCGCCTACGCCGGGGGACTGCCGCGGCTCGCGCAGCGCCTCGGCGGGCTGGTGGCCGTGGCGGCCGGTGCCGGCGGAGCGCTCGCGGCTGCCTCCGACGTCGGCCGGTTGGGCGTGGCGGTCGGGTGCTTCGTGCTCGCGCTGCCGGTCGTGTTCGCGGCCGTGGCGCTCGGGCGCGGCTGGCGGACGGTGTGGTGGGCCCGACTGGGCGATCTGGCCGAGTCGTTGGCAATGGCGTCCGTCGTTCCGGTCGCGCTGCTCGCCGTCGGCACCTTTGGTCACTTCCGTCAGATGGTGTCGTGAGAGGAGGGAGGGATCGGGATGGTCGGCATGTCAGAAGTCAGCGCGCAGGCCGGTGCGCTGGAGAGTTCGGCGAAACTCGTGGCGGCTGCGCGAGCGGATCTGGACAAGCAGTGCGATGGCCTTCGTGAGCAACTGAGCCAGCTCAAGGACAACTGGCGCGGGGCCGCCGCGCTCGCGTTCACCGAGCTGCTCGAGCAGTGGGAGGACCAGACCCGCCGGACGATCGCGGCCCTCGACGACTTCGAGTCCAAGCTCCGGGCCACCGATCGGGCCCACGTCCGCGTGGACCAGGAAGTGCACGACGCGGGCAAGCGGCTCAGTGCCCGTCTCGGCTGACCGGTCGGGCGGTGCGAGGGTCTTGACCATCGCTTCACAGTTTGTCCCCAACGGCCTGATCCCATTTGGCCGATTTGGGTCTAGGGTCGTGCCGCGATCGGCAGATCGTGACCGCAGGCGCACGCTTCGTCCCCACCGAGGGTGGCCCGCACCCGAAGCGCAGCCGGGTTGATCCCACGGGAGGTGCCGGCATGGCCGGTGAGATCAGCAAGCAGGATCAGGCGCTCAACCGGGCGGCGAGTCTCGTCGCCGAAGCCCGGCAGGAGCTGGGGGGCCAGCTCCAGCAGCTGGGCGGCAAGCTGCAGGGCATCGGCTCGCAGTGGCGGGGATCGGGTGCGGCCGCGTTCACCAACGTGATGGAGCGTTGGAACGCGGACGCCCAGAAGATCATCCAGTCGCTGGAGACCTTCGAGGACAACCTGAAGAAGTCCGAGTCGACCTACACGGCGGCGGACGACGCCCAGTCGGCGGCGTTCACCCGGCTGTCCGGACGACTGGGCTGAGGAGAACGGTCATGAGCGAGTTCAAGGTCAATTTCGGTGCCCTCGACACCGCCGCCGCCGACATCACCAGCGCCGGCAAGGCGCTCGAGTCCCGGCTGGGCGAACTGGACCGGTCGTTGGCGCCGCTGCGCTCGGACTGGACCGGCGCGGCCAGCGAGGCCTACGCCCAGTCCAAGGCCCAGTGGACGAACGCCATCAACGACATGAATCAGCTGCTCAACGACATCGGCCAGGCCGTGGCCCAGTCCGGCGGCAGCTACCAGGACATGGAGAAGTCCAACTCCACGATGTGGAGCTAGCTCCCCATGAGCACGCCGATGACCTCACCGGGAAATCCCGGTGAGGTCCAGGTCGACGTCGAGAGTCTCGACGCCTACCTGCGTGAGGTGCTGATCCCGCTCTCCGAGCGGGCCCACTCCGTCGCGAACAAGTTCACCGAGGTCCCGCTGTCGGTGGACATGTTCGGACCGATCCCGCATGCCAAGCAGCTCGCGGAGCGTCACAAGTGGGGATTTGACGTGTACCGCCCGACGTTGGAAGCGCTGGCCAACGACGTCGACACGCTGGTCGACAAGCTCGGCAAGGTCATCCAGACCTACCGCGACCAGGACGACCAGGTCGGGGCGGCCCTGGCCAAGCTCGGCGCCGTCCTCTCCGGGGAGGGCGGGTACACCGCGGCCGCGACCTGGGAACGGGAGCGGGCCGAGCACGGCGGCACCCCGGCTTCGCTGCCACCGCCGCCCCTCGCCACTGCGCCGGGAGCCCCTTCCCCCACCACGGTCCAGCCGGACACCCTCCCGGAACCGGCCGCGTCGGCCGAGCCGCCGCCGGCCGCCGTGCCCGCCAAGCCCGCAGAGCCGAAGCCGTCCGGCACGGATGCGTTGAGTTAGGAGTGAACGTGCGTCTTGGTTCTCGGGGGCGTCTGGCCCTCGCCGCAGCCGCCCTCGGCCTCGTGGGCGCGCAGGCGATCGCCAGCCCGGCAGCGGGGCGACCCCTCGCTGACGACGGCTACGGGAAGGACTCGTGGTGGTACCAGGCCATGGGTCTCGCCGAGGCGCACAAGATCTCAACCGGCAAGGGCGTCACGATCGCCGTCATTGACGGCCCGATCGACCTCTCAGTTCCTGAGCTGAAAGGCCAAGACGTCAAGGCCGTGAAGAGTTTCTGCTCGAACAAGCCAACGGGCACGGGCGCGATAGCGAATCACGCCACCAGCGTGGTGGTGAACATCATCGGTAATGGGAAAGGCACCACCGCGGGCGGAGTCGGCGTGGCCGGTGTCGCCCCGGATGCCACGGTCCGGACGTACAGCGTCGATGATTCGGCTCGCGAGGGCCTGCAATGCACAGCAGACCCTGGTGATCGGCTTGGGGAGGCCATCGACGCCGCCGTGAACGACGGTGCCCAGATCATCAATCTGTCGGTGGGCGGACCGACCTCCACGAAACAGCTGGATGAAGCGCTACTGCAAGCGCTTCAGCGTGACGTCGTGGTGGTGGCTGCAGCCGGCAATGGTCCTGAGGACAAGGCAGTCAACTATCCGGCGGCGTACCCGGGTGTGGTCGCCGTCGCGGCCGTGGACCGGCACGCCCAGCCCTGGAAAAACAACGTCGAGGGCAACCGCGAAGCATTTGTCATCTCGGCTGCTGGTGTGGACCTTCAGACGGGTGGTTTCGACGGGAACCGCTGGCGTAGCGACGCAAGAGCCGACGGAACCTCCGGGGCCGCGCCGTTGGTTGCCGGCGGTCTGGCGTTGGTGCGAGCCAAGTACCCAGATGCCTCGGCCAACCAGTTGATCCAACACCTGATCCACAACCCCGGCGGTACTCGCACCTTCGGCAAGGACTTGGAAACCGGCTACGGAGTTATCTCGGTGCCCAAGCTGCTGGCGTCGGACCCGACACGGTGGCCGGACGTCAATCCGCTTGTGGCAGGGGAAGCTGCTGCTACTCCAGATGGTTCAGCGACTGCCGGCCAGGTGAACGGGACTCCGGTATCCGCCGCCGGAGAGGCCGACGAGGGTGGCAGCTCGATGGGGCTCCTTGCCAGCGGGCTCGGTCTGTTGATCGTCGTCGGAGCGGCCGCCGCCTTCATTCTGAGCCGTCGTCGAAGCGCAGTTGGGGGAGGCCATGGCTGACCCGTACCCCGAGGAACAAGCCCAGCAGTGGCTTGACGACCTGGTGGTCACGACGCGTCTCGCACTCGGGGACATTGAGAAAGCGCGTAAGGGCTGGTGGGACGCCGGGGAAGAACTGATCGAAATCGCCGAGCAACTCTCCGGTGCATCGAATCCCTCGTCGAACCGGAAGGCGGCCTGGGTCGGGACGGCCTCAGACGCTGCGACCGCAGCGTTCGACGCGCTAGCGCAAGAGTTCACCCGCCACGGGCGGGCGATGCAGGATCTTTCGCTCGCGCTCGCGGGTGGACTTGAAGACGTCCAGAGAGTCACCGATGTCGTGTCTACTCAGATCGGCACCACGCTGAAGCCGAAGCCGAAAGGTGGCCTCTTCGGGACCGGCATCGGACCCTCTTTGGGGCCCGACGTGGTCGAATTCGTCGATGACGTCGCCGACGGGGTCGGCGCCGTCGCCAAGAATCCGACCGCGATCATCAACAAGGGCGCGCTACTCGGTGGCCCTGTTGCACCGCTCGCGGCTCTGGCAGTCGCCGGCGACAACGCTGAGCGACGAGAACTCTCGCGCGAAGATCAGTTTCGTCTGATCGAAAGCACGTGGAGAGACTTCGACAGCGCGGCATCTCTTCACGGCGAGGCCGTGGAAGGAGCCTGTACGGACACGCCAGGTCGCTGGTCTCAGGACTACGGCGGTGGGATGCGGTTCGGCGACGGCGCCGAGTCGGACGGTCCGATCGAACCCCAGTCCGGCTCGCCGTTGGGATCCCGGGGCTATCGCGCGGCATCGATGAGCGGCGACCCCCGGCTTGGACCGTTCGCATCCTCGGGCCACTCCCACGGCAGCATCGGCGAGAGCATGCCCTCGCTCGATGAACGAATTACGGCGGACGGTGCCGTCCGAGGATTCCAGGCACCACCCGGCGTCGACCGGAATCCCGACGGGAGCGCGCCGCACGCCCCCGGAGGCGGAGGGGGGTCCGGTGGCCCCGGCGGCGGTTCCGGGGGTGGCGGGCTCAGCGGCGGAGGTGCGGCGGCGGCGGGAGCGGGGGCGTCGTTGGCTGGGGTCGGCGGCGGGCTGGCCGGTGCACTCGGAGGAGCGAAGGCGGCCGCGGCGGGTGGACTCGGTGCCGCACCTGGCGTCCTCGGTGGTTCCGCGGCGGGTGCCGCTGGGGCCAAGGGCAACGCCATGAGCATGCTCGGCCAGGGCATGGGCGGCGGCGCCGGCGGCGGCGGGGACAAGAAGGGCGGGGGCAAGCGCTACGGCGACGGGCCCGAGCTCGGTCCCCGTGATCGCCGCCGCGGTGTCAAGCACGCCGTCCTCGGGGCGGGCTCGCGCGGCGGCGGCAACGGCGGCGGGGAAACGATCGAGCCTGAATCTGACGACCCGTTCCTCGACGGGGGCTGACGGGTCCGGCCTCGGCCGGATGTGGACAAACCATCAGATGGTGGACAGCGCGATCGCCGCGGCGACAAGATCAGCCAGGCACCAGGAGAACGGGGTACGGGATGACGGACACGATCATCGATCCCGCTGTCGAGTCGTCCGGAGCGCGCGCCGCGGACCCGGCCGGTCTGGTCCGGATCAGCCTCCGGGCCGGCACCACACGCGTGGACCTCGCCGTTCCCGGCCTGCTTCCGGTCGCGGAGCTCCTGCCCGAACTCGCCGCCGAGGTCGGCGTCCTCGACGCCACCACCGCGCACGCCGGGTATCGCCTCGTCCGGGCGGACGGCGACGCGCTTCACCCCGGCTACGGACTCGCGGACCAGGGCGTCCTGGACGGCGACATCCTGCTGGTCGCGGTCGGAGCGGACGACGAGCCGCCCCGGGTCTACGACGATGTCGTCGAAGCCGTCGCCGACACCGTCGAACGCGCCTGGCGGCCGTGGGACGCCGCCGCGGCACGCTGGACCGGGCTGATCGCCGCGGTGTCGTTGCTGGCGGTGGGCGCGGTCGCTCTCGGTCTGGCGCGCGACGAAGGCGTCCCGGTCCTGGTCGGTGGCTCAATTGCCGCGGTGCTCCTTCTCGCTGCCGGCACGGCTCTGGCGCGCGCTCGGGACGAACAGCTCGTCGGCACCGTGGTGGCCTGGCTGGCGGCGCCCTACGCCGCGGCGGCCGGCCTGGCCGCGGCGGAGGACGAGCCCGTCCTGCGTCTCCCGATGGCCATTGCCGGCGGCATGGTCCTGGCCGTCGGAGTGATCGGGATGGCCGCGCTCGGCCGCACCCGCTTCGCGTTCCTGCCCCCGCTGGCGGTGGGCGCCGCGGCGGCCGCCTGCGGCGGAGTGCTCGCCGGCGCCGACGACGCCGAGCCCGGCGCCGCGGCCGCGGTCGTTCTGGTGGTCGCGATGCTGGTCGGTCTCGTCCTGCCGAGCTTCGCCTCCGCCGCGACCGGCCTGCACCCGCCGAACCCGCAGACCACCGCCGAGCTCCTGGAGGATCCGGAGCCCCTGGAGATGGACGAGGTCGGCCACCGCGTCGCGATCGGTCGGGAGATGTTGCTCGCGCTGTCCGCCACCGTCGCGCTGCTCGTGGTCGCGAGTACGCCGATGGTCGTCGACCTCGGAGTGGCGGGTGCGGCTCTGGCCGGCGCGGCCGCAGCGGCGCTGTTGCTCCGCACGCGCTCGTTCCGGACCTACGGCGAGGTCGCGATCGGTGTCGCCGGTGGCGTCGGCACCGCCATCGCTCTCGTGATCAGCGCGATGGTCCTGCATCCGGACTGGCGGCCGGCCCTCGCCGGCATCGGCGCCGGTGTCGGCATCCTCGTGCTGCTCGCGGCCCTCCGCCCGGGCGGCGTGCCACTGCGCGCCCGCCAGGCCGCGGATCTCGCGGAGAGCGGCACAGTCATGGCGCTCGTGCCGCTCCTCGTTCTTGCGTCCGGTCTGGCCGCGGCCGTTCAGCCCGAAGTGTTCTGACAGTACGTCAGGACTGGCTCACAAGGGGACCTGCTGTGAACCTCAACCGATCCCGAGTCGCCGTGGCCGGCGCGCTCTCGGCTGCCCTGCTGGTCGGCATGCCGGTGGCCACCGCGGCCGGCGCCGCCGCGGTCCAGGACGCCGGCCAGCTGCTGGACGACCCGCCTCCGGCCGACGGGACGCCCGAGGGAGCCGAGCGGCCCGCGCTCGCCACGCTCGAACTGTTCGATGCGCAGGAGGAGGAGCAAACTCTCCCAGACCTCGCGGAGACGCAGATCCCGCCGGGCAAGGAGGACATTGATCGTCCGGGCCTCGTGGTCGAGTCGACGGTCAACCAGATCGGCGACCCTCTGACCGACCCCCAGCGGACCTTGGATCTCTCGCGGGAACGCGCCCCTGAAGCGGGGGACGCGACCGGGGACCGCGCGGGCGAGGACACCGGCGAGGACACCGGCGAGGACGCCCCCACCTCGGACGGTCCGACGCAGGGCGAGGTGCCGGGCGAACAGGACGCGACCCAGGGCGCGCCGACCGGCGACCTCGACGAGACGCAGGCGTCACGGAATCGGGACGAGCGGGCTCAGGCCACCGCGGACTCGGCGCGGAACGACGCCGCCGCAGCCCCCCGTGCGGTGGAGACGACGGCGGTCGATCCCACCCGGACCGCGGTCACCGGTGAAGCGGCGGAGCGGTCGAGCGCCATGGCCCTCGCGGGCTCCACGATCGGTGGAGTCCTGCCGACCGGTCCCATGCCGAAGGCCGGGGCGGCCGCGATCGGGCTGCTCCAGACCGGGCTCGGACTGATCGGACTCGGCGGTCTGCTCATCGCCGGTACCGGTCGTCATCGGCGGATGTCCGAGTCCCGCGCACAGACCAACACGCTCGGAATCTGACGGTCCGTAAGGTCTCGGGAGGCGACTGATGAGTGAGGTCACTGCCGACCTGGACGGCATCCGCCAGCTGGGCGACCTGTTGCACCGGCAGTCCCAACACGTGGCCGCGATGGCGAATTTCCTGCAGGAACATTGCTCCGCGGCCGGTGCCTTCGACGGTGTGCTCCTGCTGCTTCGTCCCACCTATTCCAAAGCGTTCGGTTACGCGACCGAAGGGCTGGAAGTCAGCCGGGACGCCAACCAGATGCTGGCCGAGCGTTGCGAGAAGACCGCTGAGAACTACGAAAAGGCTGACAACGACAACTACATCGCGTTCGCGCGGCTGGCCAGTGCCTACCAGATGACGGTCAGCCCTTACCGAACCGCCGGGAGCGGCCTCGACAAGGTTCCGCCGGGCGGTCCGTTCGCCCCGCCGGAGAAGAGCGCTCCCGGCGGCGGCCTGTGGGAGAAGGTCGACAAGCTCAGCGAGACGATGACCGGCGCCATAACTCCGGTGACCGGCCCGGCGGACTCAGTGGTCGACGCGTACGAGTCCTGGGTGAAACCGACGACGGACGCGTGGGGCAAGGTCAGCGCCAAGACGGTCGAATGGAACGGGGAGCCTGTGCTCGCCGACCGCTTGGAGCGGATGCACAACCGGTTGGAGGGCCCTGACGGCACCCGCTTCGTGCCCGACGAGCCGGTCGGGTTCGACAAATGGCACGGCGCGCAGGATGAGCGGTTGAAGGCCGCGGAGAAGTTCGTCGACCCGACCAAGGCGCTGAAGAAGGACCTCGTCGACAAGGCCTCGGAACGGCTCGAACTGGGCGGCAACTACATCGACAACGCCGCCACGCAGCACCGCCTGGCGGAGGGCATGGCGTGGACGAACAACGCGGTGGACACGTACTCCACCGCGAAGTCGATCGCGGAAGACCCGACCCTCGGTGCGCGCGGACTTCTCGACGAAGCGCACGAAGCCTTCGACGCCATCCAGGACGTCGGCCGGTACGCCGGCATCGCCAACGACGAGGTCGACGACTCAGTTGCTCGCGAGCTGAGGGAGTCACGGTGATCACGGAGACGTACGACCCGGTCTCGGTGCTTACCCCGCCGGCTCCGGTCGACAACGGCGAGTACGTGGCCAACCTGCAGAAGGCCGCCGGTTTCGTCATCGGAAAGTTCGATTGGGGATGCCAGAAGTTCTTCGGCGTCAGTGTGCTGGAACAGGCCGTCAAACCACTGGCCGGTGATTGGACGCAGTTGGAGTTCGCGGCACGGGGATACGACCGCCTGGCGCTCGCACTCGAAGCCACCGCGATCAATTTGCACGACGGCGCGGAACAGCTCTTCACCGTGTGGACCGGCGAGGCGGCGACGAACGCACGAGAGATGCTCCTCGACTTCGAAGAGCACCACCGCACGCAGGCTCAGGGCTGCACGATCCTCGCCGAACAGCTGCGGCATGTCGTCGAGGTGTCCCGGCTGGCGAGCGACACGCTCATGATTGGTCTGAGTGTCCTCAACGACATCGTGATGAGGAAGTTTGCCCAGGCTGCTTTCGTCGGCATCGGGTGGGGCGTCGCAGCGTTGACCGCTGTCCAAGACGCAGTGCGGTTCTGTAACCAACTCAATCGGATCATGAGAAGCATCCAACGGGTGATGCAGGTGATCCAACTGGTGCAGAGGGCCATCGCCGCCGTCCAGAAGATGGTCGGCAAGATCGGCATCCTCGGCTCGACCGTAGCCGGGACGTACATGGACGACACGTCGCGTGTGAAGTTCGGCGTTGGCTGAGGAGCATCAGATGACGACCCCTCAGAACGACCCAAGCTTGCAGGAACTGCTGACCCAGGTCAGGGAAGCGGTGAGCGAGGCGTCGGCCGAGATGCGGCAGTTCCAGGTGGAATTCGTCCAGGAGCAAGAGGCCGCTCGGCGCGAACGAGACGAAGCCGAGCAGGAGCGTGCCGAGAAGGCCCGGTCGGGGGAGCTGGGGCCCGAACAGCAACGGCTGCAGGAGCGGATCGACGCCGGGCAGACCAGTTGGGAGGCGGTCGTCTCGGGTGCGGACACCTCGCCGGAGGCGGCGGAGACGCGGACCCAGATCGACCAGGGCGCCGAGGCATTCACGAACGCGCTGGCGGAGTCGTTGGACAACGACCAGCTGGCGGGCCGCCCCGACCCGCGGGCCGAGATCCTCGAGACGTTCGCGCAGTTGCGCGCGGCCGTGGCCCAGATCGCTGCCGAGGACCAGGAGATGCGCCGTGGCCAGTAAGAAGGACCTCGTCGAGGCCTACGCCTACAACCGGCGCCGACTCGTCACGGCGTTCGTCTCCGGCGCGCCGGGTGGTCGCGAGGTGGAGCCCAACCGTCCGGGTGGGCCGATTGTCGCGGGCGTCGTGGTCGGTGCGCTCGTCATCGGCGCCGGTGCCCTCACCGGCGCCGTGAAGCCGACGGTCGAGGACGGTTGGGACGACAACAAGGTCGTGGTGGCCCGTGACACCGGCGCGCGCTATCTCGCGCAGAACGGCGTCGCGTATCCCGTCCGCAACACCGCCTCGGCGCGGCTGGTCATCCCGCCGGAGGACTTCGAGGTCGTCTTCGCGCCCGAGGACAAGATCGCCGAACTCCGCGCGGGCCCGACCATTGGCATCGAGGGCGCACCGGACGCCGTCCCGCGGGCCGAGGACCTCATCCAGTCCGGGTGGACCGGGTGCGCCATCGCCCGCACCACCAAGGCGGACGGAGGCGTCACGCCGGCGGGCTGGTCGCTGCAGATCAGCGAGACCCCGGCGGCGACCGCCGTCCCCGGCGACGCTCTCGTCGTGCGCTCGATCGCCGACGGCAAGCAGTTCCTCATCGCCGGCAGTGCGGCCGGGCACCGGCGCTTTCCGGTGTCGCAGCAGGCACGCGCCGCGCTCGGTCTGACGGCGGCGCCGCTGGACATGCCGGCGCAGTGGCTGAACCTCTTCAACGTTGGCTCGGACCTGAAGGCGCTCCCGGGGCCGGCCGGTCGTGCCGCACTGCCGGCGTCGGCGAAGCTGCCGGCGGGCACCGTGGACGGTGACCTGCTCCTGGTGAAGGACCGTCCCGAGCGGTACCTCGCGACGGCGGAGGGTGCCTTCCCGCTCACCGAGGTGCAGTACCGGCTCTACCAACTCGCGAACCCGGCGAAGCCGGTGGTGCTGCCGGTTGCGCCGGCCAAGCTCGCCGAGAACCTCCCGACCGTCCTGGCGTCGACCGCCGACTGGCCGCGTGACCTCCCGGCCCCGTACGCCCTCGACAACACCGCGGCCTGCGTGATCATGAGTGCGACCCCGCGTGGCGGTCCCGTCACGCAGCTCGCTGAGCCGATCCCGAACGTCTACCTCACGCCGCAACCCAACGGCGTCATCGAGGTCGACGCCGCCCACGGTGCGCTGGTCCGCAGCGGGACGGACAGCCCGGTCGTCCTCGTCGACTCGGTCGGCAAGGCGTACCCCCTGGGCAACCGCGGCGAGCAGACGCGGCTCGGTTACGGCGGGGTCCGTCCGACCTTCGTTCTCCCGGGCTGGATCGACGCGCTCGCCGATGGCGTCGTGCTCGACGTCGGCGTGATCGAGAAGCAGGCGGCGGCACCGGCCGACCCCGCGAAGTCCGCCGCCACCACGCGAACGGCAACGACACCCGCGGGTCGCCGTGCCGGCCGGCGGCGCTGAGGCGTGGTTGTGCGATCTGTGGGACAAAGGACGGCGGCGGGCCTCGCGCTCGGTCTTCTGCTCACGCCCGCCCTGCTGCTGCCCGCCGCGGCGGCGCCGTCCGCGGTCGCTGCGACCAGCGGAGGCTGCGACCCGGCGGCCCCGGTCCTGATCGACGTGCCGTCCGCCGCGTTGGCACAGGTCGACGGGGCGGCGGCGAACACCCGCGCCACCGGCAAAGGCGTCGTCGTGGCGGTGGTCGACTCCGGGGTGGACCAGGGCAATCCGCACCTGCGCGACGCCGTGCTGCCGGGCCGCTCGTTCATCGAGGGGGACAAGGACCCGCGCGGCTGGACCGACGGCTACGGCCACGGCACGGCGATCGCGGGCGTCGTCGCCGGCCGCCAGGTTCCGAACTCAGCTCTGGTCGGACTGGCGCCGGAGGCGAAGATCCTTCCCGTCCGGGTGTTCGTCGCGACCCAACCGGGGCCACAGGTGACGGCGGAGGACCTGCCGCGCCTCGATCGCATCGCCGCCGGGATCCGGTGGGCCGCGCAGCAGGGCGCCGACGTCATCAACGTGTCGATCAGCGCTCCGAAGGCGGACGCCGGCCTCACCTCGGCCGTCGCGTACGCGCGGCAACGTGGGTCCCTCGTCGTGGCGAGCGGCGGGAACCGGGTCGACCAGGGCGCGACGACCACCACGGAGCGGCTACCGGACGGCCCGCGCTACCCGGCCGCCCTGCCCGGCGTCCTGGGCGTCACGGCCGCCGACGGCCGCGGGGAGATCGGGACGGACTCCGTGCACGGCCGCCACATCGACGTGGTGGGTCCCGGCTCCAGCGTGCTCGCCCCTTTCTTCGGCGGTGACTGCGTGCTCGCTGCCGACGTCCCGTCGACGAGCTTCGCCACCGGCTTCGTCAGCGCCGCGGCCGCCTTGCTCAGCGAGCGTTTCCCTGACGAGTCGCCCGACGAGCTGGCCCAGCGCCTGACCGAGACGGCCACGCTGGCCGTGACCGGCGCCCGCACCGACGCGGCGGGCTGGGGTCTGATCCGGCCGACGGCGGCGCTCGCCCTGGTGCGCAGCGAGCCGCAGCCAACGGCGGCCCCGGCCGCGGAACTCGTCTCGGTCACCGAGGTGCAGGGGGTCTCGCTGGTGACCGCGGAGGTCGGTGCCGCGGACCCCCGCCAGGACGCCCGGGACGCGGCGGTCCTGTGGCTGCTCGCCGGCGCGGCCGGAGTCGGCCTGTTCCTCGTCCTCGGCCTGCTTGTCCGCGGGAGCCCGTTGAGCCGAACGGGTCGGCCCTGACAGGGCCAACCCGTTCGTCGTGGGGCGGAGGCTCCGGGATTTGAACCCGGGATGGGCTTGAGACCCAAACCGCATTAGCAGTGCGGCGCCATAGACCGGACTAGGCGAAGCCTCCCGACTGTTCCCCGGCTGGAGAACGTCGCAAGGTTACCGGTCGCTGGAAGTAACCGGCAAAGGTCCGGCCTGTCCGCGCGGGCTGGCGTCATGGATCAAGGTCGGCGTGGAAGGATGAGGATCCTCCCCGAGGTCACGTCCAGGGCCCCGGTGGATGTCCCGTGGGGACACGCGCGGACGCGGAGGTGGCATTTTCGTGGCAGGCCGGCCGAGTCGGAACACCGCTCTGCTCGCAACGATCCTGGACCACCTTCCCGATGCCCTGCTCCTCATCGACCCGGCGGGCGCGGTGGTCAACGCCAACGCCCGGGCGCTGGAGGTCTTCAAGGCGCCGGGGGCGACGCGGCCGCTGATCGGGCGCCTCGTGGTGGACGTCCTCCCCAACTTCGGCCCCGCCGCGGAGCGAGCCGGCAAGAGCCGGCACGCCGCGCCGTCCGGGGCCCGCGACACGCAGCGGATGACCGCCCGCGCCCTCGACGGCTCCACGTTCCCGGTGGACGTCTTCCGCGCCCTGGTCCCGTGGGCCGGGTCGCCCGATCACCTCCTTCTGGTTCTCCACGAGGCGACCAGCGCGCCGCTGGAGTCCGAGCTCGTCCGCACCAGCCAGCAGGCCCAGGCGATCCTCCGTGCGACCGAGGAGGCGATCTGCGGCGTCGACCTCAACGGCAAGGTCGTTCTCGCCAACCCCGCCGCCGGGCGACTGCTCGCCACCCGACTCGGGGACGTCGCCGGCAAGGAGCTCCCCGCCCTCGCCTGGCACACCAAGCTCGACGGGACGCCGTACCCGGCCGCGGAGACCCCCATCGGCCAGGTGCTCAGCACCGGCAAGCGGATCTCCCGCCAGCGCGAGGTCTTCTGGCGTTCGGACGGCGGCCCGGTTCCCGTCGAGGTCTCCGCGGTCCCGATCAAGGACGGGGAGACGACCGTCGGCGCCGTCGCGGCGATCACCGACGTCACCCGCTCCGTCGAGGAGGAGCGCCGCCGCAACCGGCTGCTCGCGATCCTCGACGACGAGATCCTCACGGCCCTGACCACCCTCGCCGAGTCCGACCTCACCGACCCCAAGACGGTCGCGGGCGAACTCGAGCGAATCCGGCAGATCGCCGCGGATGCCGTGGACTACGAGAACCTGATGGCCAATCAGGTGACCGTGGCCACCCGGCCCGGCGACGTCGCCCCGGTGCTCGAGACCGCCGTCGAGTCGATCTCCGCCCTCGCCGCCGAGCGCCAGGTGACCGTCAACCTCGCCACCGAGCCTGCGGCCGTGGCCAGCGACCCGCACCGCCTCAGCCTCGCCGTCGGCGAGCTGCTCCGCGCCGCCGTCGAGTCCAGCGCGCCGGGTGCCTCCGTCGCGCTCACCGTGGCCGCGGTCGGGGAGAAGGTCCGCATCGGCGTCCGCGAGAGCAAGGTCGCCGACGCCACCCAGGAGAACCCGCTGCTGCGCTGGCTCCGCCCGCACCGCGGCCGGCAGACCGGGCCCGACCCGGACCTCGCGTTCGTCCAGGTCGTCGTCGAGCGCCACGGCGGTCGCTTCCTGCTCGAGCCGTCCACGACCGGTGCCCGCGGCTACGTCGTCGAGCTGCCCTCGGTCACGGTCCCCGCGGCCCCGGCTCCCCTCGAGGAGCCCCCGGTCGAGGTCTCGTCGGTCGAGGTCCCCGTCGTCGAGGCTCTCGCGCTCGAGACACCGGCCGACATCCCCGCCCCCAGCGCGGAGATTCTCCAGCTCCGGGCCCAGACCAACGGCCCCACCCGCGAGGCCGGACCGGTCGGCTCCGTCATTCCGATGCCGACGCGCTCGCTGCGATCGGTCAGCGCCTCCGCCGAAACGCCGGCCGAGCCCGAGCCCCCGGCCGCCCCGCTCGGTGCGGACCCGGCCGTGCTCGTCTGGCCGGACGCCGCCGCCGGGCTCTCCGGCGCCCTGTCCGACCGCGGCGCCCCCGCCGCCGGCGTCTCCCGCGTCGCGCAGGTGGGCGAGCTGAACAACCCGGACGCGAGCGTGCTCCTGGTCGACCCGCTCGCGGGTCCGGTCAGCCGCAAAACCCTCGGCGAGCTCCGCGCCGCCGCGAACCGCGCCTCGCTGCCGCTCGTCGTCGTCGCCGGCCTGACCGAGGCCGCGCTCGAGGACTCCGGCGTCGTGCTCGAACCGCCGTCCCTGCTCAGCGCCCTGCGAGCCCCGGGCCGCTCCGGCGCCGCGCGCGTCCTCGTCGTCGAGCAGGACCCGGCCCTCGCGACCGCCCTCGGCGCGGGTCTGCTGAAGAAGGGCATGCAGGCCGTCTACGCGAAGAACTCCGACGAGGCCGTTCTGCGCGCCGCCGTCGGCCCGCCCGAGATGGTGCTGCTCGGCCTCGACACCGAGGCCGAGGGCAACCCCGGCATCCTCGACTGGCTCGTCAGCGCGAAGCTGCTCGTCGGCACCCCGGTGCTCGTCTACACCCTCGACGGGATGCCTCCGGGTTACGTCTCCCGCCTCGAGCGCGGTGCCTCCCTCGTCGGGATCGGCGCCCGCGGCGAGACACCCCGGACCGACGACCGCCTCGCGGACCTGCTCGTCCACATCGGGAGCCTCGCGCCCCGGCGTTGAGCACAACGTCCGAAGAAGTGGCCGCAATAGCAGCCACTTCTTCGGACGTCAGGGCCTCAGAAGGTCGTGACCGAGAGCTCGCCGTCGGCGTGCTTCTGGCGGAGGACCTTCTTGTCGAACTTGCCGACGCTGGTCTTGGGGACCTCCGGGACGATCGCCCAGTTCTCCGGGAGCTGCCACTTCGCGACCTTGTCGGCGAGGTAGTCGCGCAGCTCCTCGAAGGTGACCTCCTCGCCCGCGACGGGGACGACGGCCGCGAGCGGACGCTCGTCCCACTTCGGGTCCGGGATGCCGATGACCGCGGCCTCGGCCACCTTCGGGTGGCCCATGATCGCGTTCTCCAGGTCGACGGAGGAGATCCACTCGCCGCCGGACTTGATGACGTCCTTCGCCCGGTCGGTGAGGGTGATGTAGCCGTCGGGGCTGATCATCGCCACGTCGCCGGTGCGGAGCCAGCCGTCGCGGAACTTGTCCTGCTGGGCGTCCGGGTCGGGCATGTTCGGATTCTCGATGTACGCGCCGGCGATCCACGGACCGCGGACCTCGAGCTCGCCGACGGCCTTGCCGTCGTTCGGGAGCACCGTCCCGCTGTCGTCGACGATCCGGCCCTCGACCGCGCACGGCAGCAGACCCTGCGTGAGCCGGTAGGCCAGCGTCTCCTCCGGGCCGAGCCCGGCCGGCGGCCGCGCGACCGAGCCGAGCGGCGAGGTCTCGGTCATGCCCCACGCGTGCAGGACGCGGATGCCGTGCCGCTCCTCCAGGCCGGTCATCAGCGCCGGCGGGCAGGCCGAGCCGCCGATGGCGACGTCGCGGAGCGAGTCGACCTTGGGCGGCGGGTTCTGCGAGTCGAGGTAGGCGAGCATCGCGTTCCAGACCGTCGGGACCGCGCCGCCGACCGTCGGCTTCTCGCGCTCGATGAACGCCGCGAGCGGTTCGGGCTGCAGGAAGCGGTCCGGCATGTGCATGCTCGCGCCGGAGAACAGCGCCGCGTACGGCAGGCCCCACGCCATCGCGTGGAACATCGGGACGACGGCGAGGATCTTGTCGCTCGCGTTGATCCCGAACGCCATCGGCGTCAGCACGTACATGGAGTGCATGTAGATGGAGCGGTGCGAGTACGCGACGCCCTTGGGGTTACCGGTCGTGCCCGAGGTGTAACAGATCGCCGCGGCGTCGGTCTCGTCGACGCCGGCGCTCGCGGCTTCGAAGTCGAAGTCCGCCGACTGGGCGGCCAGCAGCTCGTCGTAGTCGTGGACCGCCGCGTGGCCGGTGAGCAGTGAGCGGTCGCCCTCGCCGTTGACGATGACGTGCTTGACCGTCTTCATCTGCGGCAGCTGCGGCGCGAACAGCGGGATCAGCGAGCCGTCGAGAATGACGGCCTGGTCCTCGGCGTGGTTCGCGATGTAGACGAGCTGCTCGGGGAACAGCCGGATGTTCAGCGTGTGGAGCACGGCACCCATCGACGGGATGGCCGCGTAGGCCTCCAGGTGCTCGTTGTTGTTCCACATGAACGTGCCGACGCGGGCGTCACCGGTGATGCCGAGCGACCGAAGGCCGTTGGCCAGCTGCGCTGACCGCGCCCCGACCTCGCCGTAGGTCCGTCGTCGCGTCGTCTCGCCGGTCCACGTGACGGTTTCCGACGACGAGTGGAAAGTCGACGCATAACGGACAATCTGGGAGATATTGAGCGGGTACTGCTGCATGGTGCTGCGCATGAGCCGGCCTTTCGGGCTGGGGGACCAGGGACCTCCTCAGGTGGCCGAATCCTTGCATTGACCTGCCACGTTGTCATCGCGAACTCCGATGACTGAATCTTGATCACCCCGGGTATTGCGCTCCGACGCGAGTCCGTTTCAATCGACTTAGTCAAAGGTGTCGGTCGGCTCAGCGTGGAGCCTGGACTTTTCTGTGGGGCTTTCGCGATGGGTGCGCACAGTGCTTCGGGTGGCGGTCGACGCCGCTCCGGTGTGCACCGGGAAGGCCCGGCACCCGAAAGTTCTCCACGGCGGGGTCGGCACGCGGCAGCCGCCCCGGTCGACCCCGTCGCTGAGACCCCCGTTGTCGAGTCCCTCGCCGCGACCGTCGAGTCCCTGGCCGCCGAGGCCGTCGCCGAGCAGAACTCCCTCGTCGACGCTCTGCTGAGTGAGGCACCCGACGTCGCGGCTGCGGTCCCGGCTGAGGTCCCGGCTGAGGTCCCGGCTGAGGTCCCGGCTGAGGTCCCGGCCCCCGTCCTCGACGACGTCATCGACCTGCCGCCGCGGGTCAGCCGCCGGCGGAAGCCGGTCCAGACCGTCGCCCGGGCGCTGCGCTGGACGATCGCCGGGACGCTGATCCCGGGTCTCGCGCACATCGCCGCCGGGCGCCGCCGGGTCGGCCTGGTCATGGCCGGGTCGTTCGCGACGCTGCTGGTGGCCGTCGCCTTCGTGCTCCTCGCCGTCCCGCGGACGCGGCTCGTCGAGCTCTCGGTCCAGCCGACCGAGCTCGAGCTGATGATCGCGCTGTTCTCCGCGCTCGGCCTGATCTGGGTCCTGGTCGTGCTCAGCTCCTGGTCGGTGCACCGACCTGAGCAGTTGCGCGCCGGCCAGCGCGCCTTCGCGACCGGGGTGGTGGCCGCGCTCTCCATCGGCGTCGCCGCGCCCTTCGCCATGGGCGCGCGCACGGCCTACGTCCAACTGGACCTGCTCAACACGATCTTCGACAACCCGACGACCCCGACGATGCAGCTCGCGATGCCCGCCCTGCCGGTCAAGCAGCCGCAGACCCCGCCGGGCTTCGGCCCGGCCACCGGGTTCTTCGCGAACAAGCCGCGCGTCAACGTCCTGCTGCTCGGCGGGGACGGCGGGGACAACCGCATCGGCGTCCGCACCGACACGATGATCCTGGCGAGCATCGACACCCAGACCGGGCGCACGGTCCTGACGTCGCTGCCGCGCAACCTGATGAAGGTTCAGTTCCCGCCCGGCACCGAGATGGCGCGCCGGTTCCCCAACGGCTTCAACGACATGATGAACGCCGTCTACCTCTACGCGTCCAACGACAAGTCGGTCATGCCGGGGACGAAGTACCCGGGCGGCGAGCTGATCAAGCAGACCTTCTCCTGGACCGTCGGGCAGCCCGTCGACTACTTCATCCTCGTCAACCTCGACGGGTTCCGGGACATCGTCGACGCGTTCGGCGGCGTGACGATCAACGTCGAGCGGCGTCTGCCGATCGGTGGCAGCCACGACGCGAACGGGCGGGTCCTGGAGCAGCCCCACAACTACCTGGAGCCGGGCCGGCGCAAGCTCAACGGCTACGAGGCGCTCTGGTACGGCCGCTCCCGGTTCGACTCCGACGACTACTCCCGGATGAACCGCCAGCGCTGCCTGCTCGGGGCGATCGCCCGCCAGGCCAGCCCGATGAACGTGCTCACGAACTTCTCCGAGCTCGCCGGGGCCGCGAAGCGGATCATCCTCACCGACATCCCGCGCCAGGCACTGCCCGACCTGCTGGAGCTCGCCGGCAAGGCCAAGAGCGCCCGCGTCACCAGCCTGACGTTCGTCCGCTCCTCGGCCTTCGACCCGGGGAACCCGGACTTCGCCTACATCCAGGAGCAGGTCCGCCTCGCGATCGCCGAGGCGACCCGGACCCGCCACGCCCTCGGCTCGGGCCCGGCGGCGACTCCGTCGGCCCCGGGCGCCGCGACCGGGACGCCGGCGACGGGGACCAAGGCGGGCACCAAGACCGGGACGAAGGCCGGGACCAAGACCGGGACCACGACGGCGGTGACGGGTGGCGCCACCCCGACCCCGACGCCGACCCCGACCTCGGCGGCGGCGTCGCTCGACAAGGTCTGCGGCTACTGATCTTCGACCGATCCGGTGCCTGATCGCGACCGAGTCGTTGCGGAGCGCAGCCGTGTCGGTCCGGGCATGAGAGCCCGAATCTGCTGGAAAATCAGGGCTATTCGCCCAATCCGACCCCCGAGGGTCAAGCCCTTTGAAAGCCGGGGCTGTCCGGCTTGACGGCTATGTCCCACGGGCCGACTCTGCTTAGGACCACCCCGATCCCCACCACGACACCAGCGCTGGGGCGGACCGCTCGCTCGAGACCCGAGCCGGCACCGCTACCGGTGAGGAGGCGTACTGTCCATGGCCCGCCACGCAGGTTCCGAGTCGTTCGACGCCGACCTTCCCGCGGATTGGGATCCGCTGGTCGACCCGTGGCCCGCATCCACTGCGGTTCCGCAGGCGACGCCGCTCGAGCGCACGGTGCGTGACGAGGTCGATCCGTTGGGTCTCGCCTCCCTGCCGAACTGGTCCTTCGCCTCCGAGTCGACGAACCTGCGCGACTCCCTCACCGAGCTCGCGGCCCTCGAGGTCCGCGTCGCCCAGTCGGCCCCGGTGCCGGCGCCGGAGATCGTCGTCCCCCCGCGGGATCCCCGCCGCGAGGCGCAGCTCGCCATCGAGACCCAGCCCGTCGAGCTGGACCTCGGCGAGCACCCCTCCGGCCCGCTGCCCCGCGCCGGCACGTGGCCGCCCCTGGGCGGGGTCCCCGAGTCGCCCGCGGCCCTGGACGCCCTCCGCGCCGAGTCGCGGCCGGAGCCCCGCGTCGAGTCGCGGCCCGAGCCCCGACCGGAGCCCCGCGTCGAGTCCCGGGTCGAGGCCGAGCCGGCGCCGCAGTTCGACGTCACGCTCGTCGGGCCGCTCGGCGACCCGGAGTTCGGGTTCACCAAGGGTCAGTGGTACGCCCTCGCGGGCAGCAGCGCCCGTGAGGTGACGGTGGGCGAGGCGATCCTCGCCCACCCGGACAAGGCCGGCCCGATCGTCCAGCTCGCCTGCTGGTACCTCCGCGAGAAGCCGAGCACCGGCCGCGCCCTCGACCTCGCCACCGAGCTCGCGATGGCGGTCTCCGACCTCGCCCGCCGGGAACTGGTCCGCGAGCGCCGCTCCGCCTGAGTCGCCCGGGCCGTCGCTCCGGGTCCTTGTCAAGAAAGGGTGACACCCCTTACTGCGCAGTAAGGGGTGTCACCCTTTTTCGACGTGAAACCGGCGCTACTGCTTGTAGGTCTCCAGGAAGCGGCCGATGCGGGTGATCGCTTCCTTGAGGTCGTCGACATGGGGGAGCGTGACGATCCGGAGGTGGTCCGGACGGGGCCAGTTGAAGCCGCGGCCCTGGACGAGCAGGATCCGCTCGCTGCGGAGCAGGTCGAGGCAGAGGCGCTCGTCGTCGACGATCGGGTGGACCTTCGGGTCCAGGCGCGGGAAGCAGTACAGCGCGCCCTTCGGCTTCACGCAGGAGACGCCGGGGATGTCGTTGAGCATCTCGTAGCAGACGTCGCGCTGCTCGATCAGCCGGCCGCCGGGCAGGACGAGGTCGTCGACGCCGTGAGCCGCGGACAGCGCGGTCTGGATCGCCCACTGCGACGGGACGTTCGCGCACAGGCGCATGTTCGCGAGGACCTGCAGGCCTTCGAGGTAGCTGCGCGCGTGCTGGCGCGGACCGGTGACGAGGGCCCAGCCGGAGCGGAAGCCGGCCATCCGGTAGACCTTGCTCAGGCCGCCGAAGGTGATCGTGAGGACGTCGTCGGCGAGCAGTGCCGCGGGGACGTGGACCGCGTCGTCGTAGAGGATCCGGTCGTAGATCTCGTCGGCGAACACGATGAGGTTGTGCCGGCGCGCGATCGCGAGCAGGTCCTCGAGCAGGTCGCGCGAGTACACCGCGCCGGTGGGGTTGTTCGGGTTGATGATCACGAGCGCCTTGGTCTTGGCGGTGATCTTGGCCTCGACGTCGGCGAGGTCGGGCATCCAGTCGGCGCCCTCGTCGCAGAGGTAGTGCACCGGGCGGCCGCCGCACAGGGACGTGATCGCCGTCCACAGCGGGTAGTCCGGCGCCGGGATCAGCACCTCGTCGCCGGTGTTCAGCAGCGCCTGCAGGCACATCGCGATCAGCTCGGAGACACCGTTGCCCAGATAGATCTGGTCGACGTCGATGTCCGCAATGCCCTGATTCGCGTAGTACTGGGCGACGGCGGTGCGTGCGGAGAAGATGCCCTTCGAGTCGCTGTACCCGGCGGCGGCGGGGAGGTTCCGCACGATCGCCTGGAGGATGTCGTCAGGGGCCTCGAAGCCGAACGGGGCCGGGTTGCCGATGTTCAGCTTGAGGATTCGGTGGCCGGTCTGCTCGAGGCGCATCGCCTCTTCGAGCACCGGGCCACGCACGTCGTACGCGACATTCGCGAGCTTGCTGGACTGAATGATCTCCACCTACCGAGTGTAGGGCTGCGCCTACCGCGGCCGCGCGGAGATTTGCGCCGTCCGGGAGCCGGGTGCGGACCGGGGGTCAAGGCGGCCGCTCGCGGTGCCGAAGTTCCGGACGTTCCTGCTGTGCGTTCCTGATGCGGGATCACGGAATTCGTCCGGATTCGGGCGGGATCTTCCCCTCCGAAGCCTCTCGAGTTTCCGTGCCGCCACCGATAGATTCGCTGCTTCGCTCGCCGCCGCACCTACCATCGGCGGCAGTGGGGCTGAACCCATCCGGAGGGGACACATGTCGGCTCGGGTGCTTGTCGCCTACGCCGCGAGCGCGGGCTTCACGGCTCGGCACGCTGCCGACGTCGCGGGCGAGATCGCCGAGGTCGGCGGTCTCGAGGTCGACGTCAAGCCGATCACGTACGTCGCGTCCATCGAGCCGTACGTCGCGGTGTACCTGGGGTGGTCGAGCCAGTCCCGGGCCGCACAGCGCGAGATGTCCCGGTTCCTCGAGCGCAACGCCGCGCACCTGGCCGACCGCCGTATCTGGGTGGTCCAGCGCAAGGCTCCCGGTGACGGCTCCGCCCGCGGCGGGCTCCGCCTGTCCCGCCTGCTGGTCCGCAACGGCGTCGCCGCCGAGACCTTCGCCGGCACCGGCACCCACCGTCGCGGCGAGGTTCTCCCGACGATTGCCCCCGCCGTCCCCGCGCCGTCCCCGGCCGGCGACGAGGTCATCACGGCCACGTGCCCCATCTCCGCCTGACGCGACCGGCCCGGCCGGCCGGGCCCTAGAGTCGCGGCGATGAGGTCGACGGCCGGACGCGAACCCGCGATCCTGGCCGCCCTGTTCTGGGCGCCGATCGTCCTCGCCACGCTCTGGATCGTCGCGTCGCCGCCGCACTCCGTCGACGGTCCGGCGCACCTGCTCGGGGCCCGCGCGATCGCCGACCACGACGAGCCGATCTACGCCGGCTACTACGAACTCGACTGGTTCCCGACGCCGAACCTCGCCGGGACGCGCTTGCTCGCGGCGCTGGTCGACCTCGGAGGGTTGCGCTTCGCCGCGACGGTGATGCTGCTGCTCGCCGCGCTCGGGACCCCGCTGGCGCTGCGGTACGCCCTCCGGGCGGTCCGGCCGGAGTCGACGTGGCTCGCGATCGCCGCCCTGCCGCTGTCGTTCGGCTACCTGTACTTCTACGGGTTCTGGAACTACTGCCTCGGGATCGCGCTCGCGCTGGTGTGCATCGGGCTGACCCTCCGTGCCGCCCCGGACTGGCGTGCCGGCCCCACCCTCGCCCTCGCCGCGCTGCTGACCCTGACCTGGCTGACGCACCTGGTCCCGTTCGCCGCGGCGGTGCTGTTCCTCGCGGCGACGGTGGTGACCGGCCCGCGGGAGCGCCGCGCGTGGTGGGCACCGGTCGCGACGGTCCTCCCGGGTGCGGGGCTGAGCCTGGCGTACCTGCTGCACACCGACTCCGGCGACGGCCCGACCTGGACCAACCCGCTCGGCCGGGCGGCCGGACTGGTCTCGCTGCACACCACGGTCACGACGTACTCCCGGTGGGAGGACGTCGTCGCCGCGGCGGTGGCCCTCGTGCTGCTGGCGCTGGCGTTCGTGGCCCGGCGGGCGGTCCCCGCCGCCGGCGCCCGCGCCGCGAGCGCGGCGGCGGGGCTGGCGGCCGTTGCCGCGGCGTTGCTGGTCCTCGTCACCCCGACGAGCTTCGGCCTCGACTTCGGCCTGATCGACGAGCGGCTCGCGGTGTTCCCGGTGCTGTTCGCGCTCCTCTGGCTGGCCGCCCGGCCCCCGGAGCCCCGGGTCGCGCTCGCCGCCGCGGCCGCGCTCGTCGTCGCGACCGCCGCCCTCGCCCTGGTCCGTCTGCCCAAGCTCGCCGACTACGCCGACCTCGCCGACGAGTACCTCGCCGCCGCGCAGTTCGTCGAGCCCGGCTCGACGCTGGTCGCGCTCCGGTTCGCGAATTACGGCCCCGACGCCGGCCGCAACCGTGCGTGGGACCCGACCCGGCACCTGGGTAGCGAGCTCGCGGCCCGTCGGCACGCCGTCGACGTCGGGCACTACGAGGCGGTCCTGGACTACTTCCCCGCCCGGTTCCGGGCCGGCGCGAACCCGCGCACCGTCCTCGACCCGGAGTTCACCGGGCTCGGTCAGGTGCCGCCCCAGATCGCGCTCGCGCAGCTGCCGGCGGTCTCGCCCTCCGGACCCTTCTACGTCCTCGTCGTGGGTGCACCGGAGGCGGTCGGCCCGGCCGCGCACGTCCTGGAGGAGACGCGTCTGGTGCTGGAGCGGCGCTTCGAGAAGGTGGGCACGACCGAGCGCGGACTGGTCGAGGTCTGGCGTTCGGTGCCGCCGGCTTCGGGATAGCCTCCCTCGGTGCTCATCCTGCTCCCGCCCTCGGAGGGCAAGACCGAAGCGCGCCGGGGGAAGCCGCTCGACCTGTCGACGCTGGTGTTCGCGGACGCGCTCACCGAGACGCGTCGCACCGTGATGTCCGCGCTGGCCGACCTGTGCGCCGGGGACGCCGAGAAGGCCCGCGAGGTCTTGGATCTGACGGCTGGTCAGGCCGCTGACCTGGTCCGCAACCTCCGGCTGGAGACGGCCCCCACGCTGACCGCGGCTCAGCTCTACAGCGGAGTCCTGTTCGACCACCTCGGCCTGTTGGACCTCCCGTCCGACGCCAAGCGCCGGGCCAACCGGAACGTCCTGATCTCCAGCGGGCTGTGGGGCGTCCTGCGCCCGAACGACCGCGTCCCGCCCTACCGGCTCTCCGGCGGCGCGACGCTGCCGGCGCTCGGCACGGTCGCCGGGACCTGGCGCGGCCCGCTCGGCGAGGTCCTGCCGGGCTGGGTCGGCCGCAAGGTCCTGCTCGACCTGCGCTCCGGGGCCTACGCCGCGGCCTGGCGTCCGTCCGGCCCCGTCGCGGAGCGGACGGTCACCGTCCAGGTCACGCACCAGGGCAAGGTCGTCAGCCACCACAACAAGGCGACGAAGGGCCGGCTCGCCCGCGCGCTGCTCTGCTCCGACGCCGACCCCCGAACCCCGGCCGCCCTCGCCGAGGCCTGCGCCGCCGTCGGCTTCCCCGGCCTCCTCACCGCCCCGCCCCGCGCCGGCGGCACCTGGCAGCTGAGCATCGACCAGGTCTGACTCCGGTACGGCCGCCTCCGTCAAAAAAGGGTGACACCCCTTACTGCGCAGTAAGGGGTGTCACCCTTTCTTGACATCACACTTTCTTGACATCGTCAGGGCGGAAACGCGGGGCCTAGAAGAGCGGGCCGATGCCGCCGGGGCCGTCGTCGTCATCGTCGTCGTCGCCGGGGAACAGGCCACCGCCGCCGGGGGTGCTGCTGCGCTCGGGGAGGCGGAACTCCACCGCGCGCCAGGTGCTGAACCCGGTGTGGACCATGCCGAGCAGGGCGTAGTGCCCGTCGGGCAGGGCGATGAGGCAGAACCGGTCGCCGTGGGCGAGGCCGTCCTGGGGCGGCCAGTCGTCGTAGTCGTCGAGGGCCTGCTCGGGCCAGTTGGAGTTCGGCGCGGCGGACGGGCCGTAGCAGGTGGCCTCGCCGAACGGGGTCTGCCGGTGGGCCGTGATCATCGCGGTGATGATCTCCGGCGGCGCGAGCTTGCGGACCTCGGCGCCGGAGCGGCCGGCCCGGATCTTCTCGAGCAGCTTCCCGACCGGGCCGGTCACGTTGAAGCTCTTCAGCGCGCCGGCGCGCAGGCCCGTGTTCGGGTCGAAGGTGAAGCTGGCCTCGGCGTCGACGACGGTCTCGATCGTCGTCGGCTCCTCGGTCGTCCGCCAGCGCATGATCGCCTGGCCGCGGCTGACCTGGACGTTGTAGATCTCGTTGACCGGACGCCCGGTCACGTCGGCGAGGTTGATCGAGCCGAGCAGGCGCGCACCGCTGTCGTAGGCGACGACGACGTCCGCGCCCGGGCCGGCGGCGGTCGAGCACTTCAGGACCGCGACGGTGTCGGCGACGCCGTCGCCGGTGAGGTCACCGAACGAGGTGAAGTCGTTGAAGCGGTTCGGGTCCAGCGTCGAGGCCAGCGCGACCTCGCCGTTGCCCGGCGCGATGCCCGGCAGGCGGCCGCCGACGAGCGTCCCGGCCGGGTGTCCGCAGACCGACGGGACGGCGAGCGACTCGAGCTCACGCAGGTCCAGCGGCTGCCGGTTGCGGATCTCGTTGGTGAGCAGCTCGCGGATGCGGTCGGCGAACTGCGAGACGCGCGGCAGGCTCGGCGCGAAGCACGGCCGAATCGTCGACGGGAACGGCCACGCGGCGCCCTGGGCCCCGATCTCCGCGAGCCGGATGCCCGCGCTCTGGGCCGGCGTCCCGAACGCGTCGAGCGTGAAGCGGCACGACGCGCGCAGCTGCGACAGGGCCTGGATCGTCGTCGACGCCGTCGAGGAGACCAGGTCGCCGAGCGGAATGTCGTTGGCGCGGAACGGCTTGAGCCCGAACCACCCGAGGTTCGTCGCATTGACGACGACGTCGCCGGCGAACGCGTGGACCCGGACGGTGTTCGGGTACGGCCGCAGCGCGAGGTGCTGGGGCGACTGACCGCGGAACGCGTCGCCGCCGGCGCGGGCGAACGCACCGGCCTGGACGGGCAGGAAGCCGCACGGGGCCTGCTCGGTGAACACGGCCGGCTTGAGCGCACGGCACGCACTGACCAGCAGCCGCAGGACGGTGCGCGGCTCGGACGCGGTGGAGCCGACGCCGGTGTTCAGCAGTTCGGCGAGCTGCGAGCCGGTCTGCGGGGACCCGTAGCCGATGACGGTCGTGACCTGCGACCCGCGGTCGCGGCCCTCGACCTGCCCGCCGACCGCCCAGCGTGCGGCGAGACCGCCGACGCCGTGCGTGATCAGGATGGCCTTCTGCCCGAGCGCGCTGGTGACGCAGTCGATCGCGTCGCCGAGCGCGGGGCCGATGCCCGGGTCGTCGACCCAGTTCCCGGCGCTGGTGCGGTAGTCGAACGTGTAGACCGCCGCGCCGGGGATCTGCTGCAGCTGCCCGATCAGTGACGCGCGCGGCGCGGCCGGGGCCGGGCCACCGGCGCCCATGTCGATCGGGCGGGAGAAGTCGCCGGTGCGCGAGTCGTCGTGCTTCGCGCGGCCGTGGTAGTCCGGGACCATGATGATCGGCACGTAGACCCCGCGCCGGTCCGCCTTCTGCTGGATCTGCTGGCCCGTGTCGGTGACGTCGGTCTTGAGCACCGGCGCCAGCTCGACCTGGCCGCACGGGACCTGCCGCGGCGGCGCGGCCGTCGCGGTCTCCGGGGCGGCGATCGTGACCAGCGGCATCGCCAGCGTCGCGGCGACCGCGACCCCGAGGGGGCGGCGCCACCGGCGGGAGGAGGTGTTCCTGCGGAAGAGCGTCACTGTCCGCCTCCGGGTGCGGCGGGCTGCTGCTGGGCGGGTGCGGGCTGGGTCCCCTGCGGCTGGGTCCCCTGCGGGGTCCCGGACTGCGCGGGGGCGCCCGGCGGGATGACGCCGGCGCCGGAGGACGGGATCGTCGCGCCGCCCGGCGGGACCTGGGCAACCCCCGGCGGGTTCGCGGCCGGTGCCTGGCCGGGGTCAGCCGGGGTGGAGCCGGCGTTGGCCGGGTTCATCGGCACGGTGCCGACGACCTTCCAGCCGGCCTCCTCCTTGACCATGACCGCCGAGTACGTGACCGCCGGTTGGCCGGGGCTGGTGACGGTGACCGTCATCGTGCCGCCACCGAGACCGTCCGGCTGCCAGCTCGCGGGGTTGGCCGAGACCGTGGACCCGGCCGGGACCGCCTCGCGCGCCCGCCCCCCGACCGCGGAGCGGACGTCCGAGGCGACGAGGCTCGTCGGGTCGTCCGCCAGCTTGCCGAGGGCCTCCGCCACCGCGGCGGCCTCCTCCAGGCCGGGCTTGTTGCCCGAATTGTCCGATCCGTTGCCGCCGCCGCCCGAGACGGCGAGGGTGACCCCCGCCCCCAGGACGACCGCTGCGACCACTCCCGCGGTGATCAACTGCGGCCTGCTCAGCTGCTTCAACACCGAACTCCTGCTCGCGGACGAAGCCCCCATTCTCCACAGGGGTTCGGGTCCGGTCCGCGCCCGTGCACCAATTGAGACCTCGGCGACTGCTTCGTCGACAGGCGCCGAGCGCGCGAATGCGGCCGCGATGGGCAAGACTGCACGCGATGGACAGCCTCGACGACGTCGTCTCCCGGCTCGAGTCGGCGCTGGGTTCGCCGTGGGGGCTGCTCGTCATCCTGGCCGTCTGCATCGTCGACGGCTTCTTCCCGGTGGTCCCGAGCGAGACGCTGGTGATCTCCGGCGGCGTGCTCGCGGCGCAGGACGAGTTGCCGCTGACCGGCGTCATGGCCGTCGCCCTGGTCGGGGCGATCACCGGCGACCACATCTCCTACTTCATCGGGCGCACGGTCGGGCGGCCGTTCGTCGACCGGATGTGCCGGAGGCCGCGCATCGCCAAACTGCGGGACAACGCCCAGGCCCAGCTGGACAAACGCGGCGGGCCGGCGCTGATCGTGCTCCGGTTCGTCCCCGGCGGCCGGACGATCAGCACGGCGCTGTGCGGGATCCTGCACTTCCCGCTGCGCAAGTTCACCCCGTACGTCTGCGCGGGCGGGGTGCTGTGGGCGCTGCAGGCCAGCCTGCTCGGGTTCTTCGCCGGAAACCTGATCCACGACAACTACCTGCTGGCGGTCACGGTCGGGATCGTGGCGTCGGTGGTCCTGGCGCTCGGGATCGAGTACGTGCGCCACAAGCTCCTCGCCCGGCGCCGCCGCACGGCATAGCGTGGGCTTGCTCACACCCCACCGGACGTTGTAGAACAGCGTTCTGGATTCTGACACGCCATCGTTCCCGATTCCCGGCGGGAGACCCGGTGACCACGACGCTGCGCCCGCACGACCCGCTCGACATCTCCAGCCTCGCGTTCTGGGCGAAGAGCCCGTCCGAGCGCGAGCCGGCCTTCGACGAACTGCGGCGCGAGCGTCCGCTGTCCTGGCACCGCCCGGTCGAGACCGAGCTGATCCCGGACGAGGACGACCCCGGCTTCTGGGCCCTGGTCACCCACGCCGACGTCACCGCCGTCAGCCGGGACGCCGAGACGTGGGGCTCGGGCATGGAGTTCGGCGGCGTGATGATGGAGAACGTCCCCGAGGACATCATCGAGATGGCGCACTCGATCCTCTCGATGGACGACCCACGCCACGGCCGGCTGCGCAAGATCATTTCCTCGGTCTTCACGCCCCGGCGGGTGAGGCTGATCGAGGATCAGATCGCGGCGCAGGCCGCCGCGATCGTCGACGACCTCGGCTCGTCGGGCGAGGTCAACTTCGTCTCCGCCGTCTCCGCGCGGCTGCCGATGTGGACGATCTCGGAGATGATCGGCGTCCCGCCCGAGGACCGGCAGACCTTCACCGACGCCGCGAACGCGATGGTCGGCTGGAACGACGAGGAGTACCTCGCCGGCCGTGACGGCCTCCAGCTGCTGTTCGACTCGCTGATGACGCTGCACGGCGGCGCGTACCGGATGGCCGAGGAACGCGCCGAGGACCCGCGCGACGACCTGATCACCGCCCTCGTCCAGGCCGAGGTCGACGGGCAGAAGCTGACGCCCGAGGAGATCGCCGCGTTCTTCGTCCTCCTCTCGGTCGCGGGCAACGACACCACTCGCCAGACGACCACGCACGGGCTCCTCGCCCTGCACCGCCACCCGGACCAGCGCGAGTACCTGATGGCGGACTTCGAGGGGCGCATCGACCGGGCGATCGACGAGCTCCTTCGGTGGGCCACGCCCGTCCTGACGTTCAAGCGGACGGCGCGCAAGGACACCGAGATCCGCGGACAGCACATCGCGGCGGGGGAGAAGGCGGTGCTCTTCTACCACTCGGCGAACCGCGACGAGTCGGTCTTCCCCGACCCCTACCGCTTCGACCTCACGCGCGACCCCAACCCGCACGTCGCCTTCGGGGGTGGTGGCCCGCACTTCTGTCTCGGCGCGAGCCTGGCCCGCGTGCAGCTGCGCGCGATCTTTTCCCAGGTGCTCCACCGGCTGCCGAACCTCGAGGTGATCGGGGAACCCGTGTTCCTCCGCGGCAACTTCATTCACGGCATCAAGCGCCTGCCGGTCCGGTACTGACGCCCCTCGTGCCCGGCGCCCGCCACACTGAGCCCATGAGCGACGACGGCGAGCTGCGCCAGCGCGCCCTGCGCGCGTCGAGGGACGCGCTCGACGGTCTCGCCGTGCTCGTCTACGACCGCGAGCTCCGGGTGCTCGACACCTACGGCGGCGCCCTCGCCCGCCACGGGTACGACCCGGTCGCGATGATCGGCCGGTCGTTGGCCGAGGCCCTGGCGCCCGCGGTGTGGGATCCGCTGGCGGGCCGGATCCGCCGGTCGTTGCAGGGCGAGCGGTTCACGGTTGACCGGATCGCCCAGGACGACATCGCGGTCTACGAGGTGACGATCGGGCCGGTCGAGCTCGACGGACAGATCGTCGGCGGCTCGGTCGTGGCCCGCGAGGTCTCCGAGCTCCGCAGCGTCCAGGCCGGGCGCGCGAAGGACGAGGAGCTGCGTCGCCAGTGGCAGCTCAGCTTCGAGGTGACCAAGCGCGGGATCATGTTCACCGATCCCCACACCAACGTCATCGCGCGGGTCAATGCCGCCTTCGCGGCGGACCACGGCGGCCGCCCCGAGGACTTCGCGGGGAGGCCGCTGGCCGAGGTCTTCAGTCCCGCCGCCCGAGGCCGGATCTCCGAGCTCGCCGACTTCGTCAACCGCGAGGGGTACCTACGTTACGAGACCGAACACATGCGGCTCGACGGGTCGGTGTTCCCCGTCGAGACCGAGGTCGTCGCGGCGCGCGCGGAGGACGGGCGGCTCCTCTACCGCGTCGCTTACGTCGATGATCTGACGGAACGTAAGATGCGCGAAGCCTCGGAGCGACAGGCCGTCGCGATGTTCTCCACCGCGTTCGACAAGGCACCGATCGGCATGTGCCTGATCGGTCTGGAGGGGCAGTTCCTCCGGGTCAACGAGGCGCTCTGCCGGCTGGCCGGTCGCAGCGAGGACGAGTTGCTCGCCCTGACGTTCCAGGAGTCCACGCACCCGGACGACCTCGACCATGATCTGACGCTCATTCAGGAAACGATGGACGGCCTCCGGGCCGGCTACGAGATCGAGAAGCGGTACCTCCGCCCGGGCGGTGAGGTGATCGATGCCCGGCTCTCGGTCGCGCTGGTCCGGGACGGGGAGGGCCGCCCGGTGCACTTCGTCTGCCAGATCGTCGACCTCACCGAGCACGCACGTCTGGAGCAGCAACTGGAAGCGTCGATCCGCATCGCTCGGGACCTGCTCTCCGACGTCAGTGAGGATTCGCTGCAGCACATCGCGGCCGAGGCCGCCGCGATCGCCCGCGCCGACCGCGTCCTCGCCCTGCTGCCGACGCGGGACCCCGACCACCTGCGGGTTGCCGTCGCGGTCGGCGCCGACGTACAGGACCTGCCCGGCACCTTCGTGCCGTTGGCGGACACGATCAGCGGCGAGGTCGCCCGGACCGGGGCGCCCCGCGTCCTGACCGAGAGCGAGGCGACCGCCGCCGCCGCGAGCGAGGTGCACTTCGCCCCGGACGGCGGGCTCGGGCCGAGCATGGTGATTCCGCTGCTCGGGGAGCGCGGCTCCCGTGGTGTGCTCGCGGTCGGCCGGAACCCGGGGCGCCCGCCGTTCACCGACGTCGAGGTCGAGCTCGCGAAAGCGTTCGCGCAGCAGGCGGCCGTCGCGCTCGAGCTCGCCGACGCCCGCGAGCTCGGCCAGCACCTCGAGCTGCTCGAGGACCGCGACCGCATCGCCCGCGACCTCCACGACCACGTCATCCAGCGTCTGTTCGCCGCCGGTCTCACGCTGCAGGCGATGGCGGCCGGCCTGGACGAGGACCGGGCCGAGCGCATCGGCCGGTGCATCGAGGACATCGACGAGACGATCACCCAGATCCGCTCGGCGATCTACGGCCTGCGGACGCCCCTGAGCCCGGCCGTGAGCACGACCCGCGAGCGGATCCTCGGCGTCCTCTCCGACGTCACGCCGCTGCTGCCCGCCCCGCCCGTCGTGCAGTTCGCGGGACCGCTCGACGTCATGCCGCCCGACGACCTCGTCGACGACCTGGTCGCGGTCCTGCGCGAGGCGCTCACCAACGTCGCGCGCCACGCGCAGGCCGGCAAGGTGCGGGTGATGGTCGGTGCGGTCATCGAGACCCGCACTCTCACCGTCGAGATCGCCGACGACGGCGTCGGCCTCGGCGACTCGACCCGGCGCAGCGGTCTGGCCAATCTCCGCAAACGGGCCGAGGGCCGGGGCGGGACGTTCGAGGTGACCTCACCCGAGCCCGGCGGGACCCGTCTGGTGTGGGCGGTCCCCATTCCTTGACGCCCCAGTCGGCACCGTGGAGGTGTCACCCCCACGGCAACGGGTGGGGTCGGAGTGACCGGTGCCACAGGACGCGTTCGCCCGGCGTTCATCGGCGACCCGCATGCTGGAGGCATGAGCGCAGACACCGGATTCCTGGCCGTGGAAGGACTGCACAACCTCCGGGACGTCGGGGGTTACCCGACGGTCGACGGCGGCACGATCCGCGGCGGGCTGCTGCTGCGCGGTGGGGCCCTGGGCGACCTCACGGCGTCCGGGCCGCTGTTGGCCGACCTCGGCATTCGCATGGTCGTCGACCTGCGCGAGGACAGGGAACTGGTCGGCCTGCCCGACTCCGTGCTCCCGGACGGGCTCGCGCTGCACCGCAATCCGCTCTACGGCGGCCGCATTCGCCTCGGCGAGATCGACGAGCTCGCCGACCTGTACACGCAGATCCTCGAGCGCTGCGCGGACCAGGTCGTCGCCGCGATCGAGGTGCTCGCGGGCGAGGACGCGCTACCCGCGCTCGTGCACTGCAGCGCCGGCAAGGACCGCACCGGTCTGATCGTCGGTCTGCTGCTCTCGGCGCTCGGGGTTCCGGACGACGTGGTGGCCGAGGACTACGCGCGGTCCGAGGAGGCGTACGTCGGTGAGCTCCGCGAGCGGACGATGCGCAAGGGCATCGCCCTCGGTGCGAAGGAGGACCGCATGGAGGAGCTCATGAGCTGCCCGCCGGAGCTGATGCACACCGTCCTCGCCGACCTGCGCACCGCCCACGGCAGCACCGAGGGCTACCTCGTCGCCGGTGGTCTCCGGCCGGAGTCGCTGGCCGCGTTGCGGGAGCGGATGGTCGAGCCGGCTTCCTGACGGCGCCGTCACAGGGTTTCCTGACGCTACGTCAGGCGTCGACGGGATTCTCGTCGAGCACGTCCAGCAGCAGCGGACGGGTGCCGGTGTGGAGAAAGGCGCGGTCGTTGAAGGCCGCGACGGCTTCGGCGAGCTGCTGGTTGCGCTCGGTCAGGACCGGAAGCTCGGTGGTCTCGCCGTGCATGCTCACGACGTCGTCGGTGTAGGCGCGGATCGTCTCGATGAGCTGGATCGCCGCGGCCACGATCTCCTGCGCGCTCTGCTCGGAGTACTGCTCGACGTTGTCCCAGACGTCGTCCATGACCTCAGGCTATGCCGTCCCCCTGTGCGAATCCCCCGGATCGGCCGACCCGCCAACCGGGTGACAGCGCCCGGCGGCGCGGGGACAGTGTGCCTACGCTGTCCGATCAGCGCGGTTCGCGGGGATTCGGGCCGCGATCGGAGGTCGCGATGCGCCGGGCACATCTCGTCGTGGCGATGAGTCTGACGGCGCCCGCTCTCGTCGCCCTCGCCCCCGCCGGGCACGCCGCGTCCGCGGGATGCACCACCGAGTCGGCGGTCCTCACGTGCTTGCTCGGGGGCGGTGAGTCCCATTCGTTCACGGTCCCTGCGAACCCCGGCCCGCTCGAGATCTTCGTGCAGGGCGCGGACGGCGGGAGCTTCGGCCCTGACTTCGCCGGCGGTGAGGGCGCCGGCTTCGGCGCGACCTTCGCGGTGCGCGCCGGGGACGTCGTGACGATCCGCGTCGGGGGCGCCGGCGCCGACCGCACCAAGGTCGGCGGCACTGCCGCGGGCGGTGCCAACGGCGGCGCGCCCGGCGGGGCCCACGGGGCCGGCGGCGGAGGCTGGACGGGCGTGCAGGTCGTCCGCGCCGGTCAGGTCGTGGGGCTCGCCGTCGCCGGCGGCGGGGGCGGTGCCGCCGAGGGCGACTACGGCTACGCCGCGGTCGAGCGCGGGCGGACCTCCCCGCTCCCGATCGACGCCTCCACCACCGAGCCCGGTTGGCGCGCGGACGCGGAGTGCCCCGAGTGCCCGGTCGGCCCCGACGGTGCGGCGCAGCCCGCGTTCACCGGCGAGACCGGGGGCAGCGGCGGCAGCGGCGTCCCCCTCGACGGCGGCGGTGGCGGCGGCGGGTACTTCGGCGGCGGTGGTGGCCTGACCGACGCCGAGGAGTCCGGCGACCCCCAGGACGACGGCTCCACCAACGGCGTCGCCCGCACCGGCGGCGGCGGGGGCTCCACCGTCGTCCGCGGCGCCGCCGAGCTCACCGACGTCCCGTGGGAGAACCCGAACCCGACCGACACCCGCTCCGGCTTCGGCGCGCTCCGCCTCGGCCCCGGCACCCCCACGAAACCCGCCGTAGCGTCCGTGGAAGTGGTCTCGCCGGGACGTCAGCGAGATCGAGCGCTATAGCGCGCGGTTTCGCTGACGTTGCCGGGAAGAACGGGGTGGCCAGGGGCGGGGTCGAACCGCCGACCTACCGCTTTTCAGGCGGTCGCTCGTACCAACTGAGCTACCTGGCCGGGTGGGACTGAGGAAGTTTAGCCGACCCGTCGGGTCGCTCCGACGACCGCTCGGTCCCGGGGGCCGGGTGACGTACCGTTCGCCGGTGACCACGAGCCCGACGATGGATCGCCGGCTCGTGCTCCTCTTCGCGGTCGCGTGCGGCGCGAGCGTGGCGAACCTGTACTACGCGCAGCCGCTGCTTGACCGGATCGCCGACGACCTGGACGTCTCGCCGGGGGCCGCGGGGCTGCTCGTGACGGCGTCGCAGATCGGGTACGCGCTCGGGCTGGTGACGATCGTCCCGCTCGGGGACCTGATCGCCCGGCACCGGCTGGTGGCGCCGCTGATGGCGCTGTGCACGCTCGCGCTGCTCGGGGCCGCGGCGGCGCCGAACCTGCCGGTGCTGCTGCTCGCGGTCCTCGGGGTCGGGGTCACGGCGGTCGTGGCGCAGGTTCTCGTCCCACTCGCCGGGGCGCTGGCGGCGGACCACGAGCGCGGAACGGTCGTCGGCACCGTGATGAGCGGCCTGCTGATCGGCATCCTCGCCGCCCGCACGATCTCCGGACTGCTCGCCGCCGTTGCGGGGTGGCGGACCGTCTACGTCGCCGCCGCGGGACTCTGCGCGCTGCTCGGGATCGTCCTGCACCGGATGCTCCCGCGTCTGCCCGTTGCCGACCCCGCGCTGACCTACCGGGGCCTGGTCCGCTCGCTGTGGCCGCTGGTCCGCGACGAGCCGGTGGTGCGACGCCGCATGGTCTACGGCGCGCTCGGCATGGCCGGATTCACCGTCGTGTGGACCTCGCTCGCGTTCCTCATGGCCGAGGACTACGGCAAGGGCGAGGCGGAGACCGGCCTGCTCGGCCTCGCCGGGCTCTTCGGCGCGGTCGCCGCACTCGGCGCCGGACGGCTCGCCGACCGCGGCTGGGCCCACCGGTCGACCGGCAGCTTCCTGCTCTGCGTCGCCCTCGGGTGGGCGCTGCTCTGGGCCGGCGGGGAGTCGATCGCCGCGCTCGTCGCCGGGCTGGTCCTCGTCGACCTCGGCATGCAGGGCCAACACATCACCAACCAGTCGATCCTCTACGCGCTCCGGCCCGAGGCCCGCAGCCGACTGACCACGCTGTACATGACGGGCAACTTCGCGGCCGGGGCCGTCGCGTCGGCGTTCGCCGGCGTCGCCTGGAGCGCGGGCGGCTGGGACGCCGTCTGCTTGGTCGGCGGCGGGCTCGCTCTGGTCGGCTGCCTGGTCTGGCTCGACGAGCACGTCCGCGCCCACCCGGCGACGGCACGCCGGTCCTGAGCTCTCGGCAGCGGCCCGCCGCGGTGCCATCATCTGCCGATGCGAGACATGCGACGGGTCGTCGTCAACACGATCATCGGCTCGTTCTCCCTGGCCGCGCTGCTGGGCATCGTCGCCCTGCTCGGCGGCGGCGACTTCGGCTCGACCGAGGCCCGCATCCTGCTGACGACGCTGATCGTCGGCGTCCAGTCGGTCGCCGCGCTCTGCTACCTCTCGCTCGCCGACTCCGCCCGGTACCGCTGGGTCGGGATCGCCGGCGGGGCGACCTCGCTCGTCGCTTCCGTCCTCGCGCTGATCCTGACCTGGGGCGCCGACGACTCCGAGCCGCTGCTGCGCGCGTTCTTCGTGACGCTGACGCTCGCCGCCACCTTCGCGCAGGCGTCCCTGCTGCTCGCGCTCGCGGGGCGGGAGGGGATCGGTCCGCTGCTGGGCTCCACGCTGTTCGTGGCCGCGTGCGTCGCGCTGCTGATCCTGGGCCCGATCCTGGAGATCGGGTCCGACCCCGGCGGCGGCTACGCCCGCGTCCTGGGCGTGCTCGGGATCCTCGACGTGCTCGGGACGGTGGTCGTCATCGCGACCGCGGTCTTCGCGCGGGTCCGCGACAACGACCCGCCCGCGCCGCCGTCGACCGACAGCGAACCGCGCCTGCTGAGCACGGCCCTTGAGGTCCGCGTCCGCGAGGCCGCGAAGGAGCGCGGCACCTCGCCCGCCCAGCTGATCAGCGACGCCCTGGACCAGTTCCTGCGCTGACGCGAAACCCGGGAACGACGAAGGCCGACCCGGAAGGGTCGGCCTTGTGTCTGCTGCGGTCGTACTGTGCGGTCCCGACGGGATTTGAACCCGCGGCCTTCACCTTGACAGGGTGACGAGCACTCCAAACTGCTCCACGGGACCTGGTCTGCGCGCCTAAGTGTGGCACACAAGGTCGTGCGGTCGTGCAGGTGTTTCTTGTGTTCTTCCTTGCGGTGGTTCCTGGCGGTACTGCGTGCCCCCAACGGGATTCGAACCCGTGCTGCCGCCTTGAAAGGGCGGTGTCCTGGGCCTCTAGACGATGAGGGCCTGTGGCGTTCGACCACGGGTGCCGTGGAGGACCGCGTCAGCATAGGGGACGGTCTCGGCCGCGGCCAAAACAGCCCCGCCCCGGCCGTCCCCAGCGCCGGGAACGCCGCAGGTCACGGGCCCTCCCACGGGTCGGCCTGCTGGCTGCGCGAGTACTGCTCGAAGCGCTTGGTCTCCTCCGGGGCGAGGGTGCGGTTGATCTGGGCCGAGCTCAGCCCGAGGCCGCCGATCGTGAGGTCGTCCCAGGCCTGCAGGCGCTTGGTCGTCGCGTCGAAGTAGAGGATCGAGCACTCGATCGGCTCGGGGGTCTCGCCCTCCAGGGCGCGCAGGCCGGCGCCGCCGGTGCTGCCCTGGACGAACATGCGCGTGCCCTCGGGCAGCAGCTTCGTCGACCGCTGGTGGGTGTGCCCGGCGAGGACCAACGGGACGACCCCGTCGAAACCGGTGCCCTGCGTCGGGTCGTGGACGACCGCGATGTCCGGGTGCGTGCCCGCGAGCCTCACCCCGGCCGCGACGGCGTTGCCGAGTGCCGCGACCTCCTCGTTCGAAGCGCGCTCGACGGAACGGTCGGGGGTGAAGCGGGGGTCCGCGTCGCCGGTGATCCGCAGCCCCGCGACCTCCTTGGTGACGCCGTCGTCGAGCACGAGCGCGTTCGGCTGCGCCGCCACCGCGTCGGCGATGGCCTTCGAGTCGTGGTTGCCGCGGACGTAGACGTACGGGACGGGCAGGTCGGAGATCGCGTCGACGAACCGCCGCTCGGCCTTCGAGCCATGGTCGGAGATGTCGCCGGAGTCGACGATCAGTGCCACGTCGAACTGCTGGGTGATCGAACTGATCACCTCCCACGACGCCGGGTTCAGGTGGATGTCCGAGACGTGCAGGACGCGGATCGTCGTCGGGTCCGGCTCGTACGCCGGCAGCGTCGAGGTGACGTCGTAGAGCTTGGAGACGTTGCCGACGAGCTTCGCCAGGCTCCGGCTGTAGTCGCTGAAGCCGGCGACGATGTCCTGCGCGTTGCCGACGACGGACGGGGCCGAGACCAGCAACCCGGAATACTGGGGCTGGGAGACCGAGCGCGGGTTCCAGGTCCACGCGGCGGTGCCGATCGTCGCGCCGACCATTGCGACCGCCGTCCCGCACACGAACGCCACCCGCCTCGCCTTGCGGCGGTAGACGAGCACCGACAGCACGAGCGCCCCGAGCAGTGCGGACACCGCCGAGCGGATCACCAGCCGGATGATCGCGTCCTTGGCGTCGGCCGAGACCCACTGCTCCAGGCCCTCGAGTGCCTCCGGGTCCTCGAAGATCGTCCGCGCGTCGGTGACGTTGAGCGCGTCGACGGTGACCGTGACCCCGATCGGGCCCTCGTGGGTGTCGAGGGTGAGCGTCCCGAGCGGGCCGACGCGGATCTCGGTGTCCCCGGACCACGAGAAGTGCGCGGTCATGTGGGTGTTCACCGGGCCGATCGGCGTGCTGTCGCGCCCGCCGACCATCAGCCCGAGCCACGCCCCGACGACGGCGACCAGGACGAACCCCGCCACGCCGGCGATGCGCCGGGCCGGGACCCACCGCGGGACGAGCCGGCGCAGCCCACGGCGCAGCACCCACACGGTGCTGGGCTTGCGTAGGCGGTCGAGCACGGCGCGCGCTCCTCGGGACCCGGCGTGCGGCGTCCGGTGGACGGAGCCGATCCCCCACCGGCTCGATCTTCGACGGTAGGCGAATTCAGGTCGCGGCAGGCGGACAATGACCAAGTGCTGAACATCCCTCGCGAGGACTTCGAGGCGCTCGTCGCTGAGGCGCTCGATTCCATCCCGCCCGAGCTCACCGGGCTGATGACGAACGTCGCCGTCTTCGTCGAGGACGACCCGCCCCCGGACGACCCTCAGCTGCTGGGGATCTACGACGGCGTGCCGCTCACCGAACGTGACGGCTGGTACTCCGGCGTCCTACCCGACCGGATCACGATCTACCGCAACCCGACGCTCGCGATCTGCGAGCACCGGGACGACGTCGTGGCCGAGGTCGAGATCACCGTGGTGCACGAGATCGCGCACCATTTCGGCATCGACGACGCCCGCCTGCACGAGCTGGGCTACGACTGAGCGGGGCCGTCGCGGTCTACTAAGTCGTGCTCATCAGGGCCGCGGCCCCGAACGAGACGTTGAAGCGGTCGCACCAGATGGACACGCTGCGTAACTGCACGAGGTCGACGTCGGCCGGGATTCGGTAGTTCTGCGAGCCCTTGTTGCCCTTGAGATTCCCGATCTTCCGGTGGGCGTTGTCGTCGAAGACGTGCCAGCCGCCGCGGCCCTCGATCACCGGGGCGTCGGAGAGCACGACCTTGAGGTCGGGCCCGTTGCTGGTGTCGAGGTTCTCCAGGCGCAGGACCCGCGAACCGTCGGCCAGGCGGATCACCCGGACCGTCCCGGTCGTCGAGTGCTCGTGGGAGAGAAGCTCCCCGCGGTAGAGCTCCACCCAGGCCGGGCCGGGCTTCGGGGTGGGCGCCGCCGTCGGGAGCGCGACCGGGGCCTCGGCGACCGCCACCGGCGCGACCGGGAACGCCTCGACGACGGTCTTGTCGATCCACAGCTTCCACGGCTCGAACGCCGCGAGGGCGACGGCGACGAGGACGGAGAACAGCGCGAGCCCGGCCTGGACTCCCCGGTGACGCAGCAGACGCTTCATGCCGGCAGTGAACGCGTCGGCGGGCTCCGGCGCAGCCCCTCCGCGCCTTACGGAAGTGATACGGCCGGAACTGCTACGGGGCGAGCCAGGACCCCGCGGGGACGTTCCGCGCGACCCAGAAGACGGCGACGGTGGCCGCGAGCGTCCAGCCCGCGGCGACGGGCAGCCTGACCACGGCCCGCCCGGTGACGGCGCGGCGTAGCCACGCCGCCCAGGCGAGGACCAGGAGCGGGACGGCGAGCACGACGAGAACGTTCCGGGCGACCGCGGTGCTCAGGTCGCCGTGGGCGAGGGCGTGGACCGCGCGCAGACCGCCGCAGCCCGGGCACCACCAACCCGTCACCGTGTGGAACGGGCAGGGCGGGTAGGTCCCCGGCTCCTCCGGGCTGACCAGGGCCACCGCCGCCGTCGCGGCCGCCACCGCCGCGCCGACCCCCAGGGGGGCGGTCGGCGCGGCGGTCGTTCTCGCGGAGGCGCGCAGCGGCGGGGCCGTGGCCACGGTCAGGCCTTGATGACGACGGTGCCGCCGAACTTGTCGTGCAGACCCTGCTTGCGGCCGCTGCTGTCGAACAGCGGCGACAACGCGACGACGATCGAGCCGATGTAGCAGGCGATCCACGAGAAGTTGTAGAGCGCGGCCCGTTTGCCGGCGGCCGTCTGGTCGGGAATCGCGCCGTTCTCCAACTGCACGACCTTCAGGCCGAGCGCCTGCTTGCCGATCGTGGCGCCGCGGGCCGAGATGAAGTACGCGTCGTAGCCGAAGAAGATCGCGGTCTGGACGACGGTCCCGAGCAGCTGCACGCCCAGATTCGTGTTCCAGGTGACGATCGCGACGATGATCCACACCGGCGAGAGCACCAGTGAGTCCAGGATCCGCGCGAGCAGCCGCTTGCCCAGCGACCCGACCTCGATGCCCGGCGGGATCCCCGGGACCTGGGGCTGCCCGTACGCCGGCTGCCCGTACGCGGGCTGCCCGAACCCCGGCTGCTGCCCGTACGGCGGCTGCCCGTACGGCGGCTGCTGGCCGTAGGGCGGGGGCTGCTGCCCGTATCCCGGGGGCTGGCCGTATCCCGGGGGCTGGCCGTAACCCGGCGGGGGTGGCGGCTGCTGGCCCGCGGCGGGCGGCTGGCCGTAGGGCTGCTGCCAGTGGGGAGGGACCTGCTCCGGCGGGATCTGCTCCTGCGGGGGGCCGATCGGGCCGCTCGGCGGCGCACCCCACTGCGGCGGGGGCTGGTTGTACTCCCAGGACTGCCCCGGGCCGGGCTGCGTCCAGCCGGGCGGGGTCTGGCCGGGGGCGAACGGGTCCTCGGGCTCGCGGCCTTCCTCGGACGGTTCCTTCGACTCGGCCATTCCTACCCCCATCTCGGCTGCTGGATTCGACCCTAGTGCGGGCCGACAGCGGTGATACGAACGACGGCCGTCCCGAGTTCGTCGGAGGCGGCGAGATCAACCTCACCCGAGAAGCCCCAGTCGTGGTCCCCGTTCGGGTCGTCGAAGATCTGACGGACCGTCCAGATCCGCTTCCGGCCCTCGGGCTCCTTGTCGACGACGAGCAGGTGCGGCCCGCGCGCGTCAGGGTCGGTCGAGATCGGGCCGTACTCGGCGAAGTAGGGCTGCATCGCGCTCGCCCAGTCCGCGGCCGCCCAGCCGGACTCGCCGTCGAGCTGCCCGAGTTCGGCCCACTGGTGCCGCGCCGCGAGCGTGACGCGCCGGAAGAACGCGTTGCGGACGAGCACCGTGAACGCGCGCGTGTTCGCGGTGACGCCCTTCGGCTCGCGGGGCTCCGCCGCGGCAGCGAGCGTCGCCCGGTCGACGCCCTCGGCGAGAGCCTCCCACTCGTCGAGCAGGCTCGAGTCGGTCTGGCGGATCATCTCCCCGAGCCACTCGATCAGATCGGTGAGCTCGGGATTCTTGAGCTCGTCGGGCACGGTCTGGCGCAGCGCCTTGTAGGCGTCGCCGAGGTACCGCAGCACGATGCCCTCGCTGCGTGCGAGGCCGTAGTGCGAGACGAACTCGCCGAACGTCATCGCGCGCTCGACCATGTCGCGGACCACGGACTTCGGCGAGAGCGGGAACTCCGCGATCCACGGGTGCCCGCCGCGGTAGGTCTCGTACGCCGCCTCCAGCAACTCCTCCAGCGGCTTCGGCCAGGTGATGTCCTCGAGCAGTTCCATCCGCTCGTCGTACTCGATGCCCTCGGCCTTCATCGCGTTCACCGCTTCGCCCTTCGCGGCGTACTGCTGGGCCATCAGCACCGGCCGCGGGTCCTCCAGCGTCGCCTCCAGCACCGAGACGACGTCGAGGGCGAAAGTCTCGGACTCCGGGTCGAGCAGCTCGAACGTCGCGAGCGCGAACGGCGAGAGCGGCTGGTTCAGCGCGAAGTTGGTCTGCAGTTCGACGCGGGGGACGACCCAGCGTCCGGTCTCGTCCGGCTCGGCCAGCTTCGCGACGACGCCGCCGGCGACGAGCTCGCGGTAGATCCGGATCGCGCGGCGGATCAGCTTGTTCTGCCGGGTGCGGTCCTCGTGGTTCTCCCGCAGCAGGTGGCGCATGTGCTCGAACCCGTCACCGGGGCGCGCGATGACGTTGAGCAGCACCGAGTGCGTGACCCGCATGCGCGAGACCAGCGGTTCCGGTGCGGCGTTCACCAGCCGGTTGTAGGTGTCCTCGTTCCACGACACCTGGCCCTCGGGCGGCTTCACCTTCTGGACGCGTTTGAGCTTCACCGGGTCGTCGCCGGCCTTCGCGATCCGCCGCGCGTTCTCGACCAGGTGCTCCGGCGCCTGGACGACGCAGTAGCCGGTGGTGTCGAAGCCGGCGCGCCCGGCCCGCCCGGCGATCTGGTGGAACTCGCGGGCCTTGAGGATCCGGGTCCGGTGCCCGTCGTACTTCGCGAGCCCGGTGAGCAGCACCGTGCGGATCGGCACGTTGATCCCGACGCCGAGGGTGTCGGTCCCGCACACGACCTTGAGCAGCCCGGCCTGGGTGAGCTGCTCCACCAGGCGCCGGTACTTCGGCAGCATGCCGGCGTGGTGGACCCCGACCCCGTGGCGGACCAGCTTCGACAGCGTCGCCCCGAACCCACGGGCGAAGCGGAAGTCCCCGATGGCGGCGGCGATCTCGTCCTTCTGCTCGCGGGTGCACAACGTGACCGAGAGCAGTGACTGGGCGCGCTCGAGCGCATCCTTCTGCGTGAAGTGCACGACGTAGATCGGTGCCTGACGGGCCGTCAGCAGATCCTCGATCGTCTCGTGCACCGGAGTGAGCGCCCACGAGTACAGCAGCGGGATCGGGCGGGTCGCCGACGTGACCACGGCCGTGGGGCGGCCGGTTCGCGCCGTCAGATCCTCCTGAAAGCGCGTCACGTCACCGAGCGTCGCCGACATGAGGAGGAACTGCGCCTGGGGGAGCTCCAGCAGCGGGACCTGCCAGGCCCACCCGCGGTCGGGCTCGGCGTAGAAGTGGAACTCGTCCATCACGACCCCGCCGATGTCCGCGGCGGCGCCCTCCCGCAGCGCGATGTTCGCGAGCACCTCGGCCGTGCAGCAGACGATCGGGGCGGTCGGGTTGACCGCCGCGTCGCCGGTGAGCATGCCGACCCGCTCGGCGCCGAAGATGTCGCAGAGCGCGAAGAACTTCTCGCTCACCAGCGCCTTGATCGGGGCCGAGTAGAACGTGCGCCGGCCCTGCGCCAGCCCGGCGAAGTGCATCCCGGTCGCGACCAGGCTCTTTCCCGAGCCCGTCGGCGTCGTGAGGATGACGTTCGATCCCGAGACGAGCTCGATCAGCGCCTCGGTCTGCGCCGGGTACGGCTCGAGACCGGTCCCCGTCGCCCACTCCGTGAAGGCGTCGAAGATCGCGTCCGGGTCCGGTGGTGCAGAAAGCAGGTCCGCGAGCAGTCGCGTCATCCGATCAGTTGAACTGCGCGGACTTCGGCACCGGGCGGTCCTGCCGCAGCGCGTCGAACAGGGCACGGGAGCGGCCGGCGTCCCACTCGATCACCGAGCCGACCCCGGACGCCGTGTACTCACGTCCGATCGGAACCGTCGTCGTCGTCCCGAGCCCCTTCGCTGCCCATGCGAGACGGACCAGGTCGATCAGGTGGTCGCCGTCGTCGATGACCATCGCGCCGGCGCCCTTGGTCGCCACCGACCACATGCGGAACGGGTTGAGCAGCGTCGTCGGCGAGGTGACCTTGTCCATCAGCGAGCTGATCAGTTCGCGCTGGTTGCTCACGCGGTCCAGGTCACCGCGCGTCGATGCGCGGGAGCGGGCGATGCCGAGCGCCTCGCCACCGTCGAGGTTCTGGCAGCCCTTCTTGATGTCCAGGCCCGCCTTGGGGTCCTTGCGCGCCTCGTCGATGCACATGTTCACACCGCCGACGGCGTTGACGAGGTCGAACAGCCCGCCGAACCCGATCTCGGCGTAGTGATCGATGCGGATGTTCGTGGCCTGCTCGACGGTCTGGATCAGCAGCTTCGGCCCGCCGAACGCGAACGCGGCGTTGAGCCGGTTCTTCGAGTGTCCGGGGATCGAGACGTAGGAGTCGCGCGGGAGGCTGACCAGCGTCGGCTTGCCGCCGCCGTCCGGGATGTGGAGCAGCATCATCGTGTCGGTGCGCTGGCCGGTCGCGCGGCCGGTCTTGAGCTTGGCGCGCTCCTTCGCCGACAGGCCCTCGCGGCTGTCGGAGCCGACGATGAGCCAGTCGCTGCCCGGCGTCTTCGCCGGCCGGGAGTTCGAGGCCGGGAACGCGTCGATCCGCTCGAGCCGGGAGTCGGCCCAGAAGTACAGGCACATGGGCAGCACGAGGAACAGCACGGCCGCGATCGCGACCGGCTTCTTCCAGCCGAAGCGGCGTCGCTTGCGTTTGACGACGGTCTGCGGCGGCTGCGGCGGGGGCGGCGGGGCCTCCCCGACCGGCCGGCGCATCGGCGGGCGGCTCTGCGGCGGCGCGGCCCCGGCCCCGGTCGCGGTGCGGCGGCGTCCCGCCGGCTGGTCGGCCGGCGGCTGCGGCGGGTAGGCGTCGACCGGACGCTGCGGGGGCGCGGGCGGCGGTTCCTGCCGCGAGACCGGCGGGAACGGCCGGTTGGCGGCGGGCCGCGAGACCACCGTCGGGGCCTCCGGTGGCTCCGCCCGGCGGGGGCGCTGCGGCGCGACTTCGTCGCGGAACCAGGGTCCCGCCCCGCGGTCGCTCATCGAGCCCTCCTGCATCCCCGAGTGATTTCCCGAGAAGTTCTCCGGCAACGTACACGCGATTGCTGAGGCGGCGTGGTGGTTGGCGAGCTCGCCCGGGGGTGCCGCAGGCTGTCCCGGTGAGCACTCCAGACCCGTCCGTTCCCGCCGGCGAGCCCGACATCCGGGCCTACCTCGAAACACGCACCGCAGGCCCGTCGGGGTTCTCCCCGACCGGCGAACGGCTGCTGATCAGCTCTGATGTGCCCGGAAGCGCGCAGCTCTATGCGCTGGAACTCGGTGACCTGCGTCCCGACGGGGTGCCGATCGAGGCGTTGCGGCAGGTCACGGACCTGCCGGAGCCCGCCGGCGGCGGCTTCCTGCCGGTGCCGCACGGGCCCGAGGGTGCGGCCGCGGACACCGTGCTGATCGGCATCGACGCGGGCGGTAACGAACGGCACCAGCTCTACCTGCTCCCGGTCACGGCGGACGCCCCGGCGGCGCCCGTCCCGCAGGTGGACGCTTTGTCCCCCCTGGTGGTTGACCCGGAGCACATCCACCGCTCCGGGGGCGTGACCCGCGACGGTTCCGCGTTCGCCTACGCGACCAACCGGCGGACCGGGACCGACTTCGACGTCTGGGTCCGCGACCTGGCCACCGGCTCCGAGCAGCTCGTCCACGCCCCCGGCGGCTGGACCTGGGCCGGCAACTTCTCGCCGGACGGCCGCTACCTCGCGCTCGGGGCGCTCACGCAGCAGCCCGGCGACTCGACGCTGCACCTGCTGGACCGCGCCGACGCCTCCCTCGTCGAGCTCGCGCCGCACTCCGAGCCGGCGGAGATCGGGAGTCCGTCGTGGCTGCCGGACTCCTCCGCGTTCTTCTTCTCGCACGACGTGGGGCGGGACATGTCCGCGATCGCGCGCGGCACCCCGGACGGGGCGTGGGAGTTCGTCCTCACCCCGGAGTGGGACGCGGGCTGCGCCGTCGACTGGACCGGCCGGCACCTGCTGGTCGTCACCAACGCCGACGGGCGCACCGAGGCCGCGCTTCACGACCCGACGACGCTGGAGAAGACCGCGGACGTCCCGCTGCCGGGCACCGGGGTCGCGGGCGGGTTCTCGTTCTCCCGGGACGGCCGGTACCTGTCGTACTCGTACTCCTCGCCGCTCGTGCCGGGCGACGGGTGGCTCTACGACACCGTCGCCGGCACCGCGACGCGGCTGACGCGGTCGCCGCACCGGCTCGACGAGTCGACGCTCGTGGCCCCGGACCTGGTCCGGGTCCCGGCGCACGACGGGGAGTCGATCCCGCTGTACGTCTTCCGCCCCCGCGGCGCGGCCAGCGGCAAGCGGCCGGTCGTGATGATTCTCCACGGCGGGCCGGAGTCGCAGTACCGGCCGTCGTTCGCGGCGCTGACGCAGTACCTGGTCGCCCGCGGGTTCGTCGTGATCGCCCCGAACGTGCGCGGGTCCACCGGGTACGGCCGGCGCTACCAGGCGCTCGACGACGTCGAGAAGCGGTTCGACTCGATCCGCGACATGGAGTGGATCCACCGCTGGATCGCGACCACCGACGACCTCGACCCCGAGCGCTGCGCGCTCTACGGCGGGTCCTACGGCGGCTACATGGTCCTGTCCGGGCTCGCGTTCCAGCCCGACCTGTGGGCCGCGGGCGTCTGCATCGTCGGAATGTCCTCGCTGGTGACGTTCCTGCAGAACACCGCCGACTGGCGCCGCGCCTTCCGGGAGCGCGAGTACGGCTCGCTCGAGCATCACCGGGATCTCCTGGAGGAGCTGTCCCCGATCAACCGCCTCGACGCGATGCGGGCCCCGCTCTTCCTCGTCCACGGCGTCAACGACCCGCGGGTCCCGGTCGGGGAGGCCCAGCAGATCCACGCCGCCCTGCAGGGCAAGGGCATCCGCACCGAGATGGCGATCTATGAGGACGAGGGCCACGGCCTCGCGAAACTGAAGAACCGTCTGGACGCGTACCCCCGCGTCGCGGCCTTCCTTGAAGAGGTCCTGCGGCCGTAGGCTGATCGTGCGATGGGACGCATGGCGGTCGATCTCGTCATCGACCTTGAGAACACCCCGGGCGCGCTGGCCAAGGTCGCGACCGCGATCAGCGACGCGGGGGTGAACATCGCGGCGGCCACGTGCCTCGGCAACGACAACCACGCCGAGCTGCACATCCTCGTCAAGCACGCCGAGGCCGCGCGGCACTCGCTGTCGATCGTCGGACTGGGCGTCAGTCGCGAGCGGGAGGTCGTGATCGTCGAGGTTCACGACCGGCCCGGCGAGCTCGCCGACATCACGCACCGGATCGCGAAGGCGGGGGTGAACCTCGACCTCGTCTATGTCGCGACCGGGGATCGGGTGGTGTTCGGTTCGCCGGACCTGGAGGGGCTGAAGAAGGTCCTCGGCGTGGCCCCGTAGGCACTAGCCTGCGCCTATGTCCGACCTGGCCCCCACCACCGGTGCGGCGTCGGTGCGGCTGCTCGGGGTGACGGTCTGCGGGCCGGCGCCGATCGGGCGGGTGCACGTCCCGCTGTTCGAGCCGCTGCTCGCCCTCTACGGCCGCAACGGCGCCGGGAAGACGCGCATCCTGACCGCGACGATCTCCGCCCTGCGCGGCGAGCAGCAGGCGGACAGCTGGGGGCTGGTGCACGTCCACGTCCCGGACGCGGAGGCCGAGTTCACCGGCCGCGGACCCGACCCGTGGCGCGACAACCTCGCCCGGGCGATGCGTCAGCACCTGAACCGGCTGCGGGGGGACGTGGTCGCGCACTTCGCCCGGCGTCGCGACGAGGAGTTCGAGGTCGGGCCGAGCGACGACTACGCCGAGGTCCTCGACGACTTCCGTTCGTTCACCCAGGCCGTCGTCGACGAGGCGCACAGCCCGACGTCGTTGCGCGAGCTCGTCGGTGCGCACCTGGCCGCGCAGCAGATGCTGATGTCGGAGTACGAGCACATCAACGACTTCATGCGGTTCCACAAGGCCGTGATCGGCGAGATCACCCGGGGCGGGCACTACGTGCTGCGTGCGATCGGGACCCGCGAGGAGCCGCGCTGGTCGGTCTACGCCGCGGCGTCGGAGGAGGACGCCGCCTGCGCCGCACTGCTGGAGCAGGACCGCGCTCTGCCGCTCGACGACGTGGAGGCCGGCGACCGCCTGCGCGCGGCCCTCGACGACGGGACCGTGCTCTCGAACTCGGGCTTCCCGTGGCGCGAGCTCTCCGACATCTCGGACGCGTTCATCTCCGGTCGCGGGTTCGTCGGGCCGGGGACCTCGCCCGAGCTCGGGACCGATGTCCGCACCGTGCCGTGGCCGCTGTGGGCGACGGTGCCGGTCGTCGAGGTGGCGACGATCAGCGCCCCGCTCGTCGAGCTGGTGACGGACGAGACGAGCGCCGCCGACGTCGACCGGCTGACCCGTGAGGAAGTGCTCCGCGCCGCCGGGGGCCAGATGCTGGCGTCGTTCGCGGACGGCGGGGCGCGGTTCCACCCGAAGGTCGACCCGCTGCTGGCGCGCCTGACCGAGCTCGCGACCAAGTACCTGCGCGCGGTCTTTCCGGACGCCCCGGAGCTGGTGTTCGCTCCCGGCGACCCGAACGACTGGCTGGCCGGCGCGCTGCCGAGCTGGGTCGCGCGGTTCCCCCAGGCCGGGACGGCGGCGCCGGCCACGCTGCCGCTCGCGGCGCTGTCGACGGCGCAGCGCCGCTGGGCCGCGCTGTCGGCCGCGCTGGCGGTGTCCGTGGCCGGGTCCGAGGCCCTGCCGGTGGTGTTCCTCTGCGACGAGCCCGAGGCCGGGTTGCACCGGCGCGCGGAGTCCGCGCTGCCGGACGCTCTCGTGCGCATCGCCGCCGAGTCCGGGCTGCGCATGGCCGTCGCGACCCACTCGCCGGCGATGCTCGACCCGCAGCGGGTGGCGCTGATGCACGTGACGCGCCTGGCCTCCGGGGCCGCGGCCGCGCGGGGGATGGACTTCGCGCTGCGCGAGGAACTCGAGCGCGACTCGATGCGCGAGGACCTCGGGCTCACCCCGGCGGACCTGCTGCAGATGGTGCGGTGCTTCGTCATCGTCGAGGGCAAGCACGACGAGGTCGTCCTCGGCTCGCTACTGGCGCCGGACCTGGACTCGTGGTCGGTGATCTACCCCGTCGGCGGCGCGAAGCAGATGCAGTCGCTCGCGACGGCCGGACTGATTTGGGACTTCACCGACGCCGCGATCGTGCTGGTGCTCGACAACATCGCGCGGGCGGCGATCCAGCCGGTGTGGGACAAGGCACAGGCCGCCATCGGCCGCGGGGGTACGGAATCCGCGATCCGTGCGCTGGTGCCGCTGGGCAAAATGCCCGGCGCCGAGGCGCGGTGGCTGCAGAACCTGCTGACCCGAGCGATCCGGGCCCGCCGGGCGCACCGCATCAAGCTGGAGACGCTCTCTGCCCCCGACGTCATCTGCTACCTGCCGGCCGACGAGTTCGTCCCGGGTGCGACCTGGGACGACCTGCTGGCGGAGTGGCGGGCCGCGTTCGAGGGCCGCGAGGCGACGAACCTCAAGGCGTTCCTGACGCAGCGTCACGGCGTCCAGTTCACGACCAATCAGATCGCCCGGATCGCGGCGAGCGCGAAGCCCGACGCGGAGCTGCAGGCGCTCGGGGCGCGGATCCGGGAGCTCGGCGCCCACGGGTCCTGGCCGGCCCCGACCGCGCGGGGCCCCCAGCCGCGCTGAACTCGCATCTTCTGTGGCGCGCCGCGGGTATCGACCCCGCGGGATGGGCGCGCCGGGCTGGAGAGGTTGTGGGAGCGCTCGACTTCTGTGGCGCGCCGCGGGTATCGACCCCGCGGGATGGGCGCGCCGGGCTGGAGAAGATGCGGCGGGGAAGCTGCGCGCAGGCCCCGGATTCGGGGAACAGTCGGCGCTGACGGGATACTGGGGGCAGACGACCTTCTAAGGGGGCCTCCCATGGCGCTGGACTTCACGCTTCCCGAGCGGGTGACCGAATGGCGTGACCGCATCCGCGACTTCGTCGAGGAGGTCGTGGTCCCGCGCGAGCAGGAGGCCTTCGCCAAGGGCGCCGACGACGACCTGCGCCGTGAGCTGCAGGCCGCGGCGAAGGAGGCCGTGGTGTTCGCCCCGCAGGCGGCGGCCGACCTCGGCGGCGGCGGTTTCTCCCTCGCGGAGTCCGCGATCCTGCTGGAGGAGGCCGGCACCTCGCTGCTCGGCCCGCTGGCGCTGAACTGCCACGCCCCCGACGAGGGCAACATCCACATGCTCAACGTCATCGCGACGCCGGCGCAGCGCGAGAAGTACCTGCGCCCGCTCGCGCAGGGCGACGTCCGCTCCTGCTTCTCGATGACCGAGCCCCCGCCCGGCGCCGGCTCGGACCCGAGCGCGATGCGCACCACCGTCCAGAAAGTCTCCGGCGGTTGGGTCATCAACGGCGAGAAGCACCTGATCACCGGCGCCGAGGGCGCGGCGTTCTCGATCGTCATGGCCAAGGGCGGGGGCGGCGAGGACGGTTCCCGCGGCGCGACGATGCTGCTCGTCGACACCGACAACCCGGGCTGGCAGATCAAGGGCCACCCGACGACGCTCGACTCGACCATGCCGGGCGGGCACTGCCGCGTCGGCCTGAACGAGGTCTTCGTCACCGACGAGGCCGTGCTCGGCGAGCCGGGCCGGGGCTTCGCGTACGCGCAGGTCCGCCTCGCGCCCGCGCGGCTGACGCACTGCATGCGCTGGCTCGGCGCCGCCCGCCGCGCGCACATGATCGCCCTGCACCGCGCCGTCCACCGAGAGGTCTGGGGCAGCTCCCTCGCCGACCTCGGCATGGCGCAGCAGATGATCGCCGAGAACGAGATCGACCTGACCGCCGCCCGCGCCCTGCTGCTGCAGACCTGCCTCGAGGTCGAGAACTCCGAGCCCGCCACCGCGACCGAGGCGTCCTCCAAGGCGAAGGTCTTCATCTCCGAGGCCACCAGCCGCGTCGTCGACCGCTCCGTCCAGCTCGCGGGCGGCATGGGGACCACCGACGACCTCGTCATCGGCCGCATCTACGCCGAGATCCGCGCCTTCCGCATCTACGACGGCGCCACCGAGGTCCACAAGATGTCGATCTCCAAGCGCGCCGTCAGCCGCGTCCGCGACCAGCTCGGCGGCTGACCCGCTTCCCGCTCCAGCGCTGTCCGCTTCACTCGCTGCAGCCAGGCTTCACTTGCTGAACCCCCGCTTCACACGTCCGGCCGGGCGAGTGAAGGTGGTTCTGGCTGGTGAAGCTGCGCGCGGGGCGGCGGCCGGCCGCCTGCCGGCCCAGGTGAGGGCGGCGTCGACGGCCTCTCGCCCGCGGCGCCATCGCTGGCCCGGAGCGCCGCCTTCACCGGCCGTGACCACCTTCACCGGCTCTGCCTGGCGGGTGAAGCGAGGGCTCAGCCGGTGAAGCGCGCGGTGGGGCCAGTGAAGCCGAGATGCGGGCGGTGTCAGAGCGTGTCGGCCCAGGCGAGGAGGGCGGCGATGTACTCGCCGCGGAGCTCCGGCGTCGCGAGATGGTGGGGGCCGGACAGGGTGTACCGGCTCAGTCGGGCCGGGTCGACGGCGTCGCGGTAGCCGGCGATCGTCTCCCGCGGGATGACGGTGTCGCCGTCGGCATCGACGAGCTGGACGGGGCCGCCGAACGCCCGCAGGACGCGCAGGGCCCGGCTGTCGGCGGGGTACAGGTCCGCGGGGCGGCGGACGCCCGCGCGGAAGCGAGGCTCGTGCGGGACGTCGAAGCCGGCGTCGACGTAGTTGGCGGGGACGCGCAACGACAGCGCCGCGACCTCGCGCTCCCCGGCGGCGACGAGCGACAGGTAGGCGCCGAAGCTCGCGCCGACGAGCCCGATCCGGGCGCCGGGGACGCGGCCGCGGAGCTCGTCGATCACCGCGACGACGTCGGCGACCCAGTCCGCGCGGGAGGCCTCGCCGAGGACGCCGCCGCTCTCGCCGTGTCCGCGCAGATCGTGGGCGAGGGCGGGGAAGCCGGCGCCGGCCAGCGCGGCCGGGATGTCGACGGGTCGCGAACTTCCCCACCCGTGGGTGACGACGAAAGCTAGATTCTTGGTGCCGGGGTAGAAGTCCGCGGCGAGTTCGATGCCGGCGGAGGTAAGAGTGATCCGGTCCACGGGACCATTCTCGACGCGCGTGTCCGTGGGCAGTCTGGCGGTGCTGATGGCCGTCACCGCGCTCGGCCCGGTCGACGGGGCGCGGGCGCAGGAGACGCGCGAGTCCGCGACCGTGGTGGCGAGCGGGTCCAAGCTCGCGGAGTCCCGGTTCCAGGGGCTCGGGTGCTTCATCGGGCCCTCGGCGTCCGAGGGCATCCGGCTCAAGGCGGCGACCATCCGCTTTCAGGCCGCGAACGGCCTGAAGCAGACCGGCCAGCTCGGCGGTCCGACGATGAAGCGCCTGACCTCCGGCAAGGGCAAGAGCTGCAAGGACCGCCCCGTGCCGACGCGGACGGGCCAGGGCCGCCGCATCGTCATGAGCCAGGGCCAGAACTGGCTGTGGCTCGTCAAGGAGGACGGCACCGTCCTCGCCCAGGGCGGCATCGTCGACAACGACTGGCTGCCCCAGCGCACGTACCGGACCGGCGCGCAGTGCGGGAAGCCCGCCCGCTCCCGGTACCGCAGCGACCGCAGCGGGGGGCTCCGGATCGACTGGTTCGTCCGGTTCCACGACTGCATCGTCGGATTCCACCAGATTCCCGTCAGCAAGCGCACCGGCCAGCCGATCCACCCGGACTACTACGCCGGCACCGACCTCTCGAAGTCCGCCGGCTGCATCCGGATGCCGCTGCCGTTGATCAAGAAGCTCTACCGCTTCGCCGCCCAGCCCACGAAGGTCGTCGTCACCCGCTGACCTGCCGCGCCCCGCCCCACCGGCCCCGCTTCACCAGCCACCCCGCCGCCTTCACCAGCTGAGCCCCTGCCTCACCAGCCCGGCCGGGCCAGTGAAGCTGAGCTCAGCCGGTGAAGACGGCACCCGGGCCGCGGCCGCTGAACCAGTACGCTTCCAGGGCGCTTCCGCGCAACCGGGCCGTTAGCTCAACTGGCAGAGCAGCGGACTTTTAATCCGCGGGTTCGGGGTTCGATCCCCCGACGGCCCACCCGGTTCGGCGGCTGCTGCGCGCGGTCGCGCGGCTCCGACAGCAAAGCTGCAGTTCGTGACGGAGGATGCAGTTGAGACGGCTCAGCTGTCCCTGACGTCACGATCTGCAGCTTCAGCGTCGCTCGCTCTCGCCGTACCGGCACAGCCGTCTCTCGCCTCCCCTTCGGTCGCCGGCGAGCCCGACCTGAAAACATGAGCGGATGAACGCCGAGCCCGAGTCCGGCCCCGCGCCGAGCGACTTCATCCGCGAGATCATCCGGGCCGACCTGGCGTCGGGGAAGTACGGCGACCGGGTCCAGACGCGGTTCCCACCGGAGCCGAACGGCTACCTGCACATCGGGCACGCGAAGAGCATCTGCCTGAACTTCGGGCTGGCCGCGGAGTTCGGCGGGACCTGCAACCTGCGCTTCGACGACACGAATCCCGAGGCGGAGGACCACGAGTACGTCGAGGCGATCCTGGAGGACATCGCCTGGCTCGGGTTCACCCCGGCCAACGTCTTCTACGCCTCCGACTACTTCGGCCAGATCTACGAGTGGGCCGAGGCGCTGGTCAACAAGGGCCTCGCGTACGTCGACGACCAGGACGGCGACACGATCCGCGCCCAGCGGGGCGGGTTCGGCAAGCCCGGCATCGAGTCGCCGTTCCGGAACCGCGCCCCCGCGGAGAACCTCGCGCTGCTCCGCGGGATGCGGGACGGGGAGTTCCCCGACGGTTCGAAGGTCCTGCGGGCGAAGATCGACATGCAGGCGTCCGTCATGACCCTGCGCGACCCGGTGCTCTACCGAATCCGCCGCGTCCCGCACGTCCGCACCGGGACGGACTGGATCATCTACCCGACCTACGACTGGGCTCACGGCCAGTCGGACGCGATCGAGGGCGTGACCCACTCGATCTGCACGCTCGAGTTCGCCGACCACCGCCCGCTCTACGACTGGTGCCTCGACCACCTCGACCTGCCGCGCGAACGGCCGGTCCAGATCGAGTTCGCCCGCCTCGCGCTGACCCACACCGTCATGTCGAAGCGGCTGCTGCGCGCCCTCGTCGAGAACGGCACCGTCGACGGCTGGGACGACGCCCGCATGCCGACCCTGCGTGGCCTGCGCCGGCGCGGGTACCCGGCCGCGGCGATCCGCGAGTTCGTCTCGACGCTCGGGGCGGCGAAGACCAACACGACGACCGAGATCGAGTACCTCGAGTCGTTCGTCCGCACCCACCACAACGCGCACGCGCTGCGGCGCATGGCGGTGCTCGAGCCGCTCAAGGTCGTCATCACGAACTGGCCGGAGGGTCAGGTCGAGCACGTCGAGCTGGTGGAGAACCCGGAGGACCCGGCGGCCGGCGTGCGCAGCGTCCCGTTCACCGGCGAGCTCTGGATCGAGCAGGACGACTTCAAGCTCGACCCCCCGCCGAAGTACTTCCGCCTCTCGCCCGGCCGTGAGGTCCGGCTGCGCGGCGGCTACTTCGTCACGGCCACCGACGTCGTGACCGACGCCGACGGCAACGTCACCGAGGTGCACTGCACCTACGACCCGGCGACCAAGGGCGGGAACGCCCCCGACGGCCGCAAGGTCAAGGCCACGATGCACTGGGTCAGCGCCGCGCACGCCGTCGACATCACCGTGCACCTCTACGAACGGCTCTACGCGGAGACCCGCCCCGGCAGCGACGGCAACGACCCGGTCGTGAACCCGGCCTCGCGCCGCACGCTGACGGGGGCGAAGGCCGAGCCGGTTCTCGCCGACACCAAGCCCGGCGAGGTCGTCCAGTTCGAGCGGCTCGGGTACTTCGCCGCCGACGTCGACACCCCCGGGACCTTCCACCGCACCGTCGGCCTCCGCGACGAGTGGGCCAACATCCAGAAGCGCAACGGCTAGGACCTCTGGACGGCGGCAGTAGCGTCGATTCATGCGTGCTGTCGTCTGTCAGAACACCGAGCTCCGGGTCGGGGAGATTCCGGACCCGAAGCCCGCGAAGGGGCACCTCGTCCTCGACGTGGTCCGGGCCGGGATCTGCGGGTCGGATCTGCACGCCCGGTTCCACGCGGACCCGGTGGCCGACGCGGCCGCGAACATCGGCTTTCCCAACATGATGCGGCGCTCGCAGGCCGTCGTGATGGGGCATGAGTTCAGCGGCCGGGTGCGGGAGTTCGGGCCGGGCACGAAGCGCCGCATCGACGAGGGCGCCGCGGTCGTCGCGCTGCCGATCGTGCGCATCGACGGACGGCCGGAGTTCCTCGGCCTCTCGCAGGACGCCCCGGGCGCTTACGCCGAGCGGGTCCTGGTCGACGAGGCCCTCACCTTCCCCGTGCCGAACGGACTCTCCCCGGAGGCCGCCGCCCTGACCGAGCCTCTCGCGGTCGCGTACCACGCGGTGCGCAAGGCGAAGATCGGCAAGAACGAGACTGCCGTCGTCATCGGCTGCGGGCCGATCGGACTCGCCGTCATCCTCATGCTGAAGGCCCGCGGAGTGCGGCACATCATCGCGAGCGACTACTCCGCCGTCCGGCGCGGTCTCGCGGCGCGCTGCGGGGCGCACGTCGTCGTCGATCCGGCCGTCGACTCGCCCTGGACCTCCTTCGCCGACAGCAGGTACTTCACCGACGCCGGCAAGCTGCTGCACTTCGCGCTCGGTTCGATCGAGAAGCTGCGGACCGTCCCGTTCCTGCCCTGGTCGAAGGCGCTGCGTGCGGCCGAGGCGACGGGCAGGACCCCGACGGGTCCGGTCGTCTTCGAGTGCGTCGGGGTGCCCGGCATTCTCGACCACATCCTCGCCTCCGCGCCCCTCTACACCCGCGTCGTCGTGGTGGGCGTCTGCATGGAGCGCGACGCGATCGTCCCGATCACCGCGCTCACCAAGGAGATCGCGATGCAGTTCGTCTTCGCCTACGACCCCGGCGAGTTCTACGACACCCTGCACCTGCTCGCCGACGGCAAGGTCGACCCGACCCCGTTGATCACGTCCACCGTCGACCTCGACGGCGTCCCCGCCGCCTTCGACACCCTCGGCAAGGCCGAGGAGCAGGCCAAGATTCTCGTCGCTCCCTGACTGGGCGTCAGCTGATCTGTGCCCCCTGGTCGGCGCCGCTCTTGGTGGGGTCGACGGTGAAGAAGCTGATCCGACCGTCGGTCTCGAGGACGGCGAGGCGGATGTCGCTGAACCGCTCGATGCCGTTCTCCCGGGCGGCGGCCATGAGGTCGTCCATCGAGAGGCGTTCGCCGCGCATCGCGTCGATCTTCGGTTCGCCGTCGGCGACGACGACGACCGGGACGCCGTGGACCACCGGCCGGACCGGGCGCCACCGCCAGTTCGCGTAGGAGAACGCGACGGTCAGCAGCGCGAACGTGCCGACGGCGAGCACCGCGCCGGTGAAGCTGAAGTCCTGCTGGGTCACGCCGCCCTGGATCAGGTCGCCCATCGTGACGAACAGCAGCAGCTCGAAGGCGCTCAACTCACCGAGGGTCGAGCGCCCCACCGCCCGGGTGACGAGCCACAGGAACACGAACGCGACCAGCGCGCGGATGACGATCTCCATCGGCCCTCCTCAGGGCGCGAGCCACGTGCGGTAGGTGACGGTGAGGCGTGGCCGGTTCCGGTCCATCAGATGCACCTCGCCGCGCCGGCCGAGCTGTGAGGAACCCTGGATGTAGGCGTCGTAGTCGACGACGAACTCGTCCCCCGGCGGCGGGTCGAACTCGAGGTACAGCAACTTCCCGTCACGGGTGGTCTTCGACGGCTCGGGGTGGAAACCCTGCGTCTCGAAGATGTCGAAGTAGCTGGCGTTGACCGCGATCTGGATCGGCTCGCGGAACCCGCCCGGGTGCGTCACCCGCACCTGCCAGACGACGTCGAGCCCCGAGCGGGCGATCTGCGGGTAACGCACCTGCAGAGACCAGGTGCCGTCGGTCGTGGACGCCGTGCCGGTCCGGACCCCCAACAAGGTCGTGGCGCCGGCCAGAACGACCAGCGCCAGGACGACGAGCACCGCGCGGCGTCCCGCGCGGGCCCGTCGTCGAATCTCGGGGGGATGGACGTCGGCGAGCGTCGAGTCGTTGTCCACCTCTCGGCCCGCGGGCCTCAGGTGGTCCCGCGATCCGTCCCGGATCCGCTCAGGACGGTGTCGATCCGCGCCGCGGTCTCGAGGTCCTCCGGCTTGAGCCGGTTCGGGCCGTCGCCGAGGCTGATCGTGAAGACCTCGTCGTCCACGACCTGCATCTGGATGCGGGACTCGTCGTTGACGACGTTGCGGATGCCCTCTTCCAGCGCGTCGCGGCTGTCCCGCGGCACGGGGATGTGGCGCACGAGCATGACGCCGGAGCGCTCCCAGCCGGGCAGCGCGGCCAGCGCCTGGTCGACCTGGTCGTCCTGAAGCTCGGCGGGGCGAGACGTGTCGTCGGCCATGGTGGTTCTCCTCCGTAAGTGCGTGCCCTTCGCCTACCCCGCGCAGGTGCGTCCACGCCCCCACGGGGGTAGGCCGAGGACGTGACGGATACCGCGACTCCCCTCGGCCTGCCCGCCGGCACCCGCGCGTGCCTGTTCGACCTCGACGGCGTGCTGACCAGCACAGCTGTCCTGCACGCTCAGGCGTGGAAGCAGATGTTCGACGACTTCCTCGCCGTCGCGGCGCCGGAGCAGCCGGAGTTCGACCGCCGCGACTACGAGCAGTACGTCGACGGCAAGCCGCGTCTGGACGGCACCCACGACTTCCTCGCCGCTCGCGGGATCGTCCTCACCACCGGGAACGAGACCGACCCGCCGGACGCCGCCACGCTCTGGGGCCTGAGCAACCGCAAGAACGACCTCATTCAGGAACTGATCCGCACTCACGGCGTCGAGGTCTACCCCGGGTCCGTGGACTACGTTCGAGCTGTCCGCGCCGCAGGACTGCGCACGGCGGTCGTCACCTCCAGCGCCAACGCCGTTCAGGTCCTCGACATCACCCACCTCACCGACCTGTTCGACGCCCGCATCGACGGCGTGGTCGCCCGGGAGAGACACATGAAGGGCAAACCCGCACCCGACACCTTCCTCGCCGGGGCCGAGGCGGTGGGCGCGACCGCGGCCGACTCCGCGGTCTTCGAGGACGCCCTCGCCGGCGTCGCGGCCGGGCGGGCCGGTGGTTTCAGCCTCGTCGTCGGCGTCGACCGCGTGGGCCAGGCCGACGAGCTACGGGCTTCCGGCGCCGACGTCGTCGTCACCGACCTCGCGGAGCTGCTTCCGTGATCCGCGCCGAGGACTACCCCGTCGACCCCTGGCGGCTGCGCGAGACCCGGCTGGACCTCGACCAGCTGGGCGCCTCCGAGTCGCTGTTCGCGCTCTCGAACGGCCACATCGGCCTGCGCGGCAACCTCGACGAGGGCGAGCCGCACGGCCTGCCCGGGACGTACCTGAACTCGGTCCACGAGGTGCGCCCGCTGCCCTACGCCGAGGCGGGGTACGGCTACCCCGAGGCCGGGCAGACGGTCGTCAACGTGCCGAACGGCAAGCTCATCCGCGTCCTCGTCGACGACGAACCGTTCGACATCCGCTACGGCGACCTTCATTCGCACACCCGCACGCTCGACCTCCGCACCGGGATCCTGACCCGCGAGGCGGAGTGGCGTTCTCCGAGCGGCGCGGCGATCCGGCTGCGCACCGAACGGCTGGTCTCGCTGCACCAGCGCGCGATCGCGGCGTTCCGGATGACGGTCGAACCGATCGACGCCGCGGTGCAACTGGTCCTGCAGTCCGAACTCGTCGTCAACGAGCAGATGCCGCCGGCCTCCGACGACCCGCGGGTGGCGGCAGACCTCGAGGCGCCGTTCGTCGCCGAGGACGTCCTGCGGTCCGGCTCGGCGGTCACGCTCGTGCACAGCACGAAACGCAGCGGTCTGCGGGTCGGCAGTGGGATCGACCACGAGGTGTCGGGCCCGCCGAAGCTCCACACCGAGGTCGAGGCTTTCGACGACCTCGCCCGGTTCACCGTCTCGGCGCCGCTGGAGCCCGGGGAGTCGGTCTGCCTGACGAAGTACCTGGCGTACGGCTGGTCCTCCCGCCGGACGGTCCCGGCGGTGCGCGACCAGGTCGCCGCCGCGCTGGCCGCCGCCCGCCAGCACCGGTGGGACGGGATCTGCGCGCAGCAACGCAAGATCCTCGATGACTTCTGGGCCGGCGCCGACGTCGAGGTCGACGGCGACGACGAACTGCAGCAGGCCGTCCGCTTCGGGCTGTTCCAGGTGCTGCAGGCCTCGGCCCGCGCCGAGCACCGGCCGATCCCGGCCAAGGGACTGACCGGCACGGGGTACGACGGTCACACGTTCTGGGACACCGAGGTCTTCGTCCTGCCGCTGCTGTCGTACACCGCGCCCCACGCCGCGGCGGACGCCCTGCGCTGGCGGCTCAACATCCTGCCGATCGCGCAGGAGCGTGCGCAGGTCCTCGGCCTCCGCGGGGCCGCGTTCCCGTGGCGAACCATCACCGGCGCCGAGTGCTCCGGCTACTGGCCGGCCGGTACCGCCGCCTTTCACATCAACGCCGACATCGCGCTGGCCGCGGACCGGCACGCCTGGGTCAGCGGCGACGAGAAGTTCGAGTGTGAGATCGCGCTGCCCTTGCTGGTCGAGACCGCCCGGCTCTGGATCAGCCTCGGCCATCACGACGCCGACGGGGCGTTCCGGATCGACGGCGTCACCGGCCCCGACGAGTACAGCGCCGTCGCCGACAACAATGTCTTCACCAATCTGACGGCTCGCCAGAACCTTCGCGCCGCAGTGCGGGTGTGTGAGCAGTGGCCCGAGCAGGCGAAGCAGTTGAGTGTCGCCGACGGGGAGCTCGCCGCCTGGCGCGCGGCTGCCGACTCCATGACCGTCCCCTTCGACGAGCAGCTCGGCGTGCATCCCCAGGCCGAGGGCTTCACGCGGCACGCGGTCTTCGACTTCGAGTCGCTGCCGCCCGAGGCGTACCCGCTGATGATGTCGGTGCCGTACGTGCAGCTGTACCGCAAGCAGGTCGTCAAGCAGGCCGATCTGGTGCTCGCGATGCACCTCTGCGGCGACGAGTTTCCGCCGGAGCAGAAGCGCCGCAACTTCGAGTACTACGAGCAGGTCACCGTCCGCGACTCGTCGCTGTCGGCGGCGACCCAGGCGGTGCTCGCCGCCGAGGTGGGCCACCTCGACCTCGCGCTCGACTACACCGCGGAGACGGCACTGGTCGACCTGCGCGACCTGGCGTCGAACACGTCCCACGGCCTGCACCTCGCGGCGCTGGCCGGGACGTGGAGCGCACTCGTGGCCGGGTTCGGCGGCCTGCGGGACGGCAACCGGCGGCTGTGCTTCGCCCCGCGGCTTCCCCGCGGTCTGACCGGTCTGCGGTTCGCCCTGCTGTTCCGCGGCTCTCGGCTGCGCGTCGAGATCAACGAGCAGGAGGCGACGTACACGCTGGAGTCCGGCGACTCGCACCTGACGCTGGCGCACCACGGCGAGGCGTTCACCCTCGAGCCCAAGGCGTCGGTGACGAAGCCGCTGCCCGTGCGCCGCCAGCTGCCCGCGCCGACCCAGCCGAAGGGGCGGGCGCCGGCGCGGCGGCGAGGATCGGCTACGTCGTCCGATTCGGCGACGGCGGGGCTGACAGGTCCGGGTCCGATAACGGAGAACGGCGCCGTTTGAGCGCGGCCTCGTGCTCGTGGCGGCCGCCGCCCGGGACCTTCTCCCGCACTGTGGCCGTCACGTCCTTCCAGGCCGCGTAGTAGCCGTCGTCGAACTCGTCGACGACCTGGTAGGTCCAGCGACCCTGGAGCACGTCGCGGCCGTAGACCCGCTCGCGGATCAGCGCGACCAGATCGGCGTGGCCGCCCTTCTCCAGGCCCTCCAGGACCTCGTCGAGCATCAGGTCGGCGTGGCCGATGTGGTGGTGGAACTCGTACAGCTGGCCACGGGCCCGTTCCACGTACTCCAGCGCCTCGCCGAGCTTCCCGGCGGCCTCGGCGGCGACGTCGGACAGCGGGTCGGGGGCGGTCTCGGTCGGCGGGTGGTCGGCAGGTGGGGATGCACTCATGGCCAGGCTCTTCCCGGGTAGGTCCGCGGCATGACGACCTTCGGAATCTTCCTCTCCGGTGAAGAGCTCAACCCCCGCGCGATGGTCGAGGCGGGTCAGCTCGCCGAGCAGGCCGGTTTCACCCACGCCTGGCTGTCCGACCACTACCACCCGTGGCAGGAGAGTCAGGGCCAGAGCCCGTTCGTCTGGTCCGTCCTCGGCGGCCTGGCGACGACGACGCAGCTGACCATGACCACCGCCGTGACGTGCCCGACGTTCCGGATCCACCCGGCGATCATGGCCCAGGCCGCCGCGACCACCGCCGTCCTCGCGCCCGGCCGCTTCCGCTTCGGCGTGGGCTCGGGCGAGGCGCTCAACGAGCACATCCTCGGCGAAGCCTGGCCGCCGGTCTCGATCCGGCTCGAACGCCTCGAGGAGGCGATCGACCTCATGCGGCAGCTCTGGACCGGGGACATCGTCACCCACCAGGGCCGCTACTACACCGTGCACAACGCGAAGATCTTCAGCCTGCCGGAGGAGGAGATCCCGGTCCTGATCTCCGGGTTCGGTCCGGAGGCCACCGAGCTCGCCGCCCGCATCGGCGACGGCTGGATGTCGACCTCCCCGGACGCCGACGGACACGCGCAGTTCAAGAGCAAGAACAGCGGCGTCACCCAGGCGGGCCTGAAGATCTGCTGGGCCCCCACCGAGGACGAGGCCAAGGAGACGGCGTTCCGGCTCTGGAGCCACTCCGGCATGGGTGGCCAGGCCTCGCAGGACGTGCCGATGTGGCACACCTTCGAGTCGATCGGGGAGAACAACACCCCGGACAAGCTCGCGGAGAAGGTCGCCTGCGGCCCGGACCCGCAGATCGCGGCCGAGCGGATCCGCACGTACGTCGACGCCGGCTTCGACGAGGTCTACATCGCCCAGATGGGGACCGACCAGGCCGGCGGGATCCGCTTCCTCGCCGAGGAGGTCCTGCCGCTGTTGTGACGCGGCACCGTGACCTGTGTGTGTGACCAGGTTCGCGGCATCTCCCCGGGCGGTGCGGGCAGCGATTTCAGCAGGACATCGACCCACCGCCTGAGGAGATGCATCGTGTCGACCGACGCCCTCGTCCTGCTGAAGCAGGACCACCAGGACATCAAGCGACTGTTCACCGAGTTCGAGAACGCGGGCAAGAACGCCTTCGCCACCAAGCAGAAGTTGGCGGACGAGATTCTCGCCAACCTGACGGTGCACACGTACCTCGAGAACGAGTGCATGTACCCGCGCGTCCGTGAGCTCGTGCCGGACATCGAGGACGACATCCTCGAGTCCTACGAGGAGCACCACGTCGCCGACGTCCTGTGCATGGAGCTGGCGACGATGTCGCCCGAGGACGAGCGCTTCGTACCGAAGATGATGGTGCTGATGGAGAACGTCCGGCACCACATCGAGGAGGAGGAGGACGAGTGGTTCCCGAAGGTCCGTGAGGCCCTCGGCCGCAAGCCGCTCCAGGAGATCGGGCAGCAGATGCTCGAGATGCGCCCGACCGCTCCCCGCCGCCCCTCCCAGCCGAGCGCGCTGAAGAAGGCGCTGGACGCCATCCTCAGCTGACGCCCCGCTCCTCTCCCCGAAGGCGCTCCTCTCCCCGAAAGCGCACTCCAGCACCTCGATTTTGCTTTCGCGCGTGCTGTACTGCGCTTTCGGGAGAAGGCGTCAGGCGAACTTCGGCGCCCGCTTGGCGAGAAAGGCCTCGCGGCCCTCGGCACCGTCGGGGGAGGCGGCGCACGCGGCGATCCTCCGCGCCTCGAGCTCGATCTGGGCCTCGACGTCGTTGCCGTAGGAGCTCAGCAGCAGGGACTTCACGGCGGAGTTCGAGCCGAGCGCCCCGGCGGCGAGGTCGGTCGCCGCCGCCAGAGCGACGTCGGCGAGTTTGGCGTCGGGCACGACGCGAGTGACCAGACCCCACGCCTCGGCCTCCGCCGCGGACAGGACGCGGTTGGTCAGCATCAGCTCCTGAGCGCGCCGCAGCCCGACCAACCGGGGCAGCAGGTAGGTGAGCGAGCCGTCCGGGCTCAGCCCCGCCTTCGTGTACGCGGAGGTGAACTTCGCCGACTCCGCGGCGAACACCAGCTCGCCGCTGATCGCCAGGCTGAACCCGGCCCCCGCCGCGACGCCGTTGACGGCGACCACGACCGGTGCGTCCATCCGGGCGAACGACGAGCTCGCGCGATGCAGGGTGTCCGCGAGCTCCTTGACGAACAGCCCCGGGTCGTCGGCGTGGGCGGCCATCTCCTTGAGGTCCCCGCCGGCGCAGAAGAACCGGCCGGTGGCGGTGAGCAGGACCGCGCGGACCTCGGAGTCGCGATCGCACTCCCGCGCGACCACGGCCAGCTCCCGAGCCATCGTCAGGTTGACGCCGTGAGCGTCGTCGGGCCGATTGAGCGTGATGCGCTCGACGCGCCCGATCCGCTCGACGGTCAGAGTCTCGAACTGCGTCGTCCGGCTGGTCATCGCGGCTTCCTCCCGGTGGTCCGCGCACATCCTCCCAGCGTGCTTGGCGTCTCCGAGAGCAGGGCATTGCGCGAACCGCGACCTACCGTCGCCGTCGATCCCTTACGGTGTGCCCATGGTGATCATGGTCGACCTCAACGAGGAGAACCTGGCGCAAGCCGCCGAGGAACTGGGCACCTCGACCAACGAGGAAACCGTGAATGCGGCGCTGGCCCTCGTGGCCGGCCGCCGGGCCCGGATCGAGGCCATGTTCGACGACCCGTTCGCGCTCGGCACGGGCCCGGACATCAGCGACGAGTACGTGATGCGGGGTAGTCGGCTGTGAGCATGGCGGGACGGCTCTACCTCATCGACACCTCGGCGCTGTCGAAGGCGCACCTCGCGCAGGTGCGGTACACGCTGCAGACACTGATCACGGACCGCGTCGCGGCCACCTGCATCACCGTCGACCTCGCCGCCGGCTACTCGGGCCGGACGGCCGCCGACCTCGCCGCGATCGACGCGCGGCGCCGGGACCGCTACCTCAACCTCGAGATCACCGAGGACGTCGCGGAGCGGGCACGCGAGGTGCAGCTCCAGCTCGCGGAGAAGATGCAGCACCGCTCGGTCGGGATCCTCGACCTGCTCACGGCCGCCGTCGCGGAGCACCACGACGCGGCGGTGCTGCACTACCACCCGGCGTTCGAGCTGATCGCCTCGATCACCGGCCAGCCGCAGCTCTGGGTCGCCCCGCGCGGGAGCCTGGAGGCCGAGGAGGACGCGAAGGCCGCGCTTCCCGGTTCGAACGGCTCGTCCCCGGACGCGTTCACGGCTCCGGTCGACGGCCCGGCCGCCAGACCGCTCCCGGCCAACGCGCCGGCCTCGGCGGGGCGCCTGCCGCGGCCGACCGAGGACCCGATCAGCTCCTGACGGGGTCGCTCGTGGCCGCGGCCCGGGTTGCCGGAACGAGCCGCTCGGCGAGGAACCGTAACTGGGCCGGGGTCTCCCGCCGCCAGTAGGCCGCGGAGTGGCCCTCCTCGGCGTACGTGGCCTGGACGGGCGGCTCGTGCGGCAGCCGGGCAAAGGTCTGCGTCATCCCGTAGAACGGGTCGAGCGTCCCGCAGACGATGCGCATCGGAATGCCGCGCAGCAGCGCCGCCCCCGACATGACGTCGTGCGCCGCGAAGTCCTCCGGACCGTCGAACGCGCCCGGGACGGTGACGCCGGAGGTCCGGTAGATCGCCGGGGCGTAGACGGCGACCGCCGCCACGCGCTCGGCCCCCAGCCGCTGGGCGAGCAGCAGGGAGCCGTAGCCGCCCATCGATTCACCCATCAGGGCGATCCGGTCGACGAGCAGGCCCTTGGACGCGAGCAGCGGCAGGTACTCGTCGAGGATCATCGCCTGCGGGTCGATGCCCGACGCCCGCCGGTGCCAGTACGAGGTGGGGCCCCCGTTGACGGTTGCCACCGCGAACGGGGGCATCCCCCGCTTGATCACCATCGCCTGGATGCGGCCGAGCGCCAGGTTCTCCCGGGAGAACGGGATCAGCTCGTTCCCGCCCCGGCCGAACAGTTCCAGGACCACCGGCAGCTGCGCGCCCGGCTCGAATCCCGGCGGGTAGGAGATCGCGTACCGAACGTCCGCCGCCCCCATCGCCTCGGACAGGAACGAGCCGGTCTCCAGATAACCCCCGGGGATCTCCAGGGCCGGCTCCGGCGCGGCCCCGGGAGCGGGGTCGTTGCCGCAGCCGGCGGCCCCCGCGGCAACCGCGAGCCCCCAGCCCAGCACCGTCCTCCGGCTGACCCCCATAGATTGGGTCACAATGCCGCGGACGGCGGCCGGGCGAAAGGGGCGCACGATGACGGAGAGCCTGGCGGCGACGCCCCGGCTGGACAAGGACGGCTCCGTCGCCGTCCTGTCGCTCGGCGCGGGGGAAAACCGCTTCAACCTCGACTCCGTCCGGGCACTCGACGCCCTGCTCACCGAGGTCGAGCAGGGCTCCTTCACCGCCCTGGTCACCACCGCCGAGGGCAAGATCTGGTCCAACGGTTTCGATACCCCCTGGATCGCGGCCAACCGCGATCTGGCTCCCGAGACCGTCCTCGCCGGTGAGCGGCTCCTCGCCCGCATGCTCTCGTTCCCGCTCCCGACCGTCGCCGCCATCGGCGGGCACTGCTTCGCGGCGGGGTTGCTCTACGCACTCGCGCACGACCTGCGCGTGATGCGTGCCGACCGCGGCTTCGTCTGCCTGCCGGAGGTCACCTTCGGCGCGGTCTTCACCCCGGGCATGAACGACCTGCTTACCGCGCGGTTGAACCCGTCGGTCGCGCACCGGGCGATCGTGCTCGGCCAGCGCTTCGGCGGCCCGGACGCCGTCGCGGTGGGCATCGTCGACGAGGCGGTGGCCGAGGACGAGGTGGTCGCCCGCGCGGTCGCGCTGGCCGGCGCCCACGCCGGGAACGGCCGGGAGGCCGTGGCCGCGCTGAAGCGTCAGCTGTACGCGAAGGCGCTCGGTTCGCTCGGGCAGCCGACGCCGCCGGACCTGTTGCGGGCCCTCATCGACCTCGAGTCCGGGCGGGCCTGACCGCGCGGATGTCGGAGATCTACCGCCCGCCGGTCGAGGTCCGGCGACGCAATCTGCTCATCGTGGGCGTGACCGCCGTCCTGGTCTACGCCGCCGACCTGCTCACGAAGATCTGGGCGGTCGAACGCCTCGGCGACCCCGACGAGTCCATCGAGATCGTCGGCGACCTGTTCCAGCTCGAGCTGACCCGCAACCCCGGTGCCGCCTTCGGTATCGGCGTCAGCATGACGATCGTCTTCACGCTGCTCTCGCTGGTCGTCGTCGGCGTCGTCCTGCGGACCGCGGGCCGGCTGGGCAGCACCGGGTGGGCGGTCGTGTTCGGGCTCGTACTCGGCGGTGCGCTCGGCAATCTGACGGACCGACTGTTCCGCTCGCCGGGCTTCATGCGCGGACACGTCGTCGACTTCCTGCACCTCAAGAACTGGCCGGTGTTCAACCTGGCCGACACGGCGTTCTGCATCGCCGGCGCCATCGTCTTCCTGCTGGTGTTACGGAACATCCCCCTCGAGGGCAGGAACCCCTCATGACGAAGATTCCGACCCGACCGCTCGGCTCCACCGGTCTCGAGGTCGGGGCCGTGGGCCTCGGCTGCATGAGCATGTCGTGGGCCTACGACCCGACCCAGAAGGACGACGACACCGCGATCGCGGCGATCGCCACCGCGCTGGATGCCGGCGTCACCCTCATCGACACCGCCCCGGCGTACGGGCCGTTCTCCAACGAGGAACTGGTCGGCCGCGCGATCGCCGGCCGGCGCGAGGAGACCGTCCTCGCCACCAAGGTCGGCCTGCTGGTCGACCCGCAGACCTACGAGTTCGTCAAGGACGGCCGGCCGGACTCGGTCCGCAGCTCCTGCGAGGACTCGCTCCGCCGGCTGGGAGTCGAGCACATCGACCTGTTCCAGCTGCATCGCGTCGACCCCGAGGTCCCGATCGAGGAGACCTGGGGAGCGATGGCCGAGCTCGTCCAGCGCGGGCTCGTGCGACACCTCGGACTGTCCGAGACGACCGTCGACGAGTGCGCTCGGGCGCACGCGATCCACCCCGTCGCGTCGGTCCAGTCGGAGTTCTCGCTCTGGACGCGGGACCGCCAGGCCGACGTCCTCCCCTGGTGCGAGGCGAACGGTGCGAGCTTCATCCCCTTCGCGCCGCTGGGACGCGGCTACCTGACCGGGGCCGTCGACGCGAACACGCAGTTCGAGGACAAGGACTTCCGCGCCCGGAACCCCCGATTCACCGCGGAGGCGCGGGCCGCGAACCAGACGATCGTCGACGGCATCCGCGAGGTCGCCGAGGGTCTCGGCGCGACGCCCGCTCAGGTGGCGATCGCGTGGACGCTGGCGGTGTCCCCGGCGATCGTGCCGATCCCGGGCACCCGGCGGCCCGCGCGGGTGCAGGAGAACGCAGCCGCCGCGACGCTGGTGCTCTCCGACGGCGACCGCAAGCGGCTGGACGACCTGCCGCCGCCCGTGGGGGAGCGCTACTGACCTGCGCGTGAGCGGGATCCGCGCGGGTAGGGGCGAGCCAAAGTCCCATTCACCGGAGGTGTCACGGTGGCCACGCTGACCCTGGTTCTGCTCATCCTGCTGGTGATCGCGGTCGGAGCCGCGGCCTACGGCATCCACCATCGGCGCTCACGCGCCGGTGGGGTCCTCGGGGTCGACCGCTCGGGCAGCAGTTCGCGCGGCCGGACGCCGGGCAGCCCCCGATGACGGCGTACCTCCACGCGGGAGACCTGTCCGGTCAGCCGCTGGTCTCGCTCGGGGGCGACCGCCTCGCCGAGATCAAGGACGTCGTCTTCGACCGCTCCTCCGGGGAGCTGTTGGGCTTCACGCTCAACAACCCCGGGTTCTTCGGCCGGACCCGCGACGACGCGCTGCCGATCGCCGCCGTCCACGGCATCGGCGACGCCGCCGTCGTCGTGGCCGGGGCGCACGTGCTCGTGCCCGTGGACGAGGTCGTCAACGCCGCCGAGCGCCGGGGCAACAACGTCCTCGCCGACCGCGTCCTCACCGAGGAGGGCGCGGATCTCGGCGAGGTCACCGACGTCCTGCTCGACCCCTCGCACCGGCCCCCGAAGGTCGTCGGTTACGAGATCAAGTCCGACGACGGGCACACCGTCACCGTCCCGCTCGACGACGCCGTCGCGGTGTCCGGCGAGCGCCTCGTCGTCCCCGGGAGGGGCAATGCGGATCACTGAGGCCCGGCGCCGGCCCGTCGTCGCGACGTCCAGCGCCACCACGCTCGGCCACGTCGCCGGATTCCTCATCGAGGCCGAGACGGCGCGCATCGTCGGCGTCCGCCTGGAGACCGACGGCGACGCCAACGTCCTGCCGTGGGACCGTCTCGAGGCCTTCGGCCCCGACGCCGTCACCGTCACCGACGCCGACGTCCTGCGCACCCCCGCCGACAGCACCGAGGAACGCCGGGCGGACCCCGACCTCGACCCGATCGGCAAGCCCGCCATCGAGGAGACCGGCAACGGCCTCGGCGTCGTCAGCGACGTCGATTTCGACCCCGAGACCGGCGCCCTCCGTGCTGTCCTCACCGAGGTCTACGAACTCCCCGCGGACAAGCTCCTCGGGCTCGGCGGCTACGCCCTCGTCTTCGGCGAGCTCCAGGGCATGACCCCGGCCTGACCGTCCCTCAGCATTGAAAAAAAAGGGTGACACCCCTTACTGCGTAGTAAGGGGTGTCACCCTTTCTTGTCCAAGCCCGTTAGGTGCGTACCGGGCGGCCGAGCGGGGACGGTCAGGCGGCGGCGGTCTCGAGGTCGTCCGCGGTCTTGCCGGGCCAGGTGCCGGTCACCTTCTCCATGCCCTGGGCGCCGCCGCGCTTCACCGCCGCCTTGACGACGGAGTAGACGACGCCCTGCAGGGCGGCGCCGGCGAGCACGAGGGCCCACGACGCCTCCTTCAGGTCCGGGTCCGGCGGGACGTCGTTGTCGTCCACCTTGGTCCAGACCTTCGTCACGATCTTGCCGGCGATCGAGCCGGCGGCGATGCCGAGGACGATCGCCAGGGGCTTGTAGAGCAGCTTCATGGACGGTCCCTCACTTCCGGCGGTGCGAGACGACGGCGGCGCCCACGCCGAGCAGCAGCGCGCCGGCCGCGGCGGCCTGCACCTCGCGGCGCTGGGCGAGGGGCTTGACCTTCTCGGTCACGTCCGTCGCGGTGTGCTTGACCTGCTCGCCGAGCACGGAGGTCTTCTCCGTGACGACGGTCTTGACGTCACCGGCCTTCTCGGAGGCGGCCACCTTGATGTCGGAGACCTTGTCCTGCGCGCGGCCCTTGACGTCGAGCCGGTGCGAGAGCTCGTCGACGGTCGCCCCGAGTTCTTCCCGAGTCGCCTCGATCTCAGCCTCGATCTCGTCGATGGTCTGCGGTTCCTCCGCCTGCTGGGCGGACTCCTGGGTGTTCTCTGAGGTCGTCATCGGCGGGCGTGCTCCTTCACGGTCTCGATGTCGGACTTCACGCCGGCCATGGCCTGCTCGGGCGCCGGCGGAACCGCCTGCTTGACCTGCTTCTTGCCCGTGAGGCCGAGAACGGCGGCCACGGCGAACAGGACGGCCGCGACGATCAGGGCTGCCGCCCACACGTCCATGGCCATCGCGAGGCCTCCGATGGCGGCGGTGACCAGAGCGCCGACGCCGTAGAGCGCCACCACCCCCGCGCCACCGAACATGCCGGCGCCGAGGCCGGCGTGCTTGCCCTTGGCCTGCAGCTCCTTGGTCGCCAGCTTGATTTCGTCCCGAACCAGGCGGGACGTCTGCTCGGACAGGGACGAGACCAGCTCGCCCATCGACATGTCCGCCGGGTCCGAACGGCGGTGGGTGCTCATCTGCGTCATGAGTTGCGCCTACCCCTCTCTCCCGGCAGCACGCCTAGAGTGATCACCAAGACACTCCCCGCGTGAAGGGCCCGCCTTGTCCGCCACCGCCGGTTCCACTGCCGACCACGCCACCGCCGCCTCGATCCCCGGGTTGCTCGTCGACCGCGTCGCCCGGACGCCGAACGCGAAGGCCTTCAGCTTCCGCAGCGGCAACGGCTGGGCCGACCTCACCTGGGCGCAGGCCCAGGACCGCGTCCGCGCGCTCGCCGCGGGCCTGATCGGTCTCGGCGTCGGGGCCGAGACCCGGGTCGCGATCCTCTCCAGCACGCGCGTCGAATGGGTGCTCGGCGACCTCGCGATCCTCGCCGCGGGCGGCGCGACGACGACGATCTACCCGTCGAACACCGCGGACGAGTGCGCCTTCGTTCTCACCGACTCCGACACTCAGGTCGTGATCGCCGAGAACGACGAGCAGGTGGCCAAGCTGCGGTCGGTGCGGGACCAGATCCCGTCGGTGCGCGCGGTCGTCGTGATGGACGGGGCCGGCGACGGCGACTGGGTCCACTCCTTCGCGGACCTCGAGGAGGGCGGGGCGAAGCGTCCCGAGGCGGAACCGGCGGCCTACACCGAGCGCGTCGCCGCCATCACCGGCGACCGCCTCGCGACGCTGATGTACACCTCCGGCACGACCGGCCGTCCCAAGGGCGTCGAACTCACCCACGACAACTGGGTCTACGTCGCCGAGGCGGTCATGGCCGTCGCGATCGTGCGGCCGGACGACCTGCACTTCCTCTGGCTGCCGATGTCGCACTCGTTCGGCAAGGCGCTCGTGGTCATGATGATCGCGGCCGGTGCGCCGACGGCCATCGACGGCAGCGTGGACCGGATTGCGGCCAACCTCGGTGAGCTCCGCCCGACGGTCGTCGCCGCGGCCCCGCGGGTGTTCGAGAAGATCCACAACACGATCGCCGCGACGGTTCGCGGTGAGGGCGGCGTCAAGGCGCAGCTGTTCGGGTGGGCCCGCGGGGTCGGCCTGGCGGCGACGAAGGCCCGGCAGGCCGGCAAATCCCCGTCACTTCTGACGCAGATTCAGCTGCAGGTCGCGGATCGCCTGGTCCTCTCGAAGATCCGGGGACGCTTCGGTGGCCGGATCCGCTACTTCATCTCCGGGTCCGCGCCCCTGTCGCCCGAGATCGCGGAGTTCTTCGACGCGGCCGGCATGACGATTCTCGAGGGCTACGGCCTCACCGAGTCCTCGGCCGCGAGCTTCGTGAACCGCCCCGGCGCCGCGAAGTTCGGCACGGTCGGCCCGCCGCTGCCCGGCACCGAGGTGAAGATCGCCGAGGACGGCGAGGTGCTCTTCCGCAGCCGCGGCATCATGCGCGGCTACCACGGCCTGCCCGAGGAGACCGCGGCCACGCTGCTCGACGGCGGCTGGCTCGCGACCGGCGACATCGGCGAGCTCGACGAGGTCGGACGACTGCGGATCACGGACCGCAAGAAGGAACTGATCAAGACCTCGGGGGGCAAGTACGTCGCCCCGGCGCCGATCGAGAGCTCGATCAAGGCCACGTGCCCGTACGTCGGCAACGTCGTCGTCCACGGCGACCGGCGCAACTTCTGCGTCGCGCTGGTGACGCTCGACCCCGACGTCACGAAGCCGTGGGCCGAGGCGAACGGGCTCGGTGCCGACGCGGCGGCGTGGGCGGCGAACGAGACCGTCCGGGCCGAGGTGCGCAGGGCGATCGACGAGGTGAACTCGTCGCTGCCGAGCTACTCGACGATCAAGGACTTCGCGATCCTCCCGAACGACTTCACCGTCGAGACCGGTGAGCTCACCGCGAGCATGAAGGTCCGGCGCAAGACCGTCGAGTCCAAGTACGCCGACGTCCTCGACACGTTCTACGCGGGGACGATCTCGTCGGTCTGAGGATCGAGGCGACTCACTTCGCCGCGGGGTCCGCGGTCGAGGTGGCCGGGGGCGGGGGCTCGTGGTCGCCGGTGGCGACGGGGACGGCCATGCCCACCGTCAGGCCGATCGCGGCGAGCCCGGTGATCCAGCCGAGGATCCGGACGCTGCGGCGACGGGGCCGGGGCGCGTAGAGGTCCTCCTCCGAGACGCGCGGCGCGGGGGCCGGGCGGCGCGGCGGGGCGTCGACCCGACGGAGGAAGCGGCGCTCGCCCGCGTTGCGGGTGATCGCCTGCACGGTCCAGATCGGACCGAGCGTGTTCCACCAGCCGTCGCGGCGGTTGGTGCGCTGGGCATCGGAGACGGCCTGCAGGCCGCAGTCGCGGCAGACCAGGCTCGAGGTGGTGGTGCGGCGGGCGCGGAAGCAACCGCTCTCCACCGTGTGCAGGGTGATGCGAACCGCCGGCGTGCGGCCGCACTCGCTGCAGCCCCGCGCGCGGCGGACGAACAGCGCGCCGTCGATGTGGGCCTGCTCGATCGCGTACCAGGCGAGGTCGAGCTCGTGGCGCGCGAACGTCGCCTGCACGTGGGCCTGCGCGTGGCTCTGCTCCGGGGACCGGGCGGCGCTCTCGGCCTCCGCCTCGCCGGAGCTGTCGCCGACGACGGCGAGATCGGAGAGCAGCATCGACCAGGTCGAGTAGGCCGCGCGGGCCTCCTCCAGCGTGGCGTTCTCGCTGATGCCGAGCGTGGCGTAGGCACGCCGCAGCTCAGTCGCCTGGTCCATCGCTCGCCCCCGAAAAGCCCCGAACTGTCCGTCCCCCGTCTGACGTTTGTACGTCCCGGTCGGATCCCTTGTCAGGGCGGAAGCGACATGCCGACCGAAAGGCTGATTTCCGCCTCGTCCGAGCGGCCATGGGATTTCGCTCCTTCCGCCTCACCGGAAGGACTACCCGAACGGACGCGGAACAGGCCCGGGCTCGGGCCACCGAGTCAGGCCGTGAGCGCGCGGATCTTGCCGCCGATCTCGGCAGCGAGGGGGTCGACGTCGGCCAGGCTGGAGCTGCCGGTGATCCCGAGGTTCGCGAGCAGGGCCGGGATCGAGGCCGGGTCGAAGCCGGTCTGGGCGGCGAGGCGCTCGAGGTCGCCGGTCAGGCGGATGCGGCCGGAGAGGAAGGCGCCGATCGCCGCGTTCGGCTTCTGCTCGACGAGCAGGTCGTAGGCGGTGTTGTAGTCGATGGTGACCGTGAGGTCCGGGTCGGCGAGCGAGCCGGTGTCCAGGGCCAGGGTCGGACCGCCGGTGTCGGCGTGGGCGTGGATCACCCCGTCCGGCGCAACGGCCTCGGGAGCCCCTGTGATCACCACATTAACTTTGAGCGCCGGCACTCCGACGTCCGGCAGTTGCGACGCATACTCGTCACGAACGGCCTTAACCTCGGTGATCCAGTCCTCGGAAAGGAACTCGTGGCCCATTTCTCCTCCGGGTCTACGGCGCGGGACGGCCGGCCCGGACGGGCCGTCCGCTACGGCGAGTCGGATTACGCGCTCAGCCGTCCAGAGCGGGACCATCACGAACAGGGCAGCTAACTGGCACTGTCCCCGCAAAATCTGGCCCGGCAGGGCTATAAACCTACTCAGCATCGGGTTATTGTGCAGCGACGGACGGCTTCGGGTCCAGCGAAGCCGCCGAAACAGCCGACACGAGTGCAGCGGAGGGAACGTGGCGACCGGGAACTCGACGCAGGCCCCGGACCCCGCCGCGCCCCCGCGTCGCCGCCCCGGCCGCCCGGTCGGCTCGACCGCCGGCCGCTCGGTCCGCCGCGAGGAGTACCTCGAGGGCATCATCGGCGCGATCCGCCGGATCGGGCCGGACGCGACGCTCGCGGAACTCGCCGCCGGCGCGGGGATGAGCAAGCCCGTCCTCTACGACCACTTCACCGACCGGCTCGGCCTGACCGCCGCCGTCGTCGGCAAGTTGACCGAGACCGTCGCGGCCGACGCGCTGCTCGCCGTGATGTCCGGCGGCGAGCCGGAGGAGCTGCTCGCGAAGGTCTTCGACGTCTTCGTCTCCTTCGTCGAGCGTGAGCCCCAGATCTACGGCTGGGTGATCCGCGTGGCGGGTGACCTGCCGGCGGGTGGGCTCTCCGAGCTGCCGATGGCCACCGAGGCCGGCGCGCACCTGTCGAAGCTGATCGGCTCCGTGCTGCGCGCCGCCGGCGTCGACTCGGGCGGCGCCGAGCCCTGGGCCTTCGGGACCGTCGGCTTCGCCCTCGCCGCGACCGACTGGTGGCTGAACCGCCGCTCGATGAGCCGGCAGGACTTCGTGAACTACCTGGCCAAATTCGTCTGGGGCGGGCTCTCCTCCTCGGGCGTCGAGAAGATCGACATGGTGACGCTCCTCGGGGCGATCCCCGCGATGGTCGACGCCGGCCGGGAGGTCATGGAGAGCATCGAACGGCCTGCGGGAGAACGACCGGCAGGTGGCGGAGAAGGGCGGGACGCATGAGCCGCGGAAACCCGGCGGCCGGTGGCCCGCCGCCCCTGCCGGACCTGGACGTCCTGGCCGCGGACTCCGCATGGATCCGCGGCCGGGACGGCCTGGTCGGGGAGCTGGCGCTGCTGCGTCGGCACGCGGACGTCGTCGCGCCGCGGGTCCGCGCGCAGGCTCGGTCACTGGCCGGCCCCCGCCTGACGCCGGCGACGCTGGTCGCGGTCGTCGTCACCTTCGTGCGGTTCTGCTGGTTCGCGCTCCTCGGGGCGCTCGGGGAGGCCGGCTCGGTGGTCCGCCGCCGGGTGCTGCGAACGTCGGCCGGGGCGCGGGGAGAGCAGCCGAGCCGGCGGCCGTCGGCCGGCGTCCGCCGGGCGCAGCAGCTCGTCCACGCCGGCGGGCCCGCGTACGTGAAGGTCGGACAGGGCATCGCGACCGCGCAGGGCCTGCTGCCCGACGAGTGGGTCGCCGCCTTCGCCTGGTGCCGCGACGAGGTCCCGCCGTTGCCGGCGGGCGAGGCCGAGAAGGCGGTCGAGGCCAGCCTGGGCCGTCCGCTGAGCGAGGTGTTCGCCTCGTTCAGCCCGCAGCCGCGCGCCGCCGCCTCGATCGCCCAGGTCCACGACGCCGTGCTCCTCGACGGCACCGAGGTCGTCGTCAAGGTGCAGCGGCCGGGCCTGCGCCGCCGCTTCGGCGCCGACTTCCGGGTGATGGCCGTCCTCGCCGCGGTGACGACGAAGGTCAGCAAGTCCGCGCGGATGAGCAACGCCAAGGAGATCCTGCCGCTGTCGGCGGAGCTGGTTCTCGGCGAGCTCGACTTCCGCCTCGAGGCGCTGAACATGATCCACGTGGCCGCCGCCGGGGAGGCTGCGGGCACGGGCTTCGTCCGCGTCCCGCGTCCGATCCCCGGCCTGATCACTTCCGACGTCCTGGTCATGGAGCGCGTCGACGGCGTGCCCTACACCGCGGCCCGCGAGCGCTACGGCGACGCGATCGACGGGGCGAAGCTGCTCCGCCTCGCCGCGGCCGGCGTGCTGGAGCACGCGCTGATCTACGGCGTCTTCCACGGCGACCTGCACTCCGGGAACGTCCTCATCACCGAGAACGGCACGATCTCGCTCGTCGACTACGGAGTGTGCGGCCGTATTGACTCTCGGGAACGCGCGCTGCTCGTGCGCATGCTCGTCGCCTCGATGCAGCAGGACTCGCGCGGTCAGGTGATGGCGGCGGTGGAGATGGGCGCGCTGCCCGAGGGTGCGGACATCGAGGCCGCGGTCGCCGAGGTCGAGAAGTACCAGTCGCTGATGACCGAGTTCACCGACGCGTCGTTCAGTCAGCTCGATCTGACGCTGATCACGCGTCAGATGAAGGCGATGATCGGGTCCCTGATGAAGATCGGGTTCCAGACGCCCAAGGAACTCGCCTTGTTCAGCCGCAACATGCTCTACCTGCAGGGATTCGCCGCAGCCCTGGCGCCCGAGGCCAACATGCTGGCCGAACTGGAAGCTTTGCTGGCCCATATGACCGGTAAATACCCAGTCGAGCTGACAACCATCATGATGGGTGCTCTGATCAGACCAGCCGCCCCGCCGGCGGCCGAGTCCAGAGAGGCGGCGGTGGAATCCTGATGCGTCGACAACCGCTTTCGGTGCCGGCCCTCGTTTCCGCAGTCGTGCTGTCGGGGGCAGCTGTGGTCCCGCTGTCCGCTGCCTTTGCCGCCCCCGTTGCGGCGAAGGAGACCTTCGTGCCCGGCACCGGCGCCGCATCCGCGAGCCTGGCCCGGGTGACGATCCGATCGTCCGGTCTCGGGGTCGGCGTCGGCTTCGGTCAGACCCGTACTCGGTTCGCCGGGCCGCAGGGCAACGCCTCGGCCGAGAGTGTCGACACCGGCATGCTCGGGACGCTGTCCAAGGCGCCCGTGGCCTGCGGCGTCGCGCCGGGGACGCTGTTCCCCGAGGGCTCGATGCCCGAGGGCGTCGCGGTCTCCTCCGGCGGTGGTCCGGCGGAGTTGCGCACGGCCTCCGTGGGCGCCGGCACCCCGATCGAGCTCGGCAGCCAGTACGGCGCCGCGAAACCGAACGCCAGGGCCGACGCCACCGTCGAGGGCACCCGGATCGACCTGACCGGCATCCTCAGCGCCGCCGGCGGTATCTCCACGGCCACGTCGGAGCTTCGGCCGAACGTCCAGCGCGCGGCCACCGCCAGCAGCGGGATGAGCCGGCTCAGCCTCGCCGACGGCGCCGTCGTCCTGCAGGGCCTGGAGTGGACGGCCTCGCACCTCACCGGCGCGAAGAACGACAACTCGGCCGCGTTCCGGGTCGGCTCGATCCGCGTCGCCGGGCAGTACTACCCGACCGAGGGCGCGAACGAGCTGAAGACGGCGCTCGACGCCGCGAACCAGGTCCTTCAGCCGCTCGGCCTCTCGCTGAACGCACCGGCGGTCTCGAAGACCGACACCCTCGTCTCCGTCAGCCCGCTGCGGCTGACGATCTCGACGACGCCGGAGATGCGCGCGGTCCTCGGCCCGGCCCTGGAGGCCGTGCAGCCGCTGCGCACCCAGCTGCTCGACCTGGTCAAGCCGCTGCAGGCCTCGCCGGACTGCGGCTTCGCCAAGGCGATCGGCTTCGGCTACCTCGTCGCCGACCTCGCCCTGATCGCCATGGGCGACAACGGCGGCATCGACATCGACCTCGGTGGTGCCCGCGCCGGCACCGACGCGACGGTCTACGACAACCCCTTCGGCACCGGCGACGGCCTCGGTGGCCTGCTCGACCCGACCGGTGTCGCGCCCGGGGTCGTCCCGCCGGACCTCGGCGCCGCGCCCGGCACGGGCCCGCTCGCGCCGGGCGCGGTGCCGACGGTCGCGGGCGGCGCCAACCTCGTCCCCACCGTCGGTGAGGCGAGCCCGCTCTCGATCGCGTGCCGCTCCACCCACGCCGACGGTGGCAGCTGCGTCTCCGAACGCGGGGGACTCGCCGCCGGGCTGATCCTCGCGCTGGTGGTGCTGCTCGCCGCCGCCGACCGACTGCGAGCCAGATTGAGCTGACGGCTCGTCGTCTGACGGGTCGTCAGTCCAGTCGTTCGCCCGCCCGTCCCGGTCACCGCCGGCCAGGAGGAACGTTCTCGATGAAGCTCTCCCGCCCCGCTCGCACGCTGGGGGCAGCGCCGCGCCGCATCCTCGGCGGCTACGGCCCCCTGCTGGCGCTGGCGATCGCCTTCGTGCTCGTCGTGACGCTGGTGCCGACGATCGCGCGCGAGGAGACCGTGGTCTCCGGCGGCGACACCGGGCTTGCGCCGGGCCAGTCCTCCGACCTCGGTGGCCAGGCGGTTGGCACCCCCGGCGAGCCGGTCGTGCCCGGCGTCACGACGCCCGGCACGCCGCAGCAGCCCGGCAAGGCGACGACCCAGAGCGCGGGCACCGGCAAGCCCGCCTCCGGTGCCGCGGACGCGTGTGCGGACCGCAAGCAGCAGGTCTCCGGTGATCCGTACTCCCCGCCGTGCATGACCTGGCCGGCCGGCAAGGACAACGGCGGCGCGACCTACCGCGGCGTCACCAAGGACAAGATCCGCATCGGGTTCCGCATCCCGGTCGAGGACATCAAGGACTTCCAGTCCACGATCGGCGACCTCGCCGGCGAGAAGGCGAACCAGATCCCGCAGGCGACGGAGGAGGACTTCCGTCGCACGATGGAGAACCTGGTCAAGTACTTCGAGAAGAACTTCCAGTTCTACGGGCGCAAGATCGAACTCGTGGAGTGGCAGGGGAAGGGCTCGGTCTTCAACGAGATCGTCGGTGCCGGGCAGGAGGCCGCGAACGCGGACGCGATCCGCGCGGCCAAGGAGCTCAACATCTTCGCCGACATCAGCGCCTTCACCCAGCCCTACGCCGACGCGCTGTCGCGGCAGAAGGTCCTCTCGATCGGCGCCCTCTACATGTCGCGCGAGTGGTTCGCCCAGCGCGCGCCGTACGCGTGGAGCCCGTTCCCGGACTGCACCTCGCTCTCGGAGACCATCGCCGAGTACATGAACAAGCGCGTCTTCGGCTACCCCGCGGACCACGCCGGTGAGGGCATCAAGGGCAAGGAGCGCAAGGTCGGCCTGATCACCCCGGACAACCCCGAGTATCAGCAGTGCGCGAACACCGGGCAGAAGCAGATCGAGGCCAACGGCCACAAGGTCACCCGGTACAACTACACGCTCGACCTCGCGACGCTCTCGGACCAGGCCAACAACATCGCGGCCAAGATGAAGGCCGACGGCATCACGACGATCGTGCTCGCCTCCGACCCGCTGCTCCCGCTGCTGCTGATCTCGCGCTTCAGTCAGCAGAACTACTACCCGGAGTACGTGGTCACCGGTGTCGGGCTGATGGACTCCTCGGTCCTCGGCCAGCTCTACGACTCGAGTCAGTGGAAGCACGCGTTCGGGCTCTCGATGATCGGCGAGGAGCAGCCGCAGCAGGCGAGCTACGCCTACGCCGCCGCGAAGTCCGTGGACCCGAACCACGAGCCGATCTTCGGCGTCGACATCTTCTACTACTTCCTGTACCAGCTGGCGACGGGCCTGCAGATGGCCGGGCCGAACCTGACGCCGCAGACGTTCTCCGACGGTCTGCGCGCGTACCCGGGCGGCACCGGGCCGGCGGGCACCTGGTCGTACCCGAAGAACACCTGGGCCCCGTACCGGGACGCCCGTGAGATCTGGTGGGACCCGGAGGCGGTCTCGGTGTACAACGGCGCGAAGGGCGCCTACCGCTCGGACAACAAGCGCTACAAGCCGGGCAAGTGGCCGAAGGGCCCCGCCGCTCCGGCGCAGCTGCAGGCGTTCGCGCGTGAGCCCGCCGCGATCCGTGAGAACGCGTGAGCACCCACAAGTCTGACGCCCCGTCGGGCGTCTGGGCGCGGCTCCCGCAGGGGCCGACGACGGTCGGTGTCGGCGCGGTGCTGGCGCTGCTCGTGGCGACGCAGGTCGCGCCGGACACCGTCCCGCTCGGCGTCGTCTTCCTCGGCGCGCTGATCGGCACCGGCACCGGCCTGCTCGCGGTCGGCCTCGTCCTGACCTACCGCAGCCATCGGGTCGTGAACTTCGCGCTCGCCGGGATCGGTGGGTTCGGGGCCTCGGTCGCGATCGGGCTGCACCTCGGCAAGGGCGTGCCCTGGCCGATCGCGATCATCCCGGGCATCGCCGTCGGTCTGCTCTGCGGTGCCCTGGTCGAGCGCGTCGTGATGCGGAGCCTCGACAAGTCACCGCGCCTCGTCGTCACCGTCGCCACGATCGGTCTCGCGCAGCTGTTCGCAGCCGGTCAGGCGGCGACCCCGGCGCTGATGGACGGCCCCGTGCTCGTCGGGTCGTTCAAGACCCCGCTGTCGGAGTACACCTGGGACGTCGACCCGCTGCTGATCTCCGGCAACGACTTCGCGCTGGTCTTCGTCGTCCCGTTCGTGCTCGCGGCGCTCACCTGGTTCCTGCTGCGCACCGACGCCGGCATCGCGATCCGCGGCATCGCGGAGAACGGTGACCGCGCCCGGCTGCTCGGCATCCCGGCCAACCGGCTCTCCCTGTTGGTGTGGACGATCGCCGGCGGTCTCGCCGCGCTGACCGTCACCCTGCGCTCGCCGTCGGAGGGCCTGAACCTCTCGATCGCCTCGTCGGGTCCGCAGGTCATGCTCCCCGCGCTCGCTGCCGCCGTCGTGGCCGGTCTGTCGTCGCTGCCGCGGGCGTTCGTCGCCGGCGTCGCGCTCGGCATCCTGGACCAGCTCGTCCGGTGGAACTCCGACAAGCAGTCGGTCACCTCGGTCGTGCTGCTGATCGTGCTGTGTGCGGCGCTGCTGCTGAGGCGCGGCGACAAGGGCCGCGCCGAGGCTGCTGCGGCCGAGGGCACCTGGCTCACCACCGGCTCCGTCCGCGGGCTGCCGCACCGTGTCAAGGTGCTGCCCGAGATCCGGATCGCGCAGCTCGTCCTCGGGATCGCCTGCATCGCGGCGCTGGTCGGGCTCGCGTGGGTCGGTTCGCCGAGCCAGCTGAACATCGCGACCGTCGCGTCCTGCTACGCCGTCGTCGCGGTCTCGCTCGTGGTCCTCACCGGCTGGGCCGGGACCGTGAGTCTGGGTCAGATCGCCATCCTCGGTACCGGTGGCGTCGTTGCCGGTGACCTGATGGCCAAGTGGAACGTCGACTTCTTCGTCGCGATGATCGCCGGTGGTGCCGCGGGTGCAGCGGTGGCGCTGCTGGTCGCGATCCCCGCGTTGCGGGTCAGCGGCCAGCTGCTCGCCGTCACGACGCTGACCTTCGCCGTCGCCGTCGACCAGTTCTTCTTCAACCCGACGAACTTCCCGTGGCTGGTGCCGGGCGCGTTCGACCGGCCCGTGCTGTTCCAGCGGTGGGACATGCGCGAGGACCGCACGCTCTACCTGGTCGGCCTGGCGCTCGTGCTGTTCTCCGTCGTCGTCGCCCGCAACCTCGCCCGCGCGCGGACGCGGCGCACGATGGTCGCCACCCGCGACAACCCACGCTCGGCCGCGGCCGCGGGGGTCGACGGAGTGCGCTCGAAGCTCACCGCGTTCGTCATCTGCGGTGTGCTCGCCGGCATGGCGGGCGCCGTGCACGCCACCGCCCTCGGCGCGGTCGGCCTCCGCACGTACAACACGTCGCTGTCGCTGCTGGCGTTCACGACGGTGGTCATCGGCGGCGTCGCCTCGATCGGCGGTGCGCTCGCCGCCACGGTGGCGCTGCACCTGCTCATCTACTGGGTCCCGCAGCTGCAACTGGTCGCGACCGGTGTCGGTGTCCTCGTCGTCCTGCTCCTCCTGCCGGGTGGTCTGGCGCAGGCCGGGACGACGATCCGCGACCGGTACGCGATGTGGGCCGCGAAGCGGCACGGCGTCGAGTGGGACCACGACGACGCGTTCAGTCAGGCGGCCGCGGCGCCCGAGGTGGACGTCGAGACCGACCCGGCCGCGGCCGCCGCGCTCGCGGTCGCCGAGGCCGAGGCGGCCGCCGAGCAGGAGGCGGCCGAACGTGCGCACGCCCGCTCCGGGGCGGACGCCACCCTCGCCGGCGCGGACGTCGCGCTGGGGTGCCGCGGGATCGAGGCCTCCTACGGCCCGAACCAGGTGCTGTTCGGCGTCGACCTCGACGTCAGCCGGGGCGAGGTCGTCGCGCTGCTCGGCACCAACGGCGCCGGCAAGTCGACCGTCCTGCGCGCCCTGTGCGGCCTGCTGCCGCCGACGCACGGCACCGCTGCGCTCGAGGGCTCCTCGATCGACAAGCTCGCGCCGGAGAAGATCGCGGCCCGCGGCCTCGCGATGATGCCCGGTGGCCGCGGCATCTTCCCGACGCTGACGGTCGCCGAGAACCTGCGCCTCGCGACCTGGATGGTCCGCCGTGACGCCGAGGCCGTCGCCGACGCCCGCCGCCGCGCGCTGGCGCTGTTCCCGCCCCTGGCCCGGCGCATCGACACCCGCGCCGGCGACCTCTCCGGCGGTGAGCAGCAGATGCTCTCGATGGCCATGGCGATGGCCGTCCGCCCGAAGGTGCTCTGCATCGACGAGCTCTCGCTCGGTCTCTCGCCGGTCGTCGTCGGCGAGCTCGTCGACGTCGTCCGGGAGATCAACGCGAGCGGCGTCACCGTCCTCGTCGTCGAGCAGTCGGTCAACGTCGCGCTGCTGCTCGCCGAGCGCGCGGTGTTCCTCGAGAAGGGCCGGGTCCGCTTCGCCGGCCCCACCGCCGAGCTCCTCGACCGCCCGGACATCCTCCGCGCGGTGTTTCTCGGTGCCGCTGCTGAGGGTGCCGCTGCCCCCCCACCCCCCGCAACGTCAGCGAAAGCGCGCGCTACAGCGACCGATCCCGCTGACGTTACGGAGGAATCGGTGCCGGCCCTGGAGGCGAAGGGGCTCTACAAGAGCTTCGGCGGTGTCCGGGTCATCAACGGCGTCGACCTGGTCGTGCCGAAGGGGAGGATCGTCGGGCTCATCGGCCACAACGGTGCCGGCAAGACGACGATCTTCGACCTGCTCTCCGGCTTCCTCGTCCCCGATGCGGGCGCGGTGTACCTGTCCGGCCACGACGTGACCGAGTTACCGCCGTACCAGCGGGCGCTCGGCGGGCTCGGCCGGTCGTTCCAGGACGCGCGGCTGTACCCGGGGCTCACGGTCTCGGAGACGATCGCGGTGGCGCTGGACCGGCACCTCGCGAGTCGTGACCCGCTCGCGGTCGCGCTGTGGCTGCCCGCAGCCTTCGACGTCCACGACGCCGTGCAGGTGCGCGTCGAGGAGCTGCTCGAGACGCTCGGCCTGACGCGGTACCGGGATCACCTGACCGGTGAGCTCTCGACCGGTACGCGCCGCATCGTGGAGCTCGCGTGCGTGCTGGCGCAGCGGCCCGACGTAGTTCTGCTCGACGAGCCGTCGGCCGGTGTCGCCCAGCGCGAGGCGGAGGCGCTGGTCCCGGTGCTCAAGCGGGTCCAGGCCGATCTCGACTGCGCGATGGTTGTCGTCGAGCACGACATGGCGCTGATGTCGAACCTGTGCGACGAGCTCGTCGCGCTCGAGACCGGCGCCGTGATCGCGACGGGCACCCCCGCCGAGGTCCTCGCCCACCCGGACGTCATCAGCTCCTACCTCGGTACCGACGAGGCCTTCCTGGCTCGGTCCGGCTCGCGCTGATGGCGAAGGAGTTTCGCTCGATCACCTACGGGACGCGGGACCGCGTCGCGTACCTGACGCTGAACCGGCCGGAGCGGCTGAACGCGATCGACGACGTCATGCCGGGCGAGATCGCGGCCGCGGTGGAGCGGGCGAACGACGACCCGGGCGTGCACGTTCTCGTCGTCGCCGGGGCGGGTCGGGCCTTCTGCGCGGGCTACGACCTCAAGGACTACGCCGAGGCGGGGCACCAGACGCAGGACGTCGTCTGGGACCCGATCGCGGACTTCCGGATGATGAAGCGCAACACCGACCAGTTCTTCACGCTGTTCCGCTCGCTCAAGCCGACGATCGCCAAGGTCCACGGCTACGCCGTCGCCGGCGGCAGCGACATCGCGCTCTCGTGCGATCTGGTCGTCATGGCCTCCGACGCGCGTATCGGGTACATGCCCTCACGGGTGTGGGGTTGCCCCACGACGGCGATGTGGGTCTACCGGCTCGGGGTCGAGCGGGCGAAGCGGATGCTGTTCACCGGCGACACCATCGACGGGCGCCAGGCCGCGGAGTGGGGCCTGGTCGTGGAGGCGGTCCCGGCCGACGAGCTCGACGCCGCCGTCGACGCGCTGGCCGAGCGGATCGCGGGCGTCCCGACCAACCAGCTCGCGATGCAGAAACTGATGATCAATCAGGCCTACGACAACATGGGCCTGGCCGGTACACAGTTGTTGGCCACGCTCTTCGACGGCATCACCCGCCATTCCCCGGAAGGCCGGTGGTTCCAGGCGTTCGCGGCCGAGCACGGTTTCGGGGAGGCCGTGAAGTGGCGCGACTCGGGCCGCCCGATCCCGGAGGGTGGCGGCCCGGTCCCGCGGGCCGAGGATCTCTGATCCAGGACCTCTTGACGGTCAGTGCCGGTGGCCGGAGAACGACATCCGGTCGACCCAGGCGAGCAGCAGCGCGGACGCGACGAACGCGAGGTGGACGCCGGCGAGGGTCAGCAGCCGCTCGTTGGGGAGTGGTTCGGTCGTCATGTACTGCTTGAGCAGGTGGATGCCGGAGATGGCGACGATGGACGCGGCGAGCTTGAGCTTGACCGTGCCGAGGTCGAGCTTGCCGAGCCACTGGGGCTGCTCCATCTCGCCGGTGGTGTCGAAACGGGACACGAAGGTCTCGTAGCCGGACAGGGCCACCATCACGATCAGGCTCGCCACCAGGGCGAGGTCGATCAGCGAGAGCGCCGAGAGGATCAGCTCGGCCTCGGAGATGTGCCCGATGTCCTCGGCGAGGTGCCAGAGCTCCTCGGCGGCGTTGATGCCGAAGATCGCCAGGACGGCCATGAGGATCACGTACAGCGGCAGCAGCAGCCATCGGCTGGCGAGCAGGCTGAACTCGATGACCCGCTCGGCCTGGTCCAGGGTCCGCGGCCGCACGGGGCGGGCCGGGGGAGCCGGCGGGGGCGGCGGCGGGATCTGCGGCGGGGTCGGGGGAGGAACGTCGGCATCCACGGGCGACAAAACTAGTGACCGGGCGGCCGAGTTCCGCGCGGGAGGGGACATTCCGGACCCGGGGACGTGACTTCGGCGATACCGATTGACTTTCGATAGATACCGAGCGATTCTCAATGCATGTTGCTTGAGCGTCGCGCGGTCACGGGCCTGCGCGTCTTCCTCCTGGTGATGTTCGCGCTCCTGGTGATGCTCCAGACCCTGTCGTTCCCCGGCCAGTTCCGGCACATGGCGTCCGAGCACCCGGAGCACGCGGACTGGCGGTGGCCGGCGACGGCCGCGGTGTTCGTGCTGATCGCGTGCGTCCAGGTGGTGATCGTCGCGATCTGGAAGTTGCTCACGCGCGTCGTGCACGACCGGATCTTCAGCCCCGAGTCCTTCGCGTGGGTCGACGCGATCATCTACGCGATCGCGGCGGGCTGGGTGGTGCTGGTCGGCATCGACGTCACCGTCGCCTTCCACGCCGACGACCCCGGGGCGCCGGTCGTGCTGTTCCTGCTGACTGTCGGCGTCACGGTCGTCGGCCTGCTGATGATCGTGATGCGGGCGCTGCTGCGCCAGGCCACCGCACTGCGGACCGATCTCGAGGCGGTGATCTGAGTGGCGATCGTCGTCCGCATCGACGTCGAGCTCGCCAAGCGCAAGATGAGCGTCGGGGAGTTCGCCGAGGCCGTCGGGCTGACGCCGGCGAACGTCGCGGTCCTGAAGAACGGCCGGGCCAAGGCGGTCCGCTTCTCCACCCTCGAGGCGATGTGCCGGGTGCTGGAGTGCCAGCCCGGCGACCTGCTCGAGTACGTCCCCGACAACGAGCTCGAACGGGTCTGACGGGACGTCAGCTCACGCGGGCCTCGTTCAGAAGTCCGCGTTCCGCGGGGTGCGGGGGAACGGGATGACGTCGCGGATGTTCGCCATCCCGGTGGCGTAGACGATGGTCCGCTCGAAGCCCAGGCCGAACCCGGCGTGCGGGACCGTGCCGTAGCGGCGCAGGTCGCGGTACCACCAGTAGTCGTCCTTGTTCAGCCCCATCTCGTCGAGGCGCGCGTCGAGGACGTCGAGCCGCTCCTCGCGCTGCGAACCGCCGATGATCTCGCCGATGCCGGGGGCGAGGACGTCCATCGCGGCGACGGTGCGCCCGTCGTCGTTGGCCCGCATGTAGAACGCCTTGATCTCGCGCGGGTAGTTCAGGACGACCACGGGACGGCCGACGAGTTCCTCGGTCAGGTAGCGCTCGTGCTCGGACTGCAGGTCCGCGCCCCAGCTGACCGGGAACTCGAACGCCTTGCCCGAGCGCTGCAGCGCGTCGATCGCGTCGGTGTAGTCCATCCGCTCGAAGCTGGACTCGACGAAGGTCTCCAGCCGCTCGATGCAGCCGGGGTCGATGCGCTCGGCGAAGAACGCGAGGTCGTCCGCGCGCTCGTCGAGCACGGCGCGGAACAGGTACTTGAGGAAGTCCTCGGCGAGGTCGGCGTCGGCGGCCAGGTCCGCGAAGGCGATCTCGGGCTCGACCATCCAGAACTCGGCGAGGTGCCGCGCGGTGTTGGAGTTCTCGGCGCGGAACGTGGGGCCGAACGTGTAGACCTTCGACATCGCCATGCAGTAGGTCTCGACGTTCAGCTGGCCCGAGACCGTCAGGTGCGCCTCACGGCCGAAGAAGTCCTGGCTGTGGTCGACGGCACCGTCCGGGGTGCGGGGCAGGTTCGCCAGGTCGAGGGTCGAGACGCGGAACATCGCGCCGGCGCCCTCGGCGTCGTTGGCGGTGATGATCGGTGTGTGGATCCAGGAGAACCCGCGTGAGTCGAAGAAGCGGTGCACCGCCATCGCCAGACAATGCCGCACGCGCGTGACGGCGCCGAACGTGTTCGTGCGCGGCCGCAGGTGCGCGATCTCGCGCAGGTACTCGAACGTGTGCTGCTTCGCGGCGGCCGGGTAGTTCTCCGGGTCCTCGACCCAACCGAGCACCTCGAACTCGGTGGCCTGCAGCTCGACCGCCTGCCCCTTGCCCTTGGACTCGACCACGGTGCCCGTCACCGACACCGAGCAGCCGGTGGTCAGGTGGGCCACCTCGTCGGCGTAGTTCGGCAGATCCGGCTTGGCGACGACCTGCAGCGTCGCGAAGCACGACCCGTCGTGGACCGCGACGAAGGACAACCCCGCCTTCGAGTCCCGGCGGGTGCGCACCCAGCCCTGGACGGTCACGGTCGAACCGAGCGCGGCATCCCCGCGCAGCACCTCGGAGATTCGCAGAATCCGCACGGCCCGACCTTAGGCGGTGTCGCCGCGCCACACCCGAATCGCCGCGTCCGAGCAGGCCGCGACCACCACCGCTCCGGCCGGACCCACCGTCAGCGACTGGACCTCGCCGCGGATCCCGGTCAGACGGGCCGTCACGCGGCCGGTGGCGGGCTCGGCGAGCAGGAGTTCGGTGTCGGTCGCCACGACCGCGACCGCGGAACCGTCCGGGCTCAACCGCGGGTGCCGGCCGCGGAGGTGGGTGGCCGGCTGCGGCGGGTCGGTCCGCCAGATCTCGGTGCTGCCGTCGGGGGTGACCGCGACCATCAGCGTCCCGTCGGGAGTGAACGCCAGCGGCCCGCGGCCGAGCAGGGCCTCCGGCTCGAGGAGGCCGTGGAGGTCGTAGAGCCGGATCGCGGCGCCGGCGGCGGCCACCCAACGGCCGTCGGGGCTGAAGACGGGGAGCCCGGTCTCGCGCAGGGTCTCGAGGAACCGTCGTGGCGCGGTGGTCCAGAGCTCCAGGCTGTCCGGGCCGGTCCGGATCGCCAGCACGCGCCCGTTGGGCGAGAACGTCAACGCGGCGCACTCCAGGTCCACCTCGGCGGTGGGGCGCAGCGTCGCGAACACGGCGCCGTTGGCCGGCTGCCAGAGCGCGACCTCGCCGTCCTCGCCGATGCTGGCGCCGAGGTCGCCCCGGTCCGCGATCGCGAGGGCGTGCACCCCGCCGGGGCCGTGCGGGTTCAGCTGCGCGACGAACTCGCCGGTGATCGTCCGCCGCACCACGATCTCGCCCGCGGAATCCTCCTGCCCGGCCACCGCGGTCCACTCCGTGGTCACGACTGCCACCTCACCCGGACCGACGGGGATCGCTCCGCGCTCGGCGCCGGTGGCGGTGTCGAGGAACAGCACCGACCCCGTGCCGGTCGAGTCCGCCCCGGTGAGCACCGCGACCACCGCACCGTCCGGGGCGAGCCACAGGTCGTCCACCGCGAGCCCCGGCAGGACGAGGCTGGGCGCCCGCACCGCGGCGGCGCGGGTCGCGGGGAGGTCCGGATTGGGCGTCATCCGCGGCTCCTGTTCGGTCGACCGCGAGGGCCGCCGCGACGTTGATCTTGTCGCGATGATCTTGACCCGCCGTCCGACCGCAGTTCACCCGCTTAACGCACAACGTCCGACCAAACGTGGCCCATGAGCCACGGTGGTCGGACGTTGATCGGCCGGGGCGGCGAGCCGCCCGAGCGGTTAGCGCGAGTAGTACTCGACGACGAGCTGCTCGTCGCAGATGACCGGGATCTCGCTGCGGACCGGGGGCCGCTCGAGGCGGAACTTCAGGTCGCCGTGGTTGACCTGCAGGTACGGCGGGATCATCTCCGGCGCGTTGGCGCCGGCGGCCGCGACCTGGAAGTTCTTCTTGTTGCGGCTGCGGTCGGACACCGCGACGACGTCGCCCGGCTGCACGCGGTAGGACGGCCGGTCCACGCGGGCGCCGTTCACGGTCATGTGCTGGTGGGTGACCATCTGGCGCGCCTGGTAGATCGTGCGGGCCAGGCCGGAGCGCAGGACGAGGGCGTCCAGGCGGGTCTCCAGGTCGGCCAGCAGGACCTCACCGGTCTTGCCGGGGTGCGCGTTCGCCTGCTCGTAGGCGCGACGCAGCTGGGTCTCGGAGATGTCGTACTGCGCGCGCAGGCGCTGCTTCTCCAGCAGACGGACCTTGTAGTCCGAGTTCTGCTTGCGGCCGCGGCCGTGGACGCCCGGCGGGTAGGGGCGCGCCTCGAAGTACTTGACGCACTTCGGCGTCAGCGGGATGCCCAGCGCCCGCGAACGCTTGGCCTTCGGTCGAGATGAGTTCACAGAACCACTCCGTGCGTAGTAACTTAGGTGAGCCTAACCTAATGGAGCCTGTCGTGACGCAGACGAACAAGTGCAGCGGCGGCCCGCCGGGGCCCACCAGCGCCGAGCGGGTTGTGACCCTACTCGCCGCCGCCCATTCCCTGACGGTGGCCACCGGCGAAGCTCGCGAAGAGTTCGCCGGGCTGCACTCCCTCGACGCCGTCGGACGACTTCTCCTCTGGGCGCCTGCGCATTCCTGCGTGACACAGGTTCTCGAAGTCACCGGAGGCGACGTCGAGGCCTGCATCGAGATCACGGACGTTGCCGCAGTGGCTGTCCGAGACCGGGTCCGTGCGCGTTTGACGGCACACGGCTGGCTAAGCCTAATGCACCGCGACGAGTGCTACGGCACCCCCGAGCTGGTCCTGGAGCTGGACAGCGTCCACCTGACCGAGCGGGGCCGGGTGAGTGTGCTCACTCCGGACGAACTCGTGCGCGCCGACGTCGACCCGCTGGCGGTCCAGGAGGCGGACGTCCTGATGCACCTGGCCGACGCCCATCCCGAGGCCGTCGACCAGCTCACCCGACTCGTCCACCCCGACGTCCTGCAGTCCGCGACGCGGGTCCTCCCGCTCGCCCTCGACCGCTACGGGATCGTCCTGCGCATCGAGCGCCTCTCCGGCCACCGCGACGTCCGGCTCCCGTTCCCCCACCGCGCGGTCGACACCGTCTCCGCCCAGCGCGGTCTCGGCGCCCTCCTCGCCGAGGCGGGCCGCCGCGCCCGCCGCTGTCGCGCCCAGCACTGACTCCGGACGCGACCAGGTTCGGGCGCAACGACGGAGCGCCGTCACCCGCGGGGGGTGGCGGCGCTCGTCGCGCGGCACAGTCGGGTGGAGGAGTGCGACCGACTGCCTGAGGGGAGCCGCTTCGGAGGGGCTTACGGGTTCTCGGTGTCCGTCCCGGACCCGCCGTCGATGACGTCGTCGCCGGCGTCACCGTTCAGGGTGTCGTTCCCGGATCCGCCGAAGATCGTGTCGTTCCCGTCGCCGCCGTGGACCACGTCGTTGCCCGACCCGGCGCAGATGACGTCGTCGCCGCCGTTGCCGTAGATCGTGTGGTGCCCGCTGCCGGCGTTGATGACGTCGGGACCGTCCGTGCCGTTGATGACGCCCCCGCCGGATCCGCCCTGAATCGCGCCGGGCACGTCACAGGCCGAGGCGCCCGGGCTCGACGGTGCCAAGGTCGGGTCGGTGTAGGTGATCGTGATCCGGCCGGGGGCGCCCTGCGGCGCTGCGGCGTAGGTGGTGGTGGTCGGGCCGAAGCTCGCGCCGCCGGCGCCGCTTCCGCCGACCACCGCGCCGTTGTCACCGCCGCCGCGGGCGTTGTTGGCGGCGCTCACCGCGCCGCCCCCGCCGCCGCCCGCGTTGGCCAGGTCGGCGTTCTCGCCCGCGCGTGACCCTGCGCCGGCGTTGACGTTGCCGCCGAGTGCGCCGTTGGTCCCCGGGCCGCCCGGTGCGAGAGGCCCTGCCGCCCCCACGCCGCCCGCGCCTCCGTTGGCCTGCGGGTGGCCGGCTCCGCCGCCCCCGCCGCCGGCGAGGAGCACGGTGCCGCCGGCGCTGACGAGAGAGCCGGCGCCGCCGTCGCCGCCGTCGCCGTTCCCGGTGCCGCCGGCCGAGCCGTCCATGCCGTTGCCGCCCACATCAAGGGTGTAGGCCGCTGCGGCCGGGTTGAACGTCGCGGTCGCGATGGCTCCGCCGCCGCCGAGGGCGCCCTGGGCGGTTTCGCCGGCCTCGCCCTGCGCGGCGATGGTGACCGCCGGAATTCCGGCGGGGACGTTGAAGGTCGTGTCCGCGGTGTACACGCACGTCACGGTGGTGCCGGCGTTCGTGCAGCCTGCCGGCAGCGCGGCCTTCGCGGCCGGGGAGAAGAGCAGGACAGCGCCAGGGATCGCGAGTACGGGAGCCGCGAGTGCGGCGATGCGCTTGACGTGCATGAGAACTCCAGGCAGCAAGGCGCTCGCAGCAGCCGCGGACGACGGGCGCGGTCCGTGCTTGCGGGCGCGACGCCCAGTCCGTCCCAAAGGCCACATGGGGCGCATTCAGTAAAGGCGCCACCATGAATTCACCAAAGGCACATCCGTGCCAAGCGGCGTACTCCGTTCGATATCACCCCACGAGCCCCACCGGTACCGGGCGGTTCGGGCGGGTCGGGTGGAGCGTCAGGAGGCCTTCAGCTCGATGTTCCGCAGGGTGTTGCGGCCGGAGTTGCCGTTGCCGCGGTCCGTGCCCGCGCCACCGTTGAGGATGTCGTTGCCGCCGCCGCCGTAGAGCCGGTCGTTGCCGGTGCTGCCGCGGAGGTCGTCGTTGCCGGCGCCGCCGCGAATCTCGTCGTTGCCCGAGCCGCCGGCGATGGTGTCGGCGCCGTCGTCGCCGAACAGGCGGTCGTGGCCGGCGCCGCCGACGATGATGTCGTTGCCCGCGCCGCCGCAGATGATGTCGTTGCCGCCGCGGCCCTCGATGATGTCGTTGCCACCGCGGGCGACGATCACGTCGTCACCGGGGGAGCCGATGATCCGCTCGGCCTTGCTGGAGCCGACGAACGTCGCCGCCTTGCCACCGCAGGTGTACTTCGCGGGCGGCGGAGGCGGGGTGTTGCCCTCCTTCACCGTGATGGCCGGCGAGCACTTGCGCTCGGGTTCCTGGCCGGACTCCTTCACGTCCACGCCCCACGAGTAGGTCCCGGCGGGGCTGATGTTGTTCACGGTGAAGGTGTACTGCGAACCCTTGTCCGCGCCCTCGAAGACCTTGCTCGAGAGCGGGGTGCCGTTGTTCTGCATCGGGTTGCCGGCGCAGGTGCCGTTCTGGAACAGGTGGATCTGCACCGTCGCGGGCTTTGCCACGTCCGAGGTGATCTTCACCGTGACGGCGATCTTGCCGCCGACGACGCCGTCCGCGGTGGTGTAGGTGAGCTCGGCAGCGTGCGCCCCGGGGGCCGCGAACGCGCCCACGCAGGCCATGGTCGTCAGGACCACTCCGGAGCGGGAAAAGGTCTTGAGGGTCACGAGCGGCCTCCGTGGAACGGACAAGATTCCTGATACCGGGGCGAAGCCTGCCATCTCGGGGCGCCCGAGCGGAGCACATCGGCTCACTAGACTCGCCAAGCCGATCAAGGCTGACCAGGACTCGCTGGTCAGAGCTTATGGGGACGGGACTGTTCGCATGTTGACAATGCAGGACGCGCTGCTGGCGCTGACCAGCTACTGGACCGAGCGCGGCGCGATGATCGTGCAGCCGATGAACACCGAGGTCGGCGCCGGTACCGCGAACCCCGCGACGATGCTGCGTGTCCTCGGCCCGGAGCCGTGGAAGGTCGCCTACGTCGAACCGTCGGTCCGTCCGGACGACGCGCGGTACGGCGAGAACCCGAACCGCATCCAGATGCACACGCAGTACCAGGTCATCCTCAAGCCGGAGCCGGGCGACCCGCAGCAGCTCTACCTGGGCAGCCTCGAGGCCCTCGGTGTCGACACCCGGGCCAACGACATCCGGTTCGTCGAGGACAACTGGGCGCAGCCGGCCATCGGCGCCTGGGGGTTGGGCTGGGAAGTCTGGCTGAACGGCATGGAGATCACGCAGTTCACCTACTTCCAGGCCGTCGGCGGTCAGACGCTCGACCCGGTCTGCGTCGAGCTGACCTACGGCATGGAGCGCATCCTCATGGCGCTGCAGGGCGTCGGCCACTTCAAGGAGATCGCCTATGCGCCGGGCATCTCCTACGGCGAGGCCTTCGGTCAGGCCGAGTACGAGATGAGCCGCTACTACCTCGACGACGCGGACGTCGCGACCAACCGCCGCCTGTTCGAGGACTACGCCTCCGAGGCCAAGCGCATGGTCGAGGCGAAGCTGCCCGTGCCCGCGCAGATCTACGTGCTCAAGTGCTCGCACGCGTTCAACGTCATGGACGCCCGCGGGGCCGTGTCGACGACCGACCGCGCCGCCGCGTTCCGGACCATGCAGCGACTCGCCCGCGAGGTCGCGGAACTCTGGATCGAGAAGCGGGCCGAGCTCGGGCACCCGCTGGGTCTGCCCACCGAGTCGACGCCACCGCCGCTGCCCGCGACCGGCACCGTCCCGACCGGGCCCGCGCCGTTGGTGTTCGAGATCGGCGTCGAGGAGATGCCGCCGCACGAGTGCGGGAACACCGTGGCCGCGGTCCGCGAGGCGCTGACCACCGCGCTCGCCGGGACCGGGCTCGTGCACGGCGAGATCACCGTCGACGCGACCCCGCGCCGCGTGGTCGCGACCGTCGCCGACGTCGCCGCCCGCGAGGAGGACTCGCGCAGGACGGTCAAGGGCCCGAAGGTCGCCGCCGCCTACGACGCCGACGGCAACCTCACCAAGGCCGCGCAGGGCTTCGCCAAGGGCCAGGGCGTCGAGGCCGACGCGCTCGAGCGGATCACGATCGACGGCGTCGAGTACGTCGGCGTCAGCAGCGAGGTCCAGGGCCGCCCGGCGGTCGAGGTGCTCGCCGAGATCCTCCCGAAGATCGTGACCGGCCTGCGGTCCGAGAAGAACATGCGCTGGAACGCGCCCGGGCTCTCGTTCACCCGGCCGATCCGCTGGATGCTCGCGCTGCTCGGCGAGGCCGTCGTGCCCTTCCAGGTCGCGAACATGGCGAGCGGCCGCGAGACCTGGGTGCACCGCAACGCGGACGCCCCGATCGTGGGCGTGCGCTCCGCCGCCGAGTACGCGCAGGTGCTCACCGACAACAACATCGTGCTCGACACCGCGGCCCGCCGCGCCCAGATCGTGACGGGGGCTCAGGAACTCGCCGCGTCGGTCGGTGGCGTCGTCGACATCGAGGGCGAAACCGACGTCGTCGACGAGGTGACCAACCTCGTCGAGTCGCCGAACCCGATCCTCGGTGAGTTCGAGGAGCGCTACCTCGAGCTGCCGCCGGACATCCTCGTCACCGTCATGCGCAAGCACCAGCGCTACCTACCGGTGCGCAACGCAGAGGGGGAGCTGCGGAACCACTTCGTCGCCGTCGCGAACGGCGAGTGCGACCGCGACGTCGTGCGCGCGGGCAACGAGGCCGTGCTCCGGGCGCGGTACGAGGACGCGTCGTTCTTCTGGCGCGCGGACCTGCAGGTGCCGCCGGCCGAGTTCCGCACGCGCCTGGACAAGCTCACCTTCGCGGACAAGCTCGGCTCGATGGACGACCGTGCGACGCGCATCCAGAAGCTCGCGCTCGAGCTCGCGAAGTCGGCCGACCTCTCCGCGGACGAGCTCGCCACGCTGACCCGCGCCGGTGAGCTGGCGAAGTTCGACCTGGCGACGGAGATGGTCGTCGAGCTCTCGAAGCTCGCCGGGATCATGGCGCGCGAGTACGCCGTGCGCGCCGGTGAGACCCCCGAGGTCGCGACCGCGCTGCACGAGATGGAGATGCCGCGCTCGGCCGGCGCGGCGCTGCCGACGACGATCCCGGGCGCGTTGCTCTCGCTCGCGGACCGGCTCGACCTGCTGGCCGGCCTGTTCGCCACGGGCGCCGAGCCGAAGGGGTCCTCGGACCCGTTCGGCCTCCGCCGCGCGGCCCTCGGCGCCCTCGCCGTGCTGCGCGCGCACCCGCGGCTCGCGTCGATCACGATCCCGGCCGGGCTCGCGCTCGCCGCGGCGCAGCAGCCGGTCGAGATCCCGGCCGACGCGATGGAGAAGGCCGCAGCCTTCACCACCGGCCGCTACGAGCAGGCCCTGCTCGACGCCGGGCACCCGCACAAGCTCGTCCAGGCGGTGCTGCCGCTGGCCGATTCCCCGGCGCGCGCGGACGCCACGCTCGCGGAGCTTCCGGCGCTGGTCGACGACCCGAACTTCGCGGCGCTGGTCGAGGCCGTGCTCCGGATCCGTCGCCTGGTGCCGGCCGACGTCACCGCCGGCCACGACGCGGCGAAGTTCGAGGACCCGGCGGAGAACGCCCTCGCCGACGCCCTCGCGAAGGCACAGGCCGAGTTGGGTGACAAGCCGTCAGATCTGCCGGCCTTCGTGGCCGTCGGGACTGGCCTGGTCGCCCCGATCAATACGTTCTTCGACGCGGTGCTGGTCATGGCCCCGGACCCCGCGGTCAAAGCCAACCGGCTCGGTCTGCTCGCCGGCGTCCGGGACCTCTCCGAGGGCCTGGTCGGCTGGGAGGCCCTGGCCTGACCACTGCGGGATGACGTCCCGCACGGGGGTCGTGTCAGCCCGCAGGAGGGCCGACACTCGCCCCGGCGGGACGTCATCCCGTCCGGTGGAGACCGGCGGCTACGGCACGGTGTGGGTCTCGACGCCGACGTAGGTGTCGATGCCCGGGCCACCGAAGCCCGTGTCCTTGCCGCGGCCGCCGCGCAGGACGTCGTCGCCGCGGTTGCCGTACAGCTTGTCGTCGCCGCGGCCGCCGCTGACCCGGTCCGCCCCGTTGCCGCCGCGAACCGTGTCGTTGCCCTGCTGGCCGAACACGCGGTCGCTGCCCGCGCCGCCGTACAGACGGTCGTCGCCCGCGCCGCCGTAAATGCGGTCGTCACCTCCGCCGCCGCGGACCTTGTCGTTGCCGTCGCCGGCGCAGATCAGGTCGTTGCCGCCGCGGCCACGGATGACGTCGTTGCCACCGAGGCCGACGATGACGTCGCGGCCGGCGGTCCCGGTCAGGACGTCGTCGCCCGGGGTGCCGACGATCGTGGCCTTCTCGCCCCGGCAGGTGCCGGTGGCCGCCGGCGGGGTCGGCACGACCGGGTCGGCGCCCGCGAAGACCGCCACGGCCTCGCCGCAGACGTTCGCGCCGTCGAGCGTCTTCGCCCCGCACGTCGAGTTGTCGGACGCGGCCGCGACGCGGCCCTCGGACTTCTCCGAGGCCGGACGGTTCCGCGGCTCCGGCTCGCTCGCGGCCATCACGTCCACGTCGCCCTCGTCGTCGTCAACGGCATCGGTGGCGATCGCCAACGGCCGGTAGTCGGCCGGGAACGTGTCGAAGTAGGTGTGGGCCGTGTTCTCCCAGTCCGGCAGGTCGGCGGGCACCAGACCGGGGAAGCTCGCGCCGGGTGTCCGGACCAGGTGGACGTCGTCCATGTGGGTGTCCGGCACGACGGTGAACCCGGTGCCGGCCGAGCTGAGTTTGTTGCTCAGGGTCGTCCAGGCTTCGTCGCTGTCGAAGCACCCCGGGCCGAAGTAGAGCCCGGTCGCGCCGGGCTTCGCGCCGGCGAAGGTGAGTGCAGCCTCGACGAAGTGCTCGGCCGGGGCCGTGGCCGGGTTCCCCTCCTCGGTCGGACTCGCACCGCCCGTGTAGTGGTACGACGGGTCGAGGCCGGACAGGACCCGGTTGCCGACGATCTTGTTCGCCGGCGTGGCCCCCATGACGACCGGCGCCCAGGTGTCCCAGTTGGCGACGGACTCGCTGAGATCGCCGCATTCGTTGTCGCCGACGATCAGCAGTTGGTACTTCGCGAAGGCGGCGGCGCTCATGCCGGCCCAGGTCTCCCCGTCGACGACGGTGACGGTGAAGCCGGCTCGTTCGGCGGCGTACTGCTCGAGGCTGATCGGCGTCTCACCCTTGGTGATGCCGACACCGGTCGTGACGGTGTCGCCGTTGATCAACGCGGACCTGGGCACGAAGCCCGGGGCCGCGGCGGTGGCGGTCGAGTTGAGCGAGGTCAGCCCGCTGAGGGCGAGGACCCCGGCGGCGAGCCCGAGCAGGGCGCGGCCGGATCGTGCTCGTTGCATATGTGTGTTCCTTCTGTGCAGTGGCGGGCAGCGCCGTCCGGCGCCTGCCCGGGTGCGGACCGATGGCCGCGCACGGCGAGTCCGCGACCGGACCCCCGTTGGCCCACCGCGTCCCCCCGAGTGGGTGAGGCTAGGTCGCCCGCGTCGACGGGTCGAGCGAAAGCCGCCGTTCGGGTCGCGCGTGTCGGACGACGCGATCAGGTAGAAATCGAGACAGGTCCGTCCCGGCACGACGAGGAGTCCAGAAGATGCACGAAGTACGCGCGGTCGTTGCCAGGAGCAAGGGTGCTCCGGTCTCGGTCGAGACGATCCTGGTTCCCGATCCCGGCCCCGGTGAGGCGCTGGTCAAGGTCGAGGCCTGTGGGGTCTGCCACACCGACCTGCACTACCGCGAGGGCGGAATCAACGACGACTTCCCGTTCCTGCTCGGTCACGAGGCCGCCGGCCGCGTCGAGGCCGTCGGGGACGGCGTGACGGACCTGGCCCCGGGTGACTTCGTCATCCTCAACTGGCGCGCGGTGTGCGGCGAGTGCCGCTCCTGCAAGCGTGGCCGGCCCTGGTACTGCTTCGCCACGCACAACGCGAAGCAGAAGATGACGCTCACCGACGGCACCGAACTCTCGCCGGCGCTCGGCATCGGTGCCTTCGCGGAGAAGACGCTGGTCGCCGCGGGGCAGTGCACGAAGGTCGACCCGGCGGCCCCGGCCACCGCGGCGGGCCTGCTCGGCTGCGGCGTCATGGCGGGCATCGGTGCGGCGATCAACACCGGCAACGTCACGCGCGGGGACTCGGTCGCGGTCATCGGCTGCGGTGGGGTCGGCAACGCGGCGATCGCGGGTGCCCGCCTGGCCGGCGCGCGCAAGATCATCGCCGTCGACATCGACGACCGCAAGCTCGACATGGCCGTCAAGCTCGGTGCCACGCACACGGTCAACTCGAAGAACACCGACGCCGTCGAGGGCATCCGTGCGGCGACCGAGGGCAACGGCGCGGACGTCGTCATCGAGGCCGTCGGCCGGCCCGAGACCTACAAGCAGGCCTTCTTCGGTCGCGACCTCGCGGGCACGGTGGTGCTGGTCGGTGTCCCGACGCCGGACATGGTGCTGGACCTGCCGATGATCGAGGTCTTCGGCCGCGGCGGTTCGCTCAAGTCGTCCTGGTACGGCGACTGCCTGCCCTCGCGGGACTTCCCGATGCTCATCGACCTGTACCTGCAGAAGCGGCTGGACCTCGATGCGTTCGTGTCCGAGACCATCGGTATCGACGACGTGGAGAAGGCCTTCGAGCGCATGCACCACGGCGACGTGCTCCGCTCGGTCGTCGTCTTCTGACGCACCGTCCGCTTCGCCACTCCGACCAAGGACTCCTTCTGATGGCCGCTCGCATCGAACGCCTCGTCACCTCCGGTCAGTTCACCCTCGACGGCGGGACCTGGGACGTGGACAACAACGTCTGGCTCGTCGGCGACGAGCGCGAAGTGGTGGTGATCGACGCGGCGCACGACGCGGCGGCCATCGAGGAGGCCGTGGCCGGCCGGCAGCTGCTCGGCATCGTCTGCACCCACGCGCACAACGATCACGTCAACGCGGCGGCGGAGCTCGCCGACAACACCGGGGCGCCGATCCTCCTGCACCCGGACGACGACGTCCTCTGGCGCATGGTCTACGCCGACCGCAAGCCGGACCGCACGCTGCACGGCGGCGACGTGATCACCGTCGCCGACACCGTGCTCGAGGTGATGCACACCCCGGGCCACGCGCCCGGGGCCGTGTGCCTCTACGCGCCGGAGCTCGGGGCGCTGTTCTCCGGCGACACCCTGTTCCAGGGTGGGCCCGGCGCGACCGGCCGCTCGTACAGCGACTTCGGCACGATCATCACCTCGATCCGCGACCAGCTGCTCGTCCTGCCGGGGGACATTCAGGTCCACACCGGCCACGGCGAGGCCACCACGATCGGTGGCGAGGCCCCGCACCTCGAGGAGTGGATCGCACGGGGCCACTGACCACGCCAGACGGGGCTGTCCCCCTGGTGCGTCGAACAAGGGGTGTCACCCCTTGTTCAATGCGTGGTCAGGGGGCGGGCGTCTCCGCCGGGGTCGGCTCGGGCGTCGGTTCCGGGGTCGGCTCCGGCGTCACGACCGGGGTCGGCAGCACGATGATCGGCCTCGGGGTCGGCGTGGGCGTCGGGGTCGGGACCGGCGTCGCCAGCGGGTTCGGGGTCGGCGGCGGGCCGAACGTCGGCGTCGTCGTCGGCTCGATCGTGGCCTCCGGCGTCGGCGAGGGCGTCGGCGTCGGGGTGTCCGGTACGAACGGGATCCGGGTGCCGGGGGAGTCGTCGCTCTCCTGCGTGAGCGCCCAGCCCACGCCGCCGGCGGCGAGCAGCGCGACGACGCCGAGCACGATCAGCAGCGGCTTGACCCGGTTCCGCTCGGCGGCGTGGCTGTACGCCGGCATCGCCGCCGTGGGGCCGGCCTCTGCGTAGATCGGCGGCGGGGGCGCGTAGGCGCCGCGCGGCGGCAGGGGCACGGGGCCGGGGAGCGGCCGCGTGCCGGTCGCGCCGCCGAGTCGGTCGGCGACCTCGGCCGCGCTGGCCGGCCGGAGCTCGGGCTGCTTCGACAGCAGCTGCAGAACGAGGTCGTCGAGGTCCGGCGGCACGTCGGGCCGGCGGTCCGACGGGCGGACCGGGGCGTCGTTGAGGTGCCGGGTCAGGATCTCGACGGGTGAGTCGTCGTCGAACGGTGGACGGCCTGTTAGCAGCGTCACCAGCAGGCAGCCGAAGCCGTACAGGTCCGAGCGCATGTCCGCGCGGCCGCCGACGGCCTGCTCGGGCGCGAGGTAGGCGGCGCTGCCGATGATCGCGCCGTGCTCGGTCAGCGTGTGGTCGGCGACCGAGCCGAGCGCGATGCCGAAGTCGACGAGCCGGCAGTTGCCGGAGGAGTCGATGACCAGGTTGGCGGGCTTGATGTCGCGGTGCACCACACCGGCGTCGTGGACCGCCTGGAGCGCGGACGCCGCCTGGGTGCCGTAGCGGCGGACGCTCTCGACCGGCAGCGGACCGTCCGCGCGCAGCAGCTCGGCCAGCGACGGCCCGGGGAGCAGCTCCATGACCAGGTAGGGCCGGTCGTTGTCGACGCCGTAGTCGTAGACGATGACGACGCCGGGGTGCCGGATCGAGGCCAGCGTGCGGGCCTCGCGGGAGAACCGCTCGACGGTCGCGGCGTCCTGGGTCTGGCGCAGGACCTTGATCGCGCAGAAACGGTTGAGTCGCTCGTCGAACGCCTTCCAGACCTCACCCATCCCTCCGCGGCCGAGCGTCTCGACGAAGCGGTAGCGGTTGGCGATGTGGCTCGGTGGGCTGGACACGCCAGGCATTCTTCCAACCCGCCCCCGCCGCCGTGGACATCGGCGCGATTGTGCTGCGGATTCTCTGGATCAGTTGCAGAAGTGGCCTGCTGAGGTCAAAGTGAATGGAGTTGTATACTGATACTGCACGGAGGTCCGGCTCGCCCGGCCCGCGCCCCGGAGGTCTGTCACATGCGTCCGCCTTTGCCCCAGTTCGTGCGCCGACTCGGCCCGTCGCATCCGGCGGCGCTCGTCGTCCCCGTCGCGGCGGCCGCGACCGCGCTCGTCCTGGTCACCTCCACGTCCGCGGCGGACGCGAAGGCCAGGAAGCCGGCCGACCGGACCGCGCCGGTGATCTCCTCGATGGCGATCAACCCCTCGCCGCTGATCCTCGCGGTGAAGAACGGCGGCAAGACCTCGTTCAAGGTCACCGTGCGCGCCACCGACGAGCGGGGCGTCGACCGCATCACGATCGGCCTCTACGACCCGAGCGACCGCGACGGCCGCGCGTACCGGCTCGCCCGGACCTCGGGCACCGCCGCCTCCGGCGTGTGGACCGGATCGCTGTCGCTGCCGAACAACGCCAAGACCGGCATGTACGCGGTGCGCGCGTTCGCGACCGACCTGTCGAGCAATTCGACCAACCCGGACCTCGTCTACACGAACTTCCGCGTGGTCAACAAGACGCGGCTGTCGAGCTTCAAGATCACCGTCGACCCCAAGACCGGCGCCCTGACCGCGAGCGCCTTCCTCGAGCGTTTCCGCAACGGCAAGTGGGAGCCGTTCACCGCCCGCGAGATCGCGCTGGAGTTCGCCCCGAAGGGAAGCGAGACCTACAAGCCGGTCACGACCGCGAGCACCGACGACAAGGGCGTGGTCAGCTTCGACAAGGTGACCGCGAGCAAGACCGGCTCCTGGCGCGTCGTCTTCGCCGGCCACCCGAACTACGGCCCGTCGACCAAGGCCAAGGACGTTCCGGTGAACCTGCCCTCGTCCCCGACGTCGTCCCCGTCCCCCACCTCGTCCCCGTCCCCCGGCCCGACGTCCGCCTCGAGGCCCTGACGCTGTCAGAAAGGCTGTCAAGAAAGGGTGACACCCCTTACTGCGCAGTAAGGGGTGTCACCCTTTCTTTACGGGGGCGTCCTTACCTGGGGTAAGTTGAGTCGGTAGGTTTCGTGTCCCGCTCCGCAGGGAGGTAGGTCTGCGTGAGCGCCAGCCACGACCGCGCGCCGGACGGTCCCGCGCCGGACGGCCCCGCGCCGCGGCGGCGGATGCCGCGGGCCGAGCGCGAGGCCCTCATGCTCGACGTCGCCGAGCAGATCTTCGGCGAGCAGGGCTACCAGGCCTCGTCGATGGACGAGATTGCGGCGCGGGCGGGCGTCTCGAAGCCGATGCTCTACCACTACTACGGCTCGAAGGAGCGGCTGTTCCTCGCCTGCCTGCGGCGGGCGCGGGACGGGATGCGCGCCGCGATCCTTGACGGCGTCGGCGGCGGATCGCGGCCGGACGAGCAGCTCTACCTCGGCCTCGTGCACTGGTTCCGGTTCATCGACGCGCACCCGGCGCTCTGGACGATGATGGTCGACGAGGGCCTGCTGGAGTTCGGCCCGGCGGCCGAGGAGATCGAGTCGATCCGCGCCGAGCACACCGAGCTGATCGCGGCGCTGATCCTGGCGCAGTCCCCGCCCGGGCACGCGGACACGCTCGAGGTGGAGCTCGTCGCGGCGGCGATCAGCGGCGCCGGCGAACGCATCACCCGCTGGCGGGCCCGGCGTCCGGACCTGACGCCCGAACTGACCGCCCGCCACCTGATGCAGCTGCTGTGGACCGGAATGTCCGGCATGGCCCGGGGCGAGGTCTGGCAACTGTGACCGTCCCGACATGATCGGGTCGGAACTCGGCCCGGTCGCCCGACGACCGGTCAGACGGGAGTGGCTGCGCATCTCGCCGTGGCACACGCCCGCCGCCCCCAGCACCGTGTGGAAGGACCATCCATGAACCGCCCCGCGTACCGGACCGCCGCCGCTGCCCTCGCGGCGTCGCTGCTGCTCGTGCTCACCGCCTGCGGCGACGATGACGACGACACCGCGGCCCAGGACCCGACGCCCACCCCGGTCGCGAGCGGAACCCCGTCCGCCTCGCCGTCCGCCTCCGCATCCGCGGACGCCTCCGCGAGCCCGAGCGCGTCCGCCGACGCCGAGGAGGGGAAGCGGATCGAGATCAACCTCGTCGACGGCAAGCCGACCGAGAAGGTCGGGCCGACGGTCTCGGTCGCGAAGGGCGAGAAGCTCACCCTCGTCATCACCTCGGACAAGGCGCAGGAGATCCACGTCCACGGCCTGGACGAGTACATCGAGGTCGGCGCCGGCGAGACCGTGACCAAGACCTTCACCGTCGACCTCGCGGCGGGCTCCTACGAGGTCGAGGTCCACGAGGGCTCGGTCCTGCTGTTCAACCTGCAGGTCAAGTAAGTCGGCATGGGAACGCCCGCCCCGGCGGTTGCGACCGACGTGCTGCTCGCACACGGAGTCGGATCGCGCCAGGATCTGCCCCTGCCCTTCGGGTACGCCCTCACCGGAGCCGTTCTCGCGCTCGCGGTGTCGTTCGGTGTGCTCGCCCTGCGCTGGCGGCAGTCGAAACTCACCGGGGCGGCGTCCGGCCGCGAACTGCCCGGATCGCTGGGGGAGTTCGCGGACTCCGGCGAGCTCCGTTGGGCCCTGCGTCTGTTCGGCCTCGCGATCACCGGCTTCGTCGCCTGGTGCGCGGTGGCCGGGCCGGATCTCGCGAAGAACCCCACCGCGGGGTTCGTCTACGTCATCTTCTGGGTCGGTCTGGTCCCCGCGTCGCTGCTGTTCGGTCCGGTCTGGCGGGTGCTCAACCCGCTGCGGACGATCCATCTGCTCGTTTGTCTGGCCCTGCGCCTCGACCCGCACGACCCGCCGTTCGCATTGCCGCGGTGGCTGGGCTACTGGCCCGCCGCCGTGGGGCTCGCGTCGTTCGTCTGGCTCGAGTTGTGCGCCAACGAACGCGACTCCACCGGCACGCTCACGACCTACTTCTCGCTCTACGCCGGCGCGAATCTGCTCGGCGCCATGGCCTACGGCCAGCAGTGGTTCGCCAAGTGCGACGGCTTCGAGGTCTTCTCCGCCCTGATCGGCCGCCTCGCCCCGCTGGGCCGGCGCGAGGACGGCGCGATCGTCCTGCGGAACCCGCTGAACAACCTCGACTCGACCCCCGAGGACCGCGGCCTCGTCGCCGTCCTCGGCGTCATGCTCGGCTCCACCGCGTTCGACTCGTTCACCTCGACGACCTGGTGGTACGACCGGACCTTCGAGTCGAACATGTCGCCGCAGACGCTCTCGACCATCGCGCTGGCGGTCTCCATCGGCGGCGTCACCCTCGCGTTCGGCATCGCCTCCTGGCTCGCCGGCGTCCTCTCCCGCCGCGGCCCGGCCGGTATCGCGACCGCGTTCTCGCACTCGCTGATCCCGATCGCGGTCGGCTACCTGATCGCGCACTACTTCTCGCTGCTGGTGTTCGTCGGCCAGCAGACGGTCATCTACGCCTCGGACCCGATGGTCGACGGCTCGAACCTGTTCGGCACCGCGAACTGGACCGTGAACTACGAGGTCGTGACGGTGGGTCAGATCGCTACGATCCAGGTGCTCGCGATCGTCGTCGGCCACGTCCTCGGCGTCTTCGCCGCCCACGACCGCTCGGTCCGCCTGTTCCCGACGCGGGCCGCGGTGATGGGGCAGATCCCGATGATGGTCCTGATGGTCTCCTACACCGTCGGCGGGCTCTCGCTGCTGTTCTCGGACTGACGGAGCCGGAGGTCGGGGTGTCCTCCGTCGCTGACCTCCCGGCCGCGCGGGCCGCGTTGTCCGGTGGTTGCGGTGATGCGGCCGTGCGTCAGCGGGAGCGGCGGAGGCGGCGGGCGGGCTTCGCGGCGGGGGCGGCGGGGGAGTCGGACTGCATCGCGGCGAGGAGGTCCTCGCGGGCGCGGGCGACGCGGGAGCGGATCGTGCCGATCGGGACGCCGCAGGCGGCGGCGGCCTCGTCGTAGGAGAGGCCGTTGATCTGGGTGAGGACGAAGGCGGCGCGGCGGTCGGGGTCGAGGCCCGCGACGAGGGTCTGCAGGCTGACCGCGTTGGCGGGGTCCGGGGTCGCGGGGGCGATGCGGTCGGCGACGGTGGTGTCGGCGTCGAGGCTCGCGGCGACGGTGGGGGTCCGGCCCTGCTTGCGGAAGTGGTCGACGACGGCGCGGCGGGCGATCGAGAGCAGCCACACGCGGGCGGGGACGTCCCCGCGGTAGGTCCGGAGGCCGCGCAGGGCGCGCAGGAACGTCTCCTGCGTCAGGTCGTCGGCGTGCTCACGGTCGACGAGGTAGGCGACGTAGCGCCAGACGTCCGCCTGCGTCGCGCGGACGAAGGCCGTCGTCGCGTCGGCGTCGCCGCGTCCCGCCGCGAGGGCGTGGGCGGTGATCTCGTCGTCGCGCATGAGTGGGGGCCTCCTGAGCCGCGTACGGTGCCGACCCTATTCGGCGCATGTAAGCGCTCGGTTTCCAGAGTGTCGCGATTTGTTTCCAAAGTAAGTTGGTCAAGATTATGCCGCAGGACGCCCGCCCGGAGAAATTTCGGCGGCCCCCGGGAACTGGCCCGCTCGCGCCGGCGACTCCTTCGGCATGGACTGCGAGCGCTGGCGCACGGCCCTCTCGGCGCGGCTCGACTCCGAGCCGCTCGGGGTGGACGAGGCGATGCTCGACGCCCACCTGGCCACGTGCTCGGCGTGCTGCGACCACGCCGAAGCGCTGGCCGCACTCCACCGGAGTCTCCGGCTGCGACCGGCCGACGAGGTTCCGGACCTCACCTCCGCGATCCTGGCCGCGGCGGCGGCCGACCCCCGCCGCCGGCGGGTCGTCCCGACGCTCGTGCTGCGCTGGGTGCTGGTCGTGATCGCGGCGGTGGAGATCGGTCTGGCCTCGCCGGACCTGCTCGGACGCTGGCACACCGGCAGCGAGCTCGGCACGTGGAGCATCGCGGTCGGTGTCGGCTTCCTCTCGGTCGCGAGAAAGCCGGCGCGGGCGGCCGCGCTGGTGCCGATGCTGGGCATCGCCGGCCTGCTGACCGCACTGGTGACGACACGTCACCTCCTGGACGGCGCCGCCCAGCTCTCGGAGGAGTGGCCGCACGGGATCGTGCTGGCCGGGGTGGTTGTGCTCGTGGCGATCTCCCGCCTCGAGCGGACCGCGGACCACCCCGGCCCACGGTCGGCCGACACCGTCGGCGCGGACGGACGCCCGGCCCGGGTCCGGCGGGCCGCATGAGACCGGCCCCGCTCGGGGCGGGCGGCAGGCGCACAGGGCGCCTCGCCGCCCTGTTGCTTTTTCTGCTGACGTGGTTCGCGGCCGGCGTGGGAGCCGCCGGCCCGGCCGCGGCGCACGCCGAACTGATCTCCTCCAGCCCTACGTCCGGGGCCGCGCTCGACACCGCGCCGGAGGAACTCACGCTGCGGTTCACCGAGTCGATCACCCAGGTGCCCGGCGCGATGAAGCTGATCGCGGCCGACGGCACCGAGGCGGCGCTCGGCCGGACCGTCGTCGAGGGCAACACCCTCCGGGTACCGATCCCGGGGCCGCTGCCCGACGCCGGCTACGTCTTCGTCTACCGGGTGATCTCCGCCGACTCGCATCCGATCGCCGGCGCCATCACGTTCACGCTCGGCGAGACCGCGACCGCCGCGTCCGCGGACCGCGTCGCGGAGGCCGTGGGCGGCGGGGGGGACTCGGTCGTCTCGGCGGTGGCCGGCGTCAACCGCTGGGCCGGGTACGCCGGGGTCGTTCTGCTGCTCGGCGTCCCCGCCTTCGTCGTGCTCTGCCGCCGCGAGAGTGCGGGCGACCCCGTCCTGCGCGGGCTGACCGCCGCCGGTGGGGCACTGGTCCTCGTCACCACGCTCGCGAGCCTGCCGCTGCAGTCGGCCCGCAGCGTCGGCGGGGGGCTGGCCGACGGCTTCGACGAGATCGACACCGTCCTCGACACGACCTACGGCGAGGCGGCGCTCGCCCGCCTCGCGCTCCTCGTGGTCCTCGGGGCGGGGCTGCTGCTCGCGCGCCGTTCGCCCGTCGCCCTGGTGGTCGCGGGCCTGGCCGGGTTCGGGGTGCTGCTCACCTACGCGCGCTCGGGGCACCCGGCGGTCGGGGAGTACCCGTGGGCGACCACGGCCCTCGACGCCGTGCACTTCGGCGCGGTCGCGCTGTGGGTCGGGGGCCTGCTCGTGCTCGCCGTGCACCTGCTCCCCCGTCCGCCGGCGGACTGCCCGGCCGTGCTGGCGCGCTGGTCGCCGGTGGCGATGACCGCGGTCGGAGTGCTCGCGGTCGCCGGCAGCATCCAGGCCTGGCGCGAACTGCGGTCGATCGAGGCGCTCTACGACACCGAGTACGGCCGCTGGGTGCTCGCGAAGGCCGTCGGCCTCGTGCTGCTCCTCGCCGTGGCGGAGTTCGGCCGTCGCCGGGTCCGGGCGATGGGCGCCGCCACGCCGGCGCCGCTCGTCAGCGCCTCGCTCGGGGCGGCGCTCGCCGAGCGTCCCGACGCCGACGTCCGGACGCTGCGCCGCTCCGTCGCCCTCGAGCTCGGTCTCGCCGCCGCCGTCCTCGCCGCGACCTCGGCCCTGGTCGTCACGACCCCGGGTGGCGGGCACGCCGAGCACGGCGAGGACCACTACGACAACCACGTGACCGGCGGCGCGGCAGGCCATGCCGGCCACGGCTCCGAATCCCCGGCGACGGTGGGCCCGGCGTCCGCCTCGATCGAGCTTCCCAACGACGTCCGGGTGGAGGTGGTCGCCGATCCGGCCCGCGCGGGCTCCGCGGTCCTCACCCTCACCGTGCGCTCGCTGGACGGCGAGATCGTCGACCCGCCCGAGGTCAACGTCACCGCCGCGCTGCCGTCCGGGGGCATCGCCCCCATCACCCTGTCGGCCGTCCGGGCGGAGCCCGGCCGGTTCACCGTGGACGCGACGCCGATGCTCCTGTCCGGTACCTGGAAGATCACCGTGACGGTCCGCACCACCGAGACCGACGCCGGCGTCGGGTCGGTGGAGATCCCCCTCGCCCCCGCCTGATTCCGCACCACTGCAGAAAGAGAACCCCACGATGCGCCGAGTCCTCACCACCGCCGCCCTGGCCCTCGCCGGCCTCGCCGCGGCCGCCCTCCCCGCGGCCGCGCACGTCACCGTCCAGCCGGGTACGGCCCAGCAGGGCGGCTACGCGACGCTGACGTTCAAGGTCCCCAACGAGCGGGACGACGCCGGGACGACCAAGCTCGAGGTCGAGTTCCCCGCCGATCAGCCGCTGGCGAGCGTGTCGTACCAGCCGAAGCCGGGCTGGACGGTGGCCGTGGAGAAGGCCGCGACGGACCAGCCGCTGACCGTGCACGGCGAGGAGGTCTCCGAGCGCGTCGCGAAGGTGACCTGGACCGCCGCGCAGGGCACGCGCATCGCGCCCGGCGAGTTCGACGTCTTCCCGGTCAGCGTCGGCCCGCTGCCCACCACCGATCAGATGGTGTTCAAGGCGCTGCAGACCTACGAGGGCGGCGAGGTCGTCCGCTGGATCGAGGAGGCGGCCGAGGGCTCGACCGAGGAGCCCGAGAAGCCGGCGCCCGTTCTCACGCTGACCCCGGCCGGCTCCACCGGCGCCCCGGCGGCGGGCGACACCGCGAAGATCGACGAGGCCAAGGCCGCCGCCGAGGAGGCGAAGACCGTCGCGCTCGAGGCGCGCACCGCGGCGAGCGAGGTCGAGGACGGCCCGTCCAACGGTCAGGTCAATGCCGCGATCGGGCTCGCGATCGCCGGCATCGTCCTCGCCCTGATCGCCGGCGGCATCGCCGGGATGGCGCTCGGTCGCCGCAGCAATTCCTCGGCCCCGCCGGCGTTCTGACGGACCGTCGGGTCAGGACAGGGCGGGGATCCGGACCCGGAACGTCGCGCCCCGGCCGGGGGCGGAGTCGACGGTGACCTCCCCGCCGTGGGCGGCGACGAGGGCGGCGACGATCGACAGACCGAGACCGGTTCCTCCCGTGCTCCGGGCACGGGAGGAGTCGGTCCGGTAGAAGCGCTCGAAGACGCGGTCCCGTTCCTCCTCGGAGAGCCCCGGCCCGGAGTCGGCGACCTCGAGGATCGCCCAGTGCTGCCCGTCGACCACCTCGGCGCCGACCCCGACCCGGACCGGCGTCCCGGGCGGGGTGTGGGTGCACGCGTTGGAGACGAGATTGTCCGCGATCTGGCGCAGCCGGCCCTCGTCGCCGATGACGCCGGGCGGCTCGTCGCCGCCCAGCATGCCCACCTCGATCGGCCGGTCCGGGTCCGCGGCCCGGGCGGCGTGGACGGCGTCGGTCGCGACGGTGACGAGGTCGACGGGCTCCTGCCGCAGCGGCCGCTGCTGGTCGAGCCGGGCGAGCAGGAGGAGGTCCTCGACGAGCAGACCCATGCGGGTCGCCTCGTCCTCGATCCGGCGCAGCAGCGACGGCATCTGGTCCGGGCCGGCGGCACCCTGGCGGTAGAGCTCGGCGAAGCCGCGGATCGACGTCAGCGGCGTCCGGAGCTCGTGGCTCGCGTCGGTGACGAACTGCCGCATCCGCTTCTCCGACGTGCGCGCCTCGGCGGCCGCGCTCTCCCGCTCGCGGACCGCGGACTCGATCTGCGTGAGCATGCCGTTGACCGCCGAGGAGAGCTGCCCGACCTCGGTCCGGTGGGGGTGGTCGGGGACGCGGCGGGACAGGTCGCCGGCGGCGATCGCCTGCGCGGTGGTCTCCACCTCACGGAGCGGGCGCAGGCTGCTGCGCACGATGGCGTACGCCAGCACCGCGACGAGGGTGAGGACGGACAGCCCGACCGCGATCAGGATGCGCGTCAGCCGGGAGACGGTGATGTCGACCTCGTTGAGGCTGACCGCGACCATCAAGCTGCCCTGGCCGTCGGGCAGCGGCGTCAGCAGCGCGCGCCAGTCGGGCTGGTTGCCGCCGAGGGACTCGACGTCGTACGGCGCGCCGGCCTTGGCCTCGGCCTCGGCCAGACTGACCGGCTTCAGCCGGGGCGCCGCGCCGGGCGCCTCGAACTGCGCGTTCTCGCGCCGCAGTTCGTTGCCCTCGGCGTCCCAGGTGATGAGGAAGTACGGGTTGGGCAGCCGCGGCAGCGTCAGCGCCGAGGTGGCCGGGGCCGGCACGGGCTGGCTCATGTACGGCATCGCCGTGTTCGTGTAGAGCTCCAGCCGGTTGTCGAGGCGGTCGACGAGGTAGTCGCGGAGCACCGCGGTCGCGGTCGCGCCGGTGATGCCGACGGCCGCCGTGGTGAGGACCAGCAGCGCGGCCATCAGCTTGACCCGGAGTGGGACCTGCGCGGACATCCCGCGCAGCCGGGCCCGGGGACTCACCTCGTCTCCGCCACGGACTTCGTCCTCGCGGAGCCGGGCTCAGTGCCGAGGGTGAGCTCGCTGCGCTCGCTCACGACGGAGGCAGGCGCAGCACGTACCCGACGCCCCGCAAGGTGTGCAGCAGGCGGGGCTCGACGGTGTCGATCTTGCGTCGCAGGTACGACACGTAGGACTCCACGATGTTCACTTCGCCGTTGAAGTCGTAGTTCCAGACGTGGTCCAGGATCTGAGCCTTCGACAGCACCCGGCGCGGGTTGGTCATGAAGTAGCGCAGGAGCTTGAACTCCGTCGGGGACAGCATGACGCTCTGCCCGGCCCGCCACACCTCGTGGGTCTCGGTGTCGAGCTCCAGGTCGGCGAAGACCAGCCGCGGCGGGGCCGCCGGCTCCGGCCGCGCGGTCCGGCGCAGCACGGCGCGGATGCGGGCGATGACCTCGTCGAGGCTGAACGGCTTGGTGACGTAGTCGTCGCCGCCGAGCGTGAGGCCGGAGATCCGGTCCTCGGTCGCGTCCCGGGCGGTCAGGAAGACGACCGGCACCGTCGAGCCCTGCGCCCGCAGCTTCTTCACGACGCCGAAGCCGGAGATGTCCGGCATCATCACGTCGAGCACGAGCAGGTCGGGGTCGAAGCTGCCGACGGCCTCGAGGGCCTCCTCGCCGTTGCGGGCCGTTGCGACCTCGAACCCGGCGTAGCGCAGCGACGTGCTCAACAGCTCGACGATGTTCTCCTCGTCGTCCACCACCAGCAAGCGCTGCGGGCCGTCCTCGTCGCTCATGGTTTCCCCTCCGCGATCGACTGCAGGGTCCATCTCATGTGGTGGAACTGAACGTTTCCTGGGAGGTCCCCGAGACACCCTGTCCGCGCGGCCAAATCTTTCGGCGCGTTGCTTAGGTAACCTCAGTTTTCATGCGGGACGTTCTCGACGAGATCCGGCGCTGGTACACCGCCGGTGAGTCATTTGCGCTGGCCACGGTCGTGAACATCTCCAAGAGCGCCCCCCGCCAACCCGGCGCCGCGATGGCCATCTCCGCCGGCGGCGAGGCGGTGGGAAGTGTGTCCGGCGGGTGTGTCGAGGGCGCGGTCTACGAGCTCGGCCAGGAGGTCCTGGGCTCCGGCGCGCCGGTCTTCCAGACCTACGGCTACTCCGACGACGACGCCTTCGCGGTCGGCCTGACCTGCGGCGGGATCATCGACATGTTCGTCGAGCGGGTCTCGCCCACGGAGTACCCCGAGTTCGACGAGGTCGTCGCGGCCATCGACGCCGACTCCCCGATCGCCGTCGCGACCGTCGTGTACGGCCCCGGCCAGGTCGGCGCGCGGATGATCATCTGGCCGGACCGGCACAGCGGCTCCCTCGGCTCCGAGCGCCTCGACGCCGCTGTGCTCGACGACGGCCGTGGCCAGCTCTCCCAGGGCCACTCGGGTCTGCTCCGCTACGGGCCGGACGGCGAGCGCCTCGGTATCGAGCTCGCCGTGTTCGTCCAGTCGTTCTCGCCGGCCCCGCGGATGCTGGTCTTCGGCGCGATCGACTTCGCCGCCGCCGTCACCCGCGCCGGGAAGTTCCTCGGCTACCACGTGACCGTCTGCGACGCCCGGCCCGTGTTCGCCACCGCGAAGCGGTTCAAGGAGGCCGACGAGGTCGTCGTCGAGTGGCCCCACCGTTACCTGGAGGCCCAACTCGCCGCCGGCAAGGTCGACGAGCGGACCGTCATCTGCGTCCTCACGCACGACCCGAAGTTCGACGTCCCGGTCCTCAAGCTCGCGCTGCGGACCGACGCCGCCTACATCGGCGCGATGGGCTCACGCCGGACCCACGAGGACCGGCTCGCGCGGCTGCGCGCCGAGGGCGTCACCGAGGACGAGCTCGCTCGGCTGTACTCCCCGATCGGCCTCGACATCGGCGCCCGGACGCCGGAGGAGACCGCGATCTCCATCGCCGCCGAGATGATCAGCAAGCGCTGGGGCGGCACCGGCAAGGAACTCCGCCAGGTCGAGGGCGCGATCCACCGCGAGTCCCTCGCCGTCGACGCCTGAGGGCCCTAGCGACGGATGCTCGGGACGACGTTGACGGCGTCCCAGCTGGCGGCGACGGCGGCGGCCTCGTCGCTGCGGGGGCCATGCAGGTCCTCGGCGGCCTTGAGGGTCGCGGTGCGGGCGTCGAAGTAGTCCGTCGCGCTCGTGAAGTAGAGCGTGAGGGCGCGGTACCAGATCGCGGCGGCCTTCTCCCGGCCGATGCCGGTCAGGCGCTCGTCGTTGCAGGTCGGGCTGCGGTACTCGACGCTGAGGATGTTCTTGGCCTTGCTGCCTTCGGCGAGCAGGTAGAAGAAGTGGTTGCCGATGCCCGCGGCGTTGTGGACACCGAGGTTCTGGACCTTGGCTGACCAGCAGTCAGGTGACGACTTGTCGAGACTCGGCCGGTACATGTACCGGATCGCCTTCGGGGTGGTCCTCCGCTGCGGCATCTCGCCGACGAGGTAGTCGGCGACGTCCTTGGTGTTCCGCGCGTAGAACTCGATCATCGTGCCGAAGATGTCGCTGGTCGCCTCGTTGAGGCCGCCGGACTCGCCGCTGTTCATCAACGCCGCGGTCCGCGAGGTGAGGCCGTGGGTGATCTCGTGCCCGGCGATGTCGAGCGAGACCAGGGCGCCCAGTTCCTTGCCGTCGCCGTCGCCGAACGTCATGCACCGGCAGTTGTCGTTCCAGAACGCGTTCGCGTAGTTGTTGCCGTAGTGCACGCGGCTGTAGACCCCGACGCCGTCGTTGGCGTTGCCGAGGCGGTTGTGGATCTTGGCGAAGTAGTCCCACGTGACCGCCGCGCCGTACTGCGCGTCGACCGCGACGGTCTGGCGGTCGAGGACGCTGCCGTTGCCCCAGTCGTTGTCCGGATCGGTGAACGTCTTGCCCGGGGCGGTCGACGTGCACAACGGCAGCAGGATCGGCAGGCAGTCGTCGGTGCGGTTGTCGACGTCCCCGACGTAGTTGCCGCCGCGGGTGAGGTCGCGCAGCTCGTAGGCGTCCGTGTTGAGGACGGTGCTCAGCGGCACCCGCCCGGAGTAGAGACTGGACCCCACGCCGTCGGCGGTGTGGATCTCCTCGTCGACGAGCCGGACCTTGCCGGTCACCGCGTCGACGTACGTGTGGCGCAGCGAGGGCGTGCCGTCCGCCTGGGTGCCGGCGGTGAGGACGTCCCACGCGAGCGCAGGTGAGGCGGCGTCAGTTCCGCTGCGATCCGCGGCGGCGCGCGTCGTCACCGCGTCGACGACCAGCGTCGGCGTCGTCACGGGCAGCAGGCCGGTGATGCCCCGCGTCGTCGTGAGGACGGTCGTGGTCGCCGCCGCCGGGCTGACCACCGGGGTCAGGTCGAGCGAGATCGGCGAGCGGAAGGTCGCGCTCGCGTCGTCCCACGCGCCGTCCGCGGTGCGGTGCACGACGAGATCGCCGCCGAGCACGGGGAGGCCGGCGTAGGTGCGGTGCATCCGGACGTGGCTCGCGCCGGACGCCTCGGTCACGACGTCGCTGACGACGACGCCGAGTTCGGGCCCGAGGTCCTGGGGCCCACCGCGCCCGAAACCAAGACCGCCGCCGTGCGCGCGAAGCGCATCGACGGCGGCGGTGAGAGTGTCCGAGCGGAGCTGCTCCGCTGGGCTCAAGGAAGTGGATCCGGAGGCGGAGGAGGCCGACCCCAGCCCCGCCCCCGCGGTGATCAGCAGAGCGCCCAACAGCGCCCACGATGCGGAGCGGAACCGTCCCCTGGTCATCGCAGCCCCCCGGCCTGGATTGGGCTCATCCTGGACCATGATGACGGCTCCCGGGGGCATTCCGGTTAAATCGCCCGCCCCGGCGTGGAACGGGCTGATTTCGTAGTACCCCGCCGGACCCCGCGCACGCAACTAGGCGGCTCCTAGGCGGCGGCCCCCGGCTTCGCGGGCCGGAGCCCGGTCAGCGCCGGCAGGTGCTCGGCCAGCGCGCGGTAGACGCCCGGGTTGACGGTCATGCCGCAGTGGCTGCCGTCGACCTCGACGTGCTGGGCGGTGGGGTCCTGCGCCGCCTTGAAGTCGATGATCCCGTCGGAGCGGGAGTACACCGACAGGAACGGGATGTGCGCGGGGAAGGGTCCGGCCAGCTCCGCTCGGGAGTCGGCCGCGCACTCGCCGTGGACGCAGTCCGCGTTCATCAGCTTCTTCAGGCCCGCGCGGTTCAGCGCGGACAGCAACGCGACGTCCGCGAGCAGCAGCTTGTGACTGGCCGTCGGGGCGAGCAGCGGACTGCCGAGCGCGACGACGCCGTTCACCAGCTCGGGCCGGCGCATGGCGATCGTCTTGGCGTAGATGCCGCCGAGGCTGTGGCCGATCAGAGTGATCGGGCGGTTCTCGTGCAGCGCCGCGATCTCCACGCGGCGCGTCAGGCGCTCGAGCGTGTTCCGTGAGCATTCGACGTTCAGGCGGACCTGCGAGCGCAGCGGGGCGTAGCCCGCGCGCCGCAGCCAGCGGGAGAGCAGGCTCATCGAGTAGTCGCCGCTCATGAAGCCGGGGAGCAGCATCACCGGGCGGTGCTCACCGTGAGGCGTGCCCGGGTCGGTCCAGATCGGGTCGCGCAGCAGCGTGCGGCCCTCGGCGACCGTGCGGCGTTCGTCCAGCAGGGCGCGCGTTCCGCGCGGGCCGGCGAACCCTTCGGGGCACAGGAGCGTGCCGAAGCCGGTCGGGATACGGCTCACGAACTTCATCGCGGCCTCCTTGCGGTCGGGCGGTGGTGCCGGGGTGGTGCTGGTCGGTGCTGTGACGCGGGAGACAACGGACACGTTCCCGTAATTTGGAGGCTAGGTCACCGAGCGTGAATCGGCGCCGGGAAGTGAGCATTTTTCGGGGAAACTTGTGGGGCCTCTGGGGAGCAGAGTGTCCGGGAGGGGGAGTTTGTCCGTGGCGCCGACTACAGCGCGTGTCAACGAGATCGAGCTCTGTTACGAGGAGTTCGGAAAGCCCACCGATCCGACCGTTCTGCTGGTCATGGGCCTGGGCGGCCCCATGTTCTGGTGGGAGGACGACTTCTGCACCGAGCTGGCCGAGCGCGGCTTCCGCGTCATCCGCTTCGACAACCGGGACTGCGGGCGCTCCAGCGCCGGCACCGCCCCGGCGCGGCTCGTCCCGGCCTACCTGCGCCGGGTCGTGCCCGAGTACACGCTCGAGGACATGGCCGCCGACGCCGCCGGTCTGCTGCAGCACCTCGGCGTCGAGCGCGCTCACGTCGTCGGGGTCTCGATGGGCGGGATGATCGCGCAGCTGCTCGCGATCCGGCACCCGGAGCGCGTCGCCTCCCTCGTGTCGATCATGTCGACGACCGGCTCGCGCAAGGTCGGGCGCATCTCGGCGAAGGTGCTGGTCTCGATGTTCCGCACGATCCCCGAGGGTGAGGACGCCTACGTCGCGCGCAACCTCGAGGGCTTCAAACGCATCGGCTCGCCCCGGTACTACGAGTCCAACCTCGAGCGGCAGACCGCCCGCGCGCGCCGGACCTACGCCTACGGCCTCAACCCGGCCGGGACGATGCGCCAGCTCGCCGCGATCGTCTCCGCGCCGGACCGAACCGCCGACCTGGGCCGGATCCGCGTCCCCACCACCGTCGTCCACGGCACCGCCGACCCCCTGGTGCACGTCTCCGGCGGGAAGGCCACGGCACGCGCGATCCCGGGCGCCGAGCTCGTCCTCATCCCGGGCATGGGGCACGACATGCCGCGCGAACTGTGGCCTGTCCTACTCGACGCGATCGACCGGACCGCCGCCCGCGCGACGTGATTGCAGCGGGTTTGTCCGGGTTACGACCCATCAGATTGCACCGACACCGCCATTCGGGGTTGCCCTGAATGGCTCGTTCGTGATCGCTACGACAAATCCGAGGGGTATCGTCGATCCGTGCTGGATCCGCGGCTGATCAAGGAAAGCTTCGAAGCGGTCGAGCCGGTTGCCGACAAGGTCGCCGGGTACTTCTACGCGCGCCTGTTCATCGAGAACCCCGGTGTCCGCGAGATGTTCCCGCCCTACATGGACATCCAGCGCGACCGCCTCCTCGGCGCGATCATCCGCATCGTCCAGGGCATCGACCGGCCCGAGTTCCTCACGAACTTCCTCGAGCAGCTCGGTCGCGACCACCGCAAGTTCGGTGCGAAGCCGGCCCACTACGAGGCCGTCGGCCGCGCTCTGATCGCCGCGCTCAAGCGGTACGCCGGGGACGCCTGGACCCCCGAGGTCGAGGCCGCCTGGGTCTCCGCCTACAGCGTCGCCGCCGAGGCGATGATCGAGGCCTCCCGTCGCGCCGCGCTCGACACCCCGGACTGGTGGCTCGCCGAGATCGTCGCCCACGAGCAGCGTTCCAGCGACGTCGCCGTGATGTGGCTCAAGCCCGACCAGCCTTACCCGTACGAGGCCGGGCAGTACGTCTCGGTCGAGACCCCGTGGTGGCCCCGCGTCTGGCGCAACTACTCGATGGCCAACGCGCCCCGCAAGGACGGCCTGATCGAGCTCCACGTCCACGGCGTCGACGCCGGGTGGGTCAGCCAGGCGCTGGTCAACAAGGCCCGCCTCGGCGACGTCGTCCGGCTCGGGCACTCGACCGGGACGATGGTCGCCGACCGCACCTCGACCCGCGACCTCGTCTGCATCGCCGGCGGCACCGGCCTCGCCCCGATGAAGGCGATCATCGAGGACATGGCCCGGTGGAACTGGTACCGCCGCGTCCACCTCTTCTTCGGCGCCCGCCGCCCCGAGGGGCTCTACGACCTCGAGGCGATGCAGGCCCTCGCCGCCGAGAACAGTTGGCTCAACCTCGTCCCCGCCGTCTCCCACGACGACCGGTACGACGGTGAGCAGGGCATGATCGGCGACATCGCCCTCGCCCACGGCGACTGGACCGACCACGACGTCTTCGTCGCCGGCTCCCCGGACATGGTCCGCGGCACCATCGACCGCCTCCTCGCCCGCGGCATCTCCGTCTCCCGGGTCAAGTTCGACACCTTCGGCGATATTCGCTACTGAGTTGGTTGGCGCGCTCCGCGCGCGTTGCGCTCGCCGTTGCGGGTGGGGTCTGAAACAGCGGCCGGCGCGGCCCCGGGAGGGACCGCGCCGGTCGTGTGGTGCTGGGACCTGCAGCGCGTGAGTTACAGGGCGTCGGCGCTGACGTTGTCGCCCCACCAGGTGATGGTGGCGAAGCGGGCGCCGAAGTTCTGGCCGACCGTGCCGGCGCGGGCGGCGAAGCCCAGGTTGCCGGCCGCCGCGGGGGCGGTGATCGTCGTCAGGCCGTTGTCCTGGTCCGCGTAGACCTGCGGGGACAGGATCTGCAGGCCCGCCGGGCCGAGGGCCGAGGCCGACTGCGAGAACGAGGCCGACTGGCTGTTGAACTGGTCGACGAGCTCGCTGGCCGGGACCGCGGAACCGAAGAACGTCACGCCGTCGCTCGCGAAGGCGCTGTTGCTCGCCGAGGAGTCGAAGAAGGACATCCGGTAGGTGACCTTCGGCTCCTGGCTGGGCACGTGCGTGACCTGCATGAGCGAGGTGATCGTGTCGAACGCGCCGTTGATGCCGGTGATGTAGGCGCGGCCGGTGCTCGTGTAGATGCCGGTGGCCGGGTCGACCTGCGAGGTCACCGAGCTGCCCGCGATCCGGACGCCGGAGGCGTTGATCGTGTCGCCGGTGCCGGAGCCGCCGAAGTAGTCCGGGTTGCACTTCGAGGTCCACAGCGGGCCGTTGCCGTTCGCCGGGAACTTCGGCGTCCGGTCGGACGACGCCCCACCCGCGGCTGCGCCGGCCGGGCGGAACTCGCGGTGAATGGTCGGGTTGTCGTACGGGCTGGCGTCGGTGGCGGTCTGGCCCTCGCCGATCGGCGCGGCACCGCCCTTGAGGACGCCTTCCTCCAGGATGTCGTCGAGCCAGTACCCGGCACCGTCGGCGATGCAGCGCGGCGACGCCTCCTGGATGTCCTTGACCAGCGCCACACGGGCGTAGCCCATGTTCTGCGGGAGCTGGCGGGGGATCTCGGCGTACCACTCGATGGCGCCGGAGCGCATCGCCTCGTTGTAGCCGATCTGGTTGATGTCGAACTTGGGCTTCTTGGCCGTTTCCGCCGCAGCGGCGGGGGTAGCGAGCACCCCACCGGTCAGAGCGAGCGTAGCGGCGACAGCGAGACCCGGGACAAGGCTGCTGCGAAGGGACTTGGGCACTGGAGAACTCCTGCGGGTGTGATCCGTGCGTGGGGATGTAGGACCTGATCGCACTATCGGCCCGAATTGCGGGGACGTTTCACACCGTAGCGGGCAGGCCGATTCTGTAACCGCACGGTGACTGTTCGTGAGCACCTCTCCGCCCTGGGATTCGGGACACAAACGTGCTCTACGCACATCAACGCCGATTCCGGGCATGCGTCACGCTGCGCAGGCTGTGGATTCACTAAGAGACAGGCCGGAATCCGGAGCGGGGGCGCGGCCGCGACCGCGAGAGCCTCGCCACAGCGTGAGCGTGCGTGCCGGAGCCGCCGCACCGTCCGGTCGCCCAGGGTGCGTAGCATTCCGGCGGCAGGTCCCCCTTCTCGATCCGGACCGGAGTTCCTCGTGAAGTTTCGCGTCACCCCCCGGGCGAACGCGTTCTACGACATGTTCGCGGCCTCGGCGGCGAACCTGCTGGTCGGCGTCAAGATCCTGACCGAGCTGCTGGGCTCCAGCCCGGCGGAGCGGGCCGCGATCGGTGACCGCATGAAGGTCGCCGAGCACGCGAGCGACGAGATCACCCACGCGATCATGAACGAGGTCAACTCCTCGTTCATCACGCCGTTCGACCGTGAGGACATCTACCGCCTCGCGTCGAGCCTCGACGACGTCATGGACGCCATGGAGGCGGCCGTCGACCTCGTCGTGCTCTACAACATCGTCGAGTTGCCGGCCGGTCTGGCCGACCAGGTCGAGATGCTGGAGCGCGCGGCCGAGGTGACGGCGGAGGCGATGCCCCGCCTGCGTGTCATGAAGAACCTGCGCGAGTACTGGATCGAGATCAACCGTCTGGAGAACACGGGCGACGCGATCTACCGCCGGCTGCTCGCGAAGCTCTACAGCGGTGAGTACGACGCTCTGATGGTCCTCAAGCTCAAGGAGGTCGTCGACCAGCTCGAGGCGGCCGCGGACGCGTTCGAGAACGTGGCCAACACCGTCGAGAGCATCGCCGTCAAGGAGTCCTGACCCGGTGGAGGACGTCACGACGGTCTGCGTCGTCCTGTTCGCGCTGGGCTTCGGCTACACCAACGGGTTCCACGACTCCGCGAACGCGATCGCGACCTCGATCTCCACGCGCGCCCTCACCCCGCGCGTCGCCCTGCTCATGGCCGCCGTCATGAACTTCATCGGCGCCTTCCTCGGGACCCAGGTCGCGAGCACGGTCGGGAAGGGCATCATCGCCACCCCCGAGGGCCAGCACGGCCTCGTCGTGGTGCTCGGGGCGCTGGTCGGCGCGATCGCCTGGAACCTGATCACCTGGTACTTCGGGCTCCCGAGCTCGTCCTCGCACGCCCTGTTCGGCGGCCTGATCGGCGCGGCCCTCGCGGGCGGGATCGACGTGAAGTGGGCCGGGATCCGGGACAAGATCCTGATCCCGATGGTCATCTCCCCGGTCTTCGGGTTCTTCGCGGCGTTCGCGCTGATGACCGCGATCCTCTGGATCTTCCGCAAGGGGAAGCCGAACCCGCTGAACCGGGGCTTCCGGGTCGCCCAGACGGTGTCGGCCACCGCGATGGCGCTCGGGCACGGCATCCAGGACGTCCAGAAGACGATGGGTGTCATCTTCCTGGCCCTGCTGACGACGAATCACGTCGACGCCGACGGCGGGATCCCGATCTGGGTGACCGTGTCCTCGGCCGCCGCGATCTCGCTCGGCACCTACGCCGGCGGCTGGCGGATCATGCGAACGCTCGGCCGCCGGATCATCGACCTCGACCCGCCCCGCGGGTTCGCCTCCGAGACCGTCGCGGCCGGCGTGCTCTACACGACCGCCTACGTGTACGCGGCGCCGATCTCGACGACGCACACGATCACCTCGGCGGTCATGGGCGCCGGCGCGACCAAGCGGGTCTCCGCGGTCCGCTGGGGCGTCGCCGGGAACATCGTGCTCGCGTGGGTCTTCACGATCCCCGCCGCCGGCGTCGTCGCGGCCTGCTCGTACTACCTGCTCAACCCCGTTCTGGGTTAGCCGAACCGGCCGGAGATGTAGTCCTCGGTGGCCTGCTGGGCCGGGGTGGAGAAGACCTTCGCGGTCGGGCCGACCTCGATCAGCTTGCCGGGCTTGCCGGTGCCGGCGATGTTGAAGAACGCGCAGCTGTCGCTGACCCGGGCGGCCTGCTGCATGTTGTGCGTGACGATGACGATCGTGTAGTTCGCCTTGAGCTCGGCGATCAGCTCCTCGATCGCGAGGGTGGAGATCGGGTCGAGGGCGGAGCACGGCTCGTCCATCAGCAGCACGTCCGGCTGCACGGCGATGGCGCGGGCGATGCACAGCCGCTGCTGCTGCCCGCCCGACAGGCCGGCGCCCGGCTTGTCGAGGCGGTCCTTGACCTCGTTCCAGAGGTTCGCCCCGCGCAGCGACCGCTCGACGACCTCGTCGAGGGTGGCCTTGTTCCGCCGCTTGCCGTTGAGCTTCAGACCGGCGGCGACGTTCTCCCGGATCGACATCGTGGGGAACGGGTTCGGCTTCTGGAACACCATGCCGACCGACGCGCGAACGCGGACGGGATCGACCTCGGGGGCGTAGAGGTCCTGGCCGTCGATGACGACGCGGCCCTGGACGCGCGCGCCGGGGATCACCTCGTGCATGCGGTTCAGCGACCGCAGGAAGGTGGACTTGCCGCACCCGGACGGGCCGATGAAGGCGGTCACCGAGCGCGCCTCGATCGTCATCGTGACGTCCTCCACGGCGAGGAAGTCCCGGTAGTAGATGTTCAGTGAGTCGACGTCGATGCGCTTGGCCATCGGAAGTCCTTTCAGCGGCCGGTCTGCGGCGCGAACAGGCGGGCGATCAGCCGGCCCAGCAGGTTCAGCGTCAGAACGATCAGGATCAGGATCAGCGCGGCGGTCCACGCGCGGTCGAGGTACGCCTCGCGGTTCACGCCCGGGTTGGCGTACTGCGTGTACGCGAACACCGGCAGCGTCGCCATGCGCTCGTCGAACGGGTTGAGGTTGACGCCGGTCGTGATGCCGACGGTGATGAGCAGCGGTGCCGTCTCCCCGACGACGCGGGCGATCGCGAGCGTCACGCCGGCCGCGATGCCGCCGAGTGCGGTCGGGAGCACGACCTTGAGGATCGTGCGCCACGGCGGGACACCGAGCGCCAGCGAGGCCTCGCGCAGCTCGTTGGGGACGATCTTGAGCATCTCCTCGGTCGCCCGCACGACGACCGGGATCATCAGCACCGACAGGGCGACGGCGCCCACGATGCCCATACGGACGCCGGGGCCGACGATCATCGCGAACAGCGAGTAGGCGAACAGACCGGCGACGATCGAGGGGATGCCCGTCATGACGTCGACGAAGAAGGTCAGCGCCTTCGACAACCGGTCGCCCTTGCCGTACTCGACGAGGTAGATCGCGGCCAGCAGCCCGATCGGGATCGAGATCAGGCACGCGAGGGCGGTGACGATCAGCGTGCCCTGGACGGCGTGGGATGCCCCGCCGCCGGCGCCGACGATGCCGCGCATCGAGTCGGTGAAGAAGGCGCTGTCGAACCGGTCGGAGCCGTTCTTCGCGACCGTCCAGCCCACCGATGCGAGGGGGATCAGGGCGAGCAGGAAGGCGGACGTGACGACGGCGGTGGCGAGACGGTCGACGGCGTACCGCGGGCCCTCGACGGCGCGCGCCCACGCGTAGACGAACGCCGCGGAGGCGACGAGCACCGCGAGCACGACAAGCCCGGGCGAGACGCCCGAGGGCAGCGCAATCGCACCGCCGCCGGCGAACCCCGCCGGGACCGCCCAGCCCGCCGTCCGCGGCAGTCGCCGGCCGGTGATGCGCCGCGCCGGGCGGATCAGGGTGCGGCCGTCCCCCCGCGGCGGCTCGGGCTCGAGCAGCGCGATCGGGTCGGCCGGGTAGTCGGTCCACGGCGCCGGTGCGACCGCGGTCTGCGTCGCTGAGGTCGGCGTCAGCGACGTCGGCGTCACCGGGGCCGGGGGGATCGGCGTGGGCGTCGTCATCAGTCGGCTCCCGAGAACTCGCGCCGCCGGTTGACGATCGCCCGGGCGACGACGTTGACGGCGAGGGTGATCGCGAACAGCACCAGACCGCTCGCGATGAGGGCGTTGACCTTGACGCCGCTGGACTCGGGGAAGTCGAGCGCGATGTTGGCCGCGATCGTCCCGGAGTTCTCCCGGCTGATCAGGTCGAAGGTGACCGCGCCGGACGCGGACAGGATGATGGCGACCGCCATCGTCTCGCCGAGCGCGCGCCCGAGACCGAGCATCGCGCCGCTGACGACGCCGGAGCGACCGAACGGCAGCACCGTCATGCGGATCATCTCCCAGCGCGTGGCGCCGAGGGCGAGCGCAGCCTCCTGGTGCAACGGCGGCGTCTGCTTGAAGACCTCGCGGGAGACGGCGGTGATGACCGGCAGGATCATCACGCCGAGCACGATCCCGACGACCAGCATCGTGCGGCCGGTCGAGGTCGCGGGCCCGTCGAAGAACGGGACGAACCCGAGGTGATTCTCCAGCCAGCGGGACAGGCCCACCGAGTGCGGCGCCAGGACCGCGATGCCCCAGAGTCCGTAGATGATGCTCGGGACCGCGGCGAGCAGGTCGATCGCCAGACCCAGCGGCCCGGCGAGCCGCCGCGGTGCGAAGTGCGTGATGTAGAGCGCGATCGCGACCGCCATCGGTGCCGCGAGCAGAACCGCGATCGTCGCGCCGAGGATCGTCCCGAACGCGAGCGGCGCGATCCACGCGACGAGGTTCTTGCCGTCCGGCAGCTCGGCGGAGTCGGCGGTGAACGCCGGCCACGCCTCGAGGATCAGGAAGAGCGCGACCCCGGCGAGGACGACGAGGATTGCGATCCCCGCGCCGGTCGCGGCGCCGGAGAAGAGCCGGTCGCCGAGGCGAACGGGGGACCGGGAGGCGGGCCCCCGTTCCCCCGCCGCCCGGTCGATCTGAAGGGTGCTCACGCCCAGCTCACTTCAGCCCGATGGCGTCGATGGCGGCCGAGAACTCGGTGCGCTGCTCGGCGGACAGCGGGGCGGAACCGGCCGCCTCCTGGGCGGTCTTCTGACCCTCCTCGCTCAGGATGTAGCCGAGGAACGCCTTCACGAGGTCGACGTCGCCCTGCGAGCCGTACTTGGTGCAGGCCAGCGCGTACGAGACCAGGACGACCGGGTAGGTGCCGGCCTCGTCGGTCGCGCGGTCGAGCTCGTAGACGAAGCCGAACTCGCCGGAGTCCGCAACGCGCTCGGACGCCCCGAGGATCGAGGCCGCGGCCTCCGGGGACGGCCCGACGAAGTCCTCGCCGACCGCGACGGAAACCTGGCCCAGCTCGCCGGCCTGGCTGGCGTCGGCGTAGCCGATGGTGCCCTCGCCGGCGCTGATCGCCCCGATGACGCCCGAGGTGCCCTGCGCGGCCTCGCCGCCGGAGACCGGCCAGTCCCCGCTCGGCTCGTGGGGCCAGGCGTCGGGGGCCGCGGCGTGAAGGTACTCGGTGAAGTTCTCGGTCGTGCCGGACTCGTCGGAGCGGTTGACCGGCGTGATCTCCAGGTCGGGCAGCTCGACGTCGGGGTTGTCGGCGGCGATGGCCGCGTCGTTCCAGCGGGTGATCTTCTGATCGAAGATCTTCGCGACCGTCTCGGCCTTCAGGTTGAGCTCCTCGACGCCGTCGAGGTTGAACGCGATGGCGATCGGCGAGACGTAGACGGGAATCTGGATCACGTCGACGCAGGTGCTCTTCGCCTTCGTCAGTTCGTCCTCCTGAAGCGGCGCGTCGCTGCCGGCGAAGCGGATCGCGCCGGCGGAGAACTGCTCGCGGCCGGCGCCGGAGCCGGTCGGCTCGTAGTTGATGGTGACGCCGGAGTGCTGGTCGGTGAACGCGGCGATCCACGCCTCCATCGCGGCGGCCTGGGAGCTAGCCCCGGCGCCGGAGACCGTGCCGCTGAGCCGTGTTTCGGTCGCAGTGTCGGTCGCAGTGTCGGACGCGCCGGCGTTGCTCGTCGGCGTCAGGGTGTTCTCGTCGTCGCCGCAGGCGGCAAGCCCGGCGCACAGGGCGGTGGCGACGACGGCCGCGGCCAGCCGGCGCGGCGTGCGAAGGATCATCGAAGTCCTCTGGTTCTCCTCGTGTCCGCACTCGCGCGGACGGGCGGCGTGGTGCGAGCCGGAAGGCCGCGCCGCTCCTCAGAGAACGTGGACGGGGTGAACGCGCGGTGAACCCCAGGTGCCGTGCGGGGTGGGCGCTGCGTTAACTGTTCGAGGTCACACTGCAGTGGCCGCGAGCGTCAGTCCGGGTCGACGCGGCGTCGGGCCTTCGCCCGGATCAGGTGTTCCTGCAGGTCGGCGAGATCCGAACCGTCGGGGGCGCGGTGGTGCCGGTTCCAGGTCCCGTCCTGGCCCAGCCACCAGGCGGCGGTGGTGTCCGCGAACGCGAGATCCATCAGGTCCGTCAATTCCTGGACGTGGTCCGCGCTGGACAGTCGCACCAGGGCCTCGACGCGACGGTCGAGGTTACGGTGCATCAGATCCGCGCTGCCGATCCAGACCTGGGGTTCACCGCCGTTGGCGAACCAGAAGATCCGGGAGTGCTCCAGGAACCGGCCGAGGATGCTGCGGACGCGGATGGTCTCGGACAGCCCGGGGACGCCGGGGCGCAGTGCGCAGATGCCGCGGGTCCAGATGTCGACGGGCACCCCCGCGGCCGAGGCGCGGTAGAGCGCCTCGATCGTCACCTCGTCGACGATCGAGTTCACCTTGAACCGGATCCGGGCCGGCCGCCCCGCGCGGTGGTTGTCGATCTCGTGCTCGATCCGCGCCACGATCCCGTTGCGCACCGAGTGCGGCGCGACCAGCAGCCGCCGGAACGAGGTGCCCCGGGCGTAGCCGGAGAGCTGGTTGAACAGGTTCGCGACGTCCTCGCCCACCACCGGATCTGTGGTGAGCAGGCCGAAGTCCTCGTACTGACGGGCCGTCTTCGGGTTGTAGTTGCCGGTCCCGATGTGGCAGTAGCGGCGCAACCGCTCGCCCTCCTCGCGCACGACCAGCGCGAGCTTGCAGTGGGTCTTGAGGCCCACCTGGCCGTAGACCACGTGGCAGCCGGCCTGCTCCAGCTTGCGGGCCCAGGTGATGTTGGCCTGCTCGTCGAAGCGGGCCTTGAGCTCGACCAGGACCACGACCTGCTTGCCGGCCTCGGCGGCGTCGATCAGGGCGTCGACGATCGGGGAGTCACCGCTGGTCCGGTACAGCGTCTGCTTGATCGCCAGGACGTGCGGGTCCGCGGCGGCCTGCTCGATGAAGGCCTGGACGCTCGTGGAGAACGAGTCGTACGGGTGGTGGAGCAGGACGTCCCGGGCGCGCATCGCGGCGAACACGTCGGCCGCCTTCGCGCTCTCGACGGCCGCGAGGTGCGGGTGGGTGGTGGGCACGAACGTCGGGAAGTGCAGGTCGGCGCGGGGGATGTCGGCGATCGCGTGCAGCCCCGACAGGTCGAGCGGACCGGGCGAGGCCACGACCTCGGCGGGGCTGACGCCGAGCTCGCGCACGAGCAGGTCGAGGGCGTCCTCGTCGATGCTCGCGTCGACCTCGAGCCGGACGGGCGGGCCGAACCGACGCCGCATCAGTTCCCGCTCGATCGCCTGGAGGAGGTTCTCGGCGTCGTCCTCCTCGACCTCGAAGTCCTCGTTGCGCGTGACGCGGAACGCGTGGTGGGCCTCGATCACCATGCCGGGGAAGAGCTCCTGCAGGTGCGCGGAGATCAGGTCCTCGAGCGGGACGAACCGGGAGTCCGAGGCGGCGATGAACCGGGGCAGCAGCGGCGGCACCTTGACGCGGGCGAAGTTCTCGCGGTCGGTGGCCGGGTTGCGGACGACGACCGCGAGGTTGAGCGAGAGCCCCGAGATGTAGGGGAACGGGTGCGCCGGGTCGACCGCGAGCGGCGTCAGCACCGGGAACACCTTGTCCCGGAACAGCCCGTGGAGGGTGTTCTGCTCCTCGTCGGTGAGTTCGTCCCACCGCAGGATGGAGATGTTCTCGTCGGCGAGCCGGACCAGCAGGTCGCGGCGGAAGCAGCGGGCCGCCCGCTGGGCGAGCTCACCGGACCGCGCCCAGATCTGCTCGAGGATCTCCAGCGGCGCCTGGCCGCTCGTCGAGGTCACGGCGACGCCGGCCGCGATCCGGCGCTTGAGCCCGGCCACGCGGACCATGAAGAACTCGTCGAGGTTCGAGGCGAAGATCGCGAGGAAGCGGATGCGCTCGAGCAGCGGGAGGCTCTGGTCCTCCGCGAGCTCCAGGACCCGGGAGTTGAACTCCAGCCAGCTCGCCTCGCGGTCGAGGAACGCGTCGGGGCCGAGTTCGAGCTCGTCGGGCACCGGCGCCGGCACGCTGCGCAAGGCGGCGGGGCTGGGGTCGGAGGCCGACGCGGCAGTCACGGTCATAGCGTCACACGGTTTCGGTGACGGGTGAACAACAGGTGACCGGCAGGCGGCCGGCCGGAGCAGTCCCCGCCAGGGTTCGGTCAGCTGTGGGAGTTGTCGGGTCCGGTGGCCGCGTACATGACGCTCACGGCCTCGGTGCGGAACCCGAGGCGGGTGTAGACGGCGACGGCGGAGGTGTTGTCCGCGTCGACGTACAGCAGGACCGAGGTCAGGCCCTGGTCGGCCAGGTGGCGCAGCCCGATCCGGGACAGCGAGCGGCCCAGCCCGTTGCCCTGCTCGCCGGGGTCGACGCCGAGGACGTAGATCTCGCCGGCGGCCGGTTCCCCGCCCGCGGCCAGGTGGACCTTCGTCCAGTGAAAGCCGACCAGCCGACCGGTGCCGTCCGGGGCGCCGAGTTCGCCGCGTTCGGCCAGGAAGAACCCGGCGGCGGAGAACCAGTCGGTGGCGATCCGGGCGTCGAGGTCCGCGCGGGTCAGGCGGCCCTGCTCGCCGTGGGCCGCGAACGCGGTCGCGTTCAGGGCGAGCCAGGCGTCCTCGTCGCGGCCGACCTCGAAGGTCCGGACCCGGACGCCGTCGGGCAGCGGCACGGCGCCGGGCGCGTCGGCGTCGGGGCCGAGGGGGAGCGGGCGGCGCATCCGCCACAACTCCCGGACCGGGGTCAGGCCGACCGCGGCGGCCAGGGGCCCCGCGGCCGGGTGGGGCCCGTGCGCCCAGACCCGGAGGTCCGGGCCGCCCAGCAGGGCCGTCAGCAGCGCGTGCCCGTGACCGGCGCGCCGGGCGTCGGGGTGGACGGCGAGTTCCGTGGTCCCCGCGGCGTCGCGCTGGGCGTACCCGACGACGCGGCCGGACCCGTCCCGCCGGACGACGTGGACGACCCGCTCGGAGCCGGCGGCTCGGCCGGCACCGACGGCGGCGAGCACCAGCCGGGTCTGCTCGGTGAACGGCTCACGCCCGTCGACGGCCCCGGCCGCGGCCGCCAGCTCCGCGATCGCGGCGCGGGTGGGGGCGTCCGGGGGTCCGAGCTCGGTGGTTCCGGCCATGGGCCGTCACCCTAGATCGCCCCGCCGGGGTTGGCGGCCCGCCGGGTCAGGAGGGCCCGCCGCCCCCACGCTGCTCGGGCGGGGCCACCGCGGTCCGGCCGGGAGCCGGGTCGGGGTCGTCGTCCCCGCCGTCGGAGTCGCCGGTCAGATCGAGGTCGAGGTCGGTCGGGATGTCGTTGCCGCGGCCCGAGGGCGAGTTCGGCACGACGAACCGGTAACCGACGTTGCGGACCGTCCCGATCAGCGACTCGTGCTCGCTGCCGAGCTTGGCCCGCAGGCGCCGGACGTGGACGTCGACCGTGCGGGTGCCGCCGAAGTAGTCGTAGCCCCAGACCTCCTGCAGCAGCTGGGCGCGCGTGAACACGCGGCCGGGGTGCTGGGCGAGGAACTTCAGGAGCTCGAACTCCTTGAACGTGAGGTCGAGGAAACGGTTGCGGACCTTGGCGGTGTACGTCGCCTCGTCGATGACGAGGTCGCCGCTGCGGATCTCGTCCGGGCCGTCGTCGGCGGCCGCGGCGGCGAGGCGGCCGATCGCGAGCCGCAGCCGGGCCTCCACCTCGGCCGGGCCGGCGGTGTTCAGCACGACGTCGTCCACGCCCCAGTCGGCCGTGACGGCGGCCAGGCCGCCCTCGGTGGCAACGAGCAGGAGGGGGCAGTCGATGCCGGTCGTCCGGATCAGCCGGCACAGGCTGCGGACCTGGGGCAGGTCGCGGCGGCCGTCGATGAGCACGGCGTCCACGGGCGGGGTGTCGAGGAGGGCGCTGACCTCCGCGGGGGCGACCCGCACGTTGTGCAGCAGGAGCCCGAGGGCAGGCAGCACCTCGGCGGAGGGCTGCATCGAGTTCGACAGCAGCAACAGGGTGCTCACCGGTGAGTGGCCTCCTCCGGGGCGGCGCTGTTACGCGCAGGTGACCGAATTCAAGAATCCCACATCCGTGGGGCGCCGTTGCCGCTGGAAGAGACCAGGGAACACGCTCCGTGTTTCGTTGGTGTGAACTGCGCCGTCCATCCGGGGCGTGGTGCCTGTGGGGTGGCTCTCGCCGGAGTGGCCCGCGCCAGGCAGGATGGGGAAATGGCACAGGGGACGATCCGCTACTGGGCCGCTGCCAAGGCGGCGGCCGGCACCGACAGTGAGCCGTACGACGCGGCGACGCTGGCGGAGGCGCTCGACGCCGCCCGCGCGGCCCACGGGCCCGACTTCGCCCGGGTGATCGGCGTCTGCTCGTTCGTGGTGGACTCCGACCCCGTCGGCACCCGGGACCACGCCGAGGTGAAGCTGCCCGAGGGCGGCGTCGTCGAGGTCCTGCCCCCCTTCGCCGGCGGGTGACCGGCCCGCTGCTGGCCGTGCTGGCCGCTGCCGTCGGCGTCGGTGCCTCACTGCTCGGGCAGACCGCGCTCGGGGTCGCCGTCCTGCTCGCCCAGATCCTGCTCGTGCTCGGCTGGTTCGCGATCGTCGACGTCCCCGGCAAGGAGGTCGGGGCGTTGCTCGCGATCGGGGCGGGCGCGACGGCGGACGCCGCGATGATCGAGCGCGGCTCGGACATCTCGCTCGGCCCGCTGGCCGGGGTGCTCGGCCCGGCGCTCGTGCTGGCCCTGATCCACCAGTTCACGCGCAAGGACAAGAAGGGCCGGGTCACCGCGTCCCTGACCGCGATCCTGATGGCGATCACGCTCTCGGTGGTCGCCGCGGCGCTGGTCGCCGAACGCGCCGCCACCCACGGGGAGGCGGTGACGATCACCGCGATCGTGGCCGCCGGGGCGGCGTCGGCCGTCGTCGCGTCGCCCTTGGCGGCCGCGGTCGCCGACCCGCTCGCCCTGGTCGTCGGGACCGCCGCGGGCGCCGGCGCCGGCTTCGTCGCCGGGGACATGGACGCGGGGTACACCGTCGGCATCGCCGCCGGCGCCGCGGTGCTCGCGGTGATGGGCCGGCGTGCCGCCACGTTCACCGCCTACGACGTCGCCGCCGAGGCCGCGCGCGCCGCGGCGGGCGCTCCCGCCGCGACCGGACGGGCCGCGAGCCGGCAGGCCCGGCGGCAGGCCTCCCGGCAGGCGCGGCGGTCGGGGGAGGCCGTTCTGGTGATGGGCTCCGCCCTCCCGCTGGTCCTCGCCGCCCCTGCTGCGTACGTGCTCGGCCGCCTGCTGGTGGGATAGCCCGATGTTCCGTCCCCGGTTCTGGCTCGTCAGCGGCCTCGTCCTCGTCGTGCTCCTGCTCGTCGCGGACCGCGGTGGTCAGTACGTCGTGCAGCGGATCGTCGCCGGTCAGATCCAGACCAGCCTGTCGACGCCCGACGAGCCGTCGGTCGACATCAAAGGCTTCCCGTTCCTGCCGCAACTGATCAGCCAGAAGTTCGACGACGTCGAGGTCGACATCCGCGACGCCGACGCCGGGCAGATCCGCGTCGAGCGCATCAGCGCGGTCCTGACGGGGGTCCAGCGCAAGGGTTCCGGGGCGCACGTCGAGTCGCTGTCCGGTGGCGGGCGGATCTCCTACGAGGCCGCGACCGAGGCCGCCCGCGGGTTCCGGGTGTCCTACGGCGGGGACAACCTGGTGAAGGTCAGCGGGGACGTCCGGTTCGCCGGGCAGACGCGGACCGCGTCGGCGACCGGCAAGCCGCGGATCGTCGGCAATGAACTGCTGATCCGCGCCGAGAAGGTGGCCGTCGACGGGGTGGCGGCCCCCGTGTCCGGGTTGATCCCGGACATCCGGTACCCGCTGCGCGAGATCCCCGAGGGCCTGAACATCCGGATCAAGCCGACCGAGGCGGGCATCGAGTTCAGCTTCGACGGCGAGGACCTGCAGCTCTCCAGCGAGGACATGACCGCGGCGTGGGGGCTCTGGGGTCCCGTGCCGGAGGTCACGTCCGCACTCCGCCGCGCCGGTACGTAGCATGGAGCCTGTGTGCCGGCCTGCAGTTCTGACCAAACGGCGCGCGGTCGACCTGTGCCGCGTGGCCACGTGCTTGTGTCGCTGCGCCTGACGCCGCCTCCGTTCTCTTCTCGCGCTCTCCACATCGCGCGCCGATTCGCTCTGGCGCGCTGCCGCGACATTTCCTGTACTCCGCTGTGGAAGGATTATTGCCATGAGCCGCGCTGACGCGCTCGTCGACGCCGACTGGGTCGAGGCCCGGATCGACGACCCCAACGTCGTTATCGTCGAGGTCGACGAGGACACCGCCGCCTACGACAAGGGCCACATCCGTAACGCCGTCCGGATCGACTGGAAGGACGACCTCCAGGACCCGGTCCGCCGTGACTTCGTGAACAAGGAGCAGTTCGAGAAGCTGCTCTCCGAGCGTGGCATCGGCAACGAGCACACCGTCGTCCTGTACGGCGGGAACAACAACTGGTTCGCCGCCTACGCGTACTGGTACTTCAAGCTGTACGGCCACGCGGACGTCAAGCTCCTCGACGGCGGTCGCAAGAAGTGGGAGCTGGACTCCCGCGAGCTCGTCACCGAGGTGCCGACGCGTCCGGTCACCACCTACGTGGCGCAGGAGCAGGACCCGTCGATCCGGGCGTACCGGGACGACGCGGTCAACGCGATCGGCACGCTGAACCTCATCGACGTCCGGTCTCCGGACGAGTACGCCGGGCGGATCCTCGCCCCGGCGCACCTGCCCCAGGAGGGTTCGCAGCGCCCGGGCCACATCCCGACGGCGGTCAACGTCCCGTGGTCGAAGACCGCGAAGGACGACGGCAGCTTCCGGTCCGACGAGGAACTGCGGGAGCTCTACGGGGACGCGGGGCTGGACTTCGGCAAGGACACGGTCGTGTACTGCCGCATCGGCGAGCGCTCGGCCCACACGTGGTTCGTGCTGCACGAGATCCTCGAGCAGCCGAGCGTCCGGAACTACGACGGCTCGTGGACCGAGTACGGCGCGCTCGTCGGCGTCCCGATCGCGCTCGGCGACGAGCCCGGTGGCCCGGACGGCGGGGTCGCCTGATGTGCGGCGCGACCCCGGGCGGCCCGGCGCTGCCGGCGAACGTCGACGTCGGCAAGGAGGCGATCATCCAGGGGATCGTCACCCGCGACGGCATCGGCGTCCCGAACGCCTACGTCCGGCTCCTCGACCGCACCGGTGAGTTCACCGCCGAAGTCCCGACCTCCGCCACCGGGCAGTTCCGCTTCTTCGCGGGCCCGGGGGACTGGACCCTCCGCACCCTCGCCCCCGGCGCCTCCGTCGACCGCCCGGTCGTCGCCGCCCGGGGCGAGATCGCCGAGGTCGAGGTCGTCCTCTAGGGCTCCCGGCTCTCCCACGAAAGCGCAGTTGCGTACGCGTATTCGCCAATTTTTCCGTACGGGACTGCGCTTTCGTGCGTCCTCAGGTGGGCGCGGGGCACGGTGGCGCGGCGGGTCTACGGGCGACGCCAGCCGCGGCTGATGAGCGCGTCGCGGATGCGCTCGATCACGGTCGCCGGCCGGACCAGCAGGTCCATCTTCGTGACCTTGATCAGGATCCAACCGTGGACGCGGTAGAGCTCGTCGCGTTTGATGTCGCGTCGCCACTGCCCCTCGTCGAGGTGGTGGTGATCCCCTTCGTACTCGATCGCGATCTTGAAGTCGGCGAACTGCAGATCCGGTTCGGCGAACATCTCGCCGGCGTCGTCGAAGACGGGCTTGTTCACCAGCACCGGGCCGAGCAGGGCCGTGACGACGAGGAAGCGCAGCCGCGATTCCATCGGGGACTTCGACGCCGGATCGAGCAGTGGGAGCGCGGTGCGCGCGAGCTTGACGCCGCGGCGGCCGACTCCGGCTTCGACCGTCACCCGCAGGTCCGAAACGCCGTTCTCGGCCCGCGCCGCGAGTCCGTCACCCGCGATGACGAGGGAGAGCAGGTCAAGACGGGCCGCCAGGTCCAGGAACGTACGGCCTGGCGTCGTCACACGGAGACCGCGCAACCAGCAGGAGTCGCCGTCGCCGAGAGTGAGAATGCGGTGGGCGACCACGCCCCCGATCCGCGGCTCGACGGGCTGCATCGTGCAGACGTGGATCAGCGGCTCGTCGGGCACCGTCACCCGGTACAGCGACGCGGCCGTGTAGTGGCTGAACACGGCATCTCGGGGCAGCCCGGCGCGGAGCGCCCCGCATCGCTGCCACAGGTTGTCGGGCACGTCGGCGGGGACCCACAACCCCCGCGCGACGCGGCGATGCCGACGCCGGTCCTCCAGTTGACGCCGCTTCATCCCGGCGCCGAGGGCGTCGTTCCTTCTCACGGCCTCGACGGGTGCTTCGGCCGGCGTTGGCTCGCGGGGGATCCACATGGCGCGGAAGCGTCGCCGATTTCGTCGCCTCCCGCTCGCCCCCACCCACGATCTGTGGATAACGGTGCGCCCACCCGTCCAGCGGTCCCACGAAAGCGCAGTTGCGTACGCCTAATCCGGCGAAATCGCGTACGGATGTGCGCTTTCGTGGGGGAGGGGGTGGGTCAGTAGGGGAGGGGCGGTCAGTAGACGAGGGCCTGGGCGTCGTCGGCGCAGGCTTCGGAGACGAAGACGGCGGCCCCGGCGATGCGGACACCGTCCAGCACGTCGTCGGGGCCGATGTCCCGGCGGGCCGCGCACTGGGTGCACAGGGTGACGCGGCCGAGCTCCAGGACCGTCGCGAGCAGGTCCTCCAGCGGCTCGGAGTGGGGCAGCTCGAACTCCGCGGCCCTGCCCGGGAGGGCGAACCACGAGCTCTCGCCGGTGAGCCAGAGCGAGACGTCGAGGCCCGAGGCGGCGGCGACGGAGGCGACGGTGAAGGCCTGGGCGCACCGCTCAGGGGCGTCGGCGCCGGCGGTGACCTTGACGACCAGGGAACGAGCCATACGGCCAACCTACTGAGCGGGCGGCGACCGTAGACTCGCGCGGTGTTCGAGATTCCGCCGAACCTCCACCCGGCCAACATGCCCTTGGCGTTCCTGCTCGGCGCCTGGGAGGGCGAGGGCGTCGTCGAGTACCCGACGATCCAGCGCCGGCTGTTCAAGCAGCGCGTCGAGTTCGCGCAGAACGGCAAGCCGTTCCTGCACTACATCTCGCGCTCCTGGGAGATCGACCAGGCCGGCAACGAGCTCGGGCCGTTGAACATGGAGACCGGCTTCTGGCGTCCCCGCCCCGACGACAAGCGCGACGACCAGGAGGGCACCCCGCTCGAGGTGCTGCTCTCCCACCCGACCGGCTTCCTGGAGGCGATGATCGGGGAGATCCGCGGTCCGCGGATCGAGTTCGCGACGACCGGCGTGATGAAGGTCGAGTCCGCCAAGGACTACCGCCGCGGCCACCGGCTCTACGGACTGGTGAACGGCGAGCTGATGTGGGTCTACGAGATGGAGGCGATGGGCGAGCAGCTCCAGCCGCACATCTCCGCCGCGCTTCAGCGGGCTCCGGCGGGGTGAGGCCATGAGCCAGGACTGGCGCACGATGCTGCGGGAGAAGGGCTACCGCCTGACGCCGCAGCGCGAACTCGTCCTGGCCGCGGTCACCGAGCTCGAGCACGCGACGCCCGAGCAGGTCTGCGCGCGTGTGCAGGAGACCGCGAGCGGGATCAACATCTCGACGGTGTACCGGACGCTGGAACTGCTCGAGGAGCTCGGCCTGGTGCGCCACGCGCACCTCGGGCACGGGGCGCCGTCGTACCACCCGGCCGGGCACTCCCACCACCTGCACCTGGTGTGCCGGGACTGCGGGGCGGTGTCGCAGGTCGAGTCGACGGTTGCGACGTCGCTGACCGCGACCCTGCAGGAGACGGAGGGTTTCGAGGTCGACCTGGAGCACTTCGCGATCTACGGCCGGTGCCGGGACTGCCGTCAGCAAGGCCTGACGGACCATCACCATGAGTGATGTGCGGCTGCGCGGGCCGCGGCCCGGGGACTGGGGTTGGATCATCTCCCGCCACGGCGCGCTGTACTTCGCCGAGTACGGCTGGGGCACCGACTACGAGGCGTACGTCGCCCACGCGGTGGGCGAGCTCGCCGAGCACTTCGACCCGGCCCGCGAGGCGGTCTGGATCGCCGAGCTCGACGACCGGCCCGTCGGGTCGATCGCGTGCGCCCGCAAGGACGAGGAGACGGCGCAGCTGCGCTTCTTCCTCGCCGAGCCGGACGCGCGCGGTCGCGGCGTCGGGCTGGCGCTGATCCGGGCCTGTCTGGAGTTCGCGACCGAGGTCGGCTACCGGCGGATGATGCTGTGGACCTGCAGTGGTCTGGTGGCCTCCCGTGCGCTGTACGCGCGACACGGCTTCACGCTCGAGTCCGAACCCGGCCCGTTCCCGTACGACGCCACCCGTACCGAGCAGATCCTCGCCCGCGACCTCTGACGCGCCCCGGCACCGCGAGCGGGTGCTGCATACAGTGGGAGGCGTGTCGACCGATGTGCTCACCTCGCCGCTGCTGACCCGCCCCGGGGCCGTGGCCGCGGACGGCCCGGACGCCGGCGTCGCGGCCCACTACGGCGACCCCTACGGGGAGCAGCGCGACCTCGCGCTCGGGAAAGCCGCGGTCGACCTCTCGCACCGTGGGGTCGTCCGGGTCTCCGGCCCGGACCGCCTGACCTGGCTGCACTCGCTGACGACCCAGCACCTGTCCGACCTCGCGCCGCGCGCGGCCGCCCAGGCGCTGGTCCTGAGCCCGCACGGGCACATCGAGCACGACCTGCACGTCGTCGACGACGGCGAGGCCGCGTGGATCACCGTCGAGCCCGGGACGGCGCCGGAGCTCGTCGCGTTCCTCGACAAGATGCGTTTTCTGCTCCGCGTCGAGGTCGCCGACGTGACCGCGGAGTGGGCCGCGGTCTGGGTCCCCGCGGGCGGGGCGGACGTCCCCGGCAAGGAGCACGCCTGGCACCACGCCCGCCCGACCGAGGCGCTCGGCGAGTACGCCGGCCGGGAGGTCCTGGTTCCGCGCGGCCGGCTGGCCGACGCCGTCGGACCGCTCGCCGGGGTGTGGGCGCACGAGGCGCTCCGGATCGCGGCGCGCGTGCCGCGCCTCGGCTTCGAGACCGACCACCGGACGATCCCACACGAGCTCGGCCTGCTCGAACCGGCCGTGCACCTGAACAAGGGCTGCTACCGCGGGCAGGAGACGGTGGCGCGCGTCCACAACCTCGGCCGGCCGCCGCGGCGGATGGTCTTCCTCCACCTCGACGGCAGCGACCTGGAGCTGCCGCCCCACGGCGCCGAGATCACCCTCGACGGTCGGGCGATCGGGTTCGTCGGGAGCTCCGCCCGGCACTACGAGCTCGGGCCGATCGCGCTCGGCGTGATCAAGCGGAACACCCCGCACGACGCGACCCTGCTGGCCGGCGGCGTTCCCGCGGCCGCCGAAGTCGTCGTCGAGGCCTGAGGTCTGACGGACTGTCAGGTGCCACGACCGAAGATTGCCGTCGCGGCCCTGCCGCCCTGGTACCCGCCGGCGTTCGAGAAGCTGACGGAGGACCTGCAGGCTCCCGTGGCGTTCCCGCCCGAGGTGCTCGCCGCGGCCGAGCGGGCCGGTGCGGCCGACGGCGGGGCGCGCGCCGACCGCCGTGACATCGAGCTCGTGACCCTCGACCCGGAGTCCTCGCAGGACCTTGACCAGGCCTTCGCGATCGAGATCCGAGGCTCCGGATTCCGGCTGCACTACGCGATCGCGGACGTCGCCGCGTTCGTCCGCGCCGGTGACCCGGTCGACGTCGAGTCCCAGCGCCGCGTGGAGACCCGCTACGCCCCGGACCGGCGGCTGCCGCTGCACCCGCCCGAGCTCTCCGAGGGCGCGGCCAGCCTGCTTCCGGACGTCGACCGGCCGGCCGTGCTCTGGACCCTCGACCTCGACGACGCCGGTGAGCTCGTCGAGACCCGGGTTGAGCGCGCCCTGGTGCGCTCGCGGGCGAAGCTGGCCTACGACGCCGTCCAGGAGCAGGTGGACGCCGGTGTCGCCGCCCCCGGAATCGAGCGGCTGCGGACTCTCGGCGAGCTGCGACTGGCGGCCGAACGCCGACGGGGCGGGGTGAGCCTGCCGCTGCCCGAGCAGGTCGTCGACGTCGCGAACGGGGACGGGTGGCGCCTGCGCGCGCGGCTGCAGACGCCGGTCGAGACGTGGAACGCGCAGCTCTCCCTGCTGACCGGCACCGCCGCCGCGCGGCTGATGCTCGACGCCGGGATCGGCGTCCTGCGGACGCTCCCGCCGCCGGCGGACGACGCGGTCGCGGAGCTGCGCCGCCGCGCCCACGCCCTCGGGTTCGAGTGGCCGGCCGGACAGCCGTACCCGGAGTTCGTCCGCGCGATCGACCCGAGCGCGCCACGGGCCCCCGCCATGCTGCGCGCGTGCACGACGCTGTTCCGCGGCGCCGGCTACGTCGCCTTCGACGCCGCGGCCGGCGTCGGAGCCCCGGCCGACGCGGAGCACGCCGCGATCGCCGCGCCCTACACGCACGTCACCGCCCCGCTGCGCCGGCTCGCGGACCGCTACGCCGCCGAGGTCTGCCTCGCGGTCTGTGCGGACGCCGAGGTCCCGGAGTGGGTCCGTGCCGCCCTGCCCGGCCTGCCCGAGCGGATGCGTGAGGGCGGCCGCGCGGTCAATTCCTTCTCCGCCGAGGTGCTCAACCTCGTCGAGGCGGGCCTGCTCGCCCAGCGCGTCGGCGAGACGTTCGGTGGCACCGTCGTCGCGACCAACAACGACCGGACCGCCGGCACCCTCGTCGTCGCCGACCCCTACGTCGAGGCGAAGGTCGAGGGCCCCGGCCTCCCCCTCGGCGAGCCCGTCGACGCCCGCCTCGTCACCGCCGACCCGATGACCCGTCAGATCCGCTTCGCCGTCGCCTCATCCGCATCAGCCGTTGATAAGGGGTGACACCCCTTATCAACAGCGAACAAAGGGTGACACCCCCAGTGTGACGGGCGGGGCGGGGCTGGGTCAGAGGTCGAGGAGGACGGTGAAGGGGCCGTCGTTGACGAGCTCGACCTTCATGTCCGCGCCGAAGACGCCGGTCGCGACGGTGGCGCCGCGGGAGCGGAGGCCGGCGACGACGGCGTCGACCAGGGGCTCGGCGACGGGGCTGGGGGCGGCCGCGATCCAGGTCGGGCGGCGGCCCTTGCGCGCGTCGCCGTAGAGCGTGAACTGGCTGACGACGAGCAGGGGCGCGTCGAGGTCGGAACAGGACTTCTCGCCGTCCAGGATCCGCAGCCCCCAGAGCTTTTCGGCCAGTTTGTCCGCGATCGCCGGGCTGTCGTCGTGGGTGACGCCCACGAGGGCGCACAGGCCGGGCTGCTCGATCGCGCCGACGATCCGGCCGTCGACGGTGACACTCGCGCGGCTGACCCGCTGCACCACTGCTCGCATCCTGCGATTGTGGTTCACATGTCCGCGCAGCCACTCCAGGCCTCAGTCCAGGCCCTTCCCACCGGCACCCTGATCACCGTCGCGCCCACGGGTGCGGAGCTGGCCAAGGCCGAGCACCCGAACCTGCCGACGACCCTCGATGAACTCGTGACGACCGCGAAGGCGTGCGCCGCGGCCGGCGCGGGGATGATCCACGTCCACCTGCGCGACGAGCAGGACCGCTCCTGCCTCGACGTCGGGAAGCTGTCCGAGGCGGTGGCCGCGATCCGCGCCGAGACCGACCTGCTCGTCCAACTCTCGACCGGCGGCGGGGTCACCGACTCGTTCGAGCAACGCCTCGCCGTCCTCGACGCGCAGCCCGACTCCTGCTCGCTCACCTGCGGCACGGTGAACTTCGGCGACGACGTCTTCTCGAACCCGTGGTCGCTGATCGTCGAGCTTTACCGCAAGGCGCAGGACCTCGGCGTCGTCCCGGAGTTCGAGCTGTTCGACCTCGGCCACGTCGCGACGATGCGCCGCCTGCTCGACACCTACGGTCCGCCGCCGAACGGCCGCGTCCACGCCGACCTCGTGATGGGCGTCCCCGGCGGCATGCCGGGCGACGCGGCGACGCTCGTCACGGTCGCGGGCGCGCTGCCCGCGGAGGCGACGTTCACCGCCACCGGCATCGGGCGCACCGCGCTGCCCGTCGCGTTCGCCGCGCTCGCGGCCGGCGGCCACCTGCGCGTCGGGCTCGAGGACACGGTGACGTTCGCGAAGGGGCGCCCGGTCCGGGACAACGCCGAGCTCGTCGAGCGCGCCGCGACGCTCGCGCAGCTCGCCCAACGGCCCCCGATCACCGGCTCGGACGCGCGCCGGTTCCTCGGGTTCGCCGGCTGAGTCGGACCCAACAGAAAGCCGGCCAATTCGGCCTGAGATGCAGGTCACCGGCCTGGTGCTGCCTGTGTGCTTGCAATTGTTAGCACCCTGCGCAAGCATGGCGACATGGCAACGCTTCCCGGCGGCCTCGGGGAGTACCTGAGGGAGCAACGCAAGAGCGCCAAGCTGTCGATCCGTCAGCTGGCGGCGGTTGCGGGGGTCTCCAACCCCTACCTCAGTCAGATCGAACGTGGGCTGCGCAAGCCGTCCGCGGAGATCCTGCAGCAGCTCGCCAAGGGGCTGCGGATCTCGGCGGAGCAGCTCTACATGCACGCCGGAATCCTCGACGAACGGGACGACTCCAGCAGTGAGTACGCCACGGTCGTCCTCGCGGATCCGCACCTGTCCGAGCGACAGAAGAGCGTGCTCCTGGACGTGTACGACTCGTTCCGCAGAGAGAACGAGCTGACGGCCGGACCCGAGTCCGACACCGCAGCCGGTGCCGAGCCGGCCGAACCGAAGTGAGAGGGAGCCAGTCATGGCCAGCACCGCCGAGATCCGCAAGACCTACACCGACTTCGCCAAGACCCTGACCGGCCCGAAGCCGCTCTACGCCTTCGCCGGCGTCGGCGACCTGGCCGTCGAGAAGGTCAAGAGCCTCCGTCCGACCGCCGAGGACGCGGGCCTGCGCGAGCGCGCCACCAAGCTGCCGAAGCAGTTCGCCGAGAAGCTCGTCGACCTCCCCAAGGAGGCCCGCAAGATCGGCGACAAGCTGACCGACCGCGTCGACACCCAGGTCAAGGCCGCTGACGAGCGTTACGAGGAGCTCGCCAAGCGCGGCGAGGACATCCTCAAGCGCGTCCGCACCCAGAAGTCCACCAAGGACCTGGTCGACCAGGCCAAGACCACGATCAGCAAGGCCCGCAACGTCCGTGGCACCGCCACCGAGGGCGCCAAGAAGACCGCCACCGCGGCCAAGAGCACGGCCACCTCGGCCCGCAAGACGGCCACCAAGGCCCGCAGCGCTGCCAACGCGACCGCGGACAAGGTCGGCGACTGACGCATTCCGGACCGATCACCTGATCGATCCCCCGACCCCTGACCAGGGGTCAGATGTACGACCCGACACCCGGTCGGGAGCCGCACCCGGCTCCCGACCGGGTGTTTCGTTAGGCTTCCCGCGACGGGTGCTGCGGCCGCAGCGGCCACGGCGGGCGGGACCGGAAGGGTGTGGGCGTGGATATCTGGTTCCTACCTCCGGAATCGGCGGCCGGCCTCGGGACCCTGGCCCTGTTCGCGCTGCACCTCTACGCGTTCGTCGACTGCCTGATCCGCCCGACGAACGCCTTCGTCGCGGCCGGCAAGAAGACCAAGCAGTTCTGGATGATCCTCACCGGCGTCGCGGCGGGCACGACCCTGCTGCTCTCGAGCGTGACGTTCACGTTCGTCATCGCGGCAACCGTGATCGCGCTGATCTACATCCTCGACGTCCGCCCGGCCGTCCAGACCTACCGCGGCCCCCGCGGTGGCGGCGGCGGCCGCAAGCCCCGCGGCACCGGCGGCTGGTAGCTACTTCTTCTTGTTCTTCTGAAGCTGCTCCGGCGAGCGGCTCGTGTAGACGACGACGCGGTCGCCGAGCTTCGCGCGGCCGAACAGCGTCTCCATCGAGTTGTAGTCGCGTGTGTTCACGCACCCGTGCGAGGCGCCGGCGTAGCCGCGGCGGGCGAAGTCCGGCGAGTAGTGCACGGCCTGGCCGCCGTCGAAGAACAGCGCGAACGGCATCGACGTGTGGTACAGCGACGAGACGTGGTCGCGGCTCTTGCGCTGGACGACGAAGACGCCCTCCCGCGTCGGGGTCTCGGTCGACCCGAACCGGGCGTCGAGGCGCATCTTCACCTTGCCGTTCACGACCCAGCGCACGGTCCGCGCGCGCTGGTCGACGCAGACGACCTTGCCGCGCAGGCAGCTCGCCGGCAGCCGGCCGCCGTAGGGCTTGTCCGCGCCGGTGGCGAGGGCGATCTGGTCGACCTTGCCGGTGCGCGCCTCGAGTGCCTTCAGCGTCGCCTCGTCGACGGCCCCGGTACGGGCGAACTTCAGCTGCTTCTGGAACGACTTCACCTGCGCGACGGTCTCCTTGCCGTAGAGACCGGTCGTCGGCATGTCCCGCACGCCGACGCGCTGCAGCCGGACCTGCAGGACCTTGACCGCCCTGCCCTCGTCGCCGGCGGCGAGGATCGGCTCACCCTCACCGGGACGGATCGGCTTGTCCTCGGTCGTGTCGACCTGCGACGGCGTTGGCTCCGCGGGCTCGGACTGCGACGGGCCCAGCGGCGGCGGGAGCGGATCGGCCGCGGCCGGACCGGCCAGCGCGAGGCCGCCGGTCAGGGACGCGGCGGTGAGCAGCGCCAGCACAGCGCTGAGCCGGACGTGGTGATGCTGCACCCGACGCATAAGTGGCGAAATCCCCCGCCCTCGGAAGACGACGTCGGCCGCCCGTGGGAATGCAACGGACGGCCGACGCCGATTCTACGTGGCGTTGCGCGGGGCACCTACTGAGAGCTTTCTGGACGCACCGGCCCGCGGGGCGGCACCAGGAATCACCAGTAGATGTAGACCCGCGTCCCGGTCGGGGTGCGGTCGAACAGCTTGCGCATCCGCGAGTAGTCGCGGGTGTTCACGCAGCCGTGCGAGGCGCCGGAGTAGCCGCGACGGGCGAAGTCCGACGAGTAGTGGATCGCCTGGCCGCCGCTGAAGAACAGCGAGAACGGCATTGCGCTGCCGTACAGGGACGAGACGTGGTTCCGGCTCTTCCAGTACACGCGGAACATCCCGTTGCGGGTCGGCGTGCGCGAGGACCCGAAGCGCGCGTCGAGGCGGACGCTGATCTTGCCGTTGTTCACCAGCCGGACCACGCGCTTCGACTTGTCGACGCAGATGATCTTGCCGGTGTAGCAGGTGCGCGGCATGGCGCGCTTGGCCTCGGCCGGGCTCGCCGTCACCAGACCGGCGCCGAGCAAGGTCGTGCAGAGCGCGCCGGCAAGGGTCGCGCGGAGAGACTTCGACGCCATCGGGGAACCTTTCGGGGACTGTGCAGTACCCCGAAGTGTTCGGCAGAAGGTGAGAAGCCCTCAGCCTTTATTGCCATTTCTCCGGTCCGGTTTTAACGATCATCGGCGTGTCGCCGCAGAACCGGGCCTTCGGCCTAGTAGTGCACGTACACCTTGTCGCCGACCCGCACCGAGTTGAACAGCGCGCGGGTGGCGGCGTAGTCGCGGGTGTTCACGCAGCCGTGGGAGGCGCCGGAGTAGCCGCGGCGGGCGAAGTCCGACGAGTAGTGGATCGCCTGGCCGCCGCTGAAGAACATCGAGAACGGCATCGCGCTGCCGTAGAGGCTCGACACGTGGTTCCGGTTCTTCCAGTAGACGGAGAACATCCCGTTGCGCGTCGGGGTACGGGAGGACCCGAACCGCGCCGACATCGCGATGACCGTCCGGCCGTTGACCACGAACGCCAGCTGGCGGGTCGACTTGTTCACGCAGATGACGCGCCCCTTGTTGCAGGCGCTCGGGCGGGCCGACGCCTCCGAGGGGAGGGCGATCAGCGTCGCGCCCAGCAGGGTGCTCGATGCGAGCCCGACGAGGGCAGCGCGCTTACGGTTTGTGGCCATTTGCCGACTCCTTGACGCTTGCTAACCAGAGCGATGTTCACCTCTAGTGGGAGGCACGCTATGCGGAATATGCGATTTGCACCAGATGTGCGATTTCGTCCACATCACGTACGACGCCTTGCGATGCTGTTCGGTTGACCGGAATGCGGGAAGATCTGCGGCGGTTGCCGTAGCCGGGGTTCCGGATCGATCGGGGAGGTTCTCGAGTGCGCGTCCTGCCGGTCGCCGGCGTCATGCCGCGCCGCGTCGCGACTCTCTCCGTGCACACCTCGCCCCTGGACCAACCGGGCACGGGTGACGCCGGCGGGATGAACGTCTATGTCGTCGAGGTCGCCAAACGGCTCGCCCAGGCGGGCGTCGAGGTCGAGATCTTCACGCGTACGACCTCGTCGGACTTACCGCCCGTGGTCGAGACGGCGCCGGGAGTCACCGTCCGGCACGTCACCGCCGGGCCGTTCGAGGGCCTCGCGAAGGAGGACCTCCCGGCCCAGCTGTGCGCCTTCACGACCGGCGTCCTGCGGGCCGAGGCGACCCGCGATCCGGGGCACTACGACCTCGTCCACTCGCACTACTGGCTCTCCGGTCAGGTCGGCTGGCTGGCCGCCGAGCGGTGGGGAATCCCCCTCGTGCACTCGATGCACACGATGGCGAAGGTGAAGAACGCCACACTCGCCGAGGGCGACATCCCGGAGCCGGCGGCGCGGATCATCGGCGAGACCCAGGTGGTCGACGCCGCGGACCGGCTCGTGGCCAACACCGCCGAGGAGGCGGAGCAGCTCGTCGACCTCTACGGCGCGGACCCGGGCCGCGTCGACGTGGTCCCGCCCGGCGTCGACCTCGACGTCTTCGTCCCCGGTCGCCGCTCCGCCGCGCGCGTCGAGCTCGGCATCGCGGACACCGACGACGTGATCCTGTTCGTGGGCCGCATTCAGCCGCTCAAGGCCCCGGACGTCCTCCTCGCCGCGGTCGCGAAGCTCGTCGCGGGTAACCTCGCGCGCCGGCAGCGGACGATGGTCGCCGTCGTCGGCGGCCCGAGCGGGTCCGGCACCGCCGAGCCCGAGCAGCTGCAGAAGATGGCCGTCGAACTCGGCATCAGCGACCTCGTCCACTTCTCCCCGGCGCTGCCGCAGCGCGAGCTGGCGCGCTGGTACCAGGCGGCGGACGTCACCGTCGTCCCCTCGTACTCGGAGTCCTTCGGGCTGGTGGCCGTCGAGTCGCAGGCCTGCGGGACGCCCGTGGTCGCCGCGTCGGTCGGCGGGCTGCGGACCGCGGTGTCGGCGGGCGAGTCCGGCCTGCTGGTGACCGGCCACGACCCCGACGACTACGCCGCGGCCCTGCACCGCCTGATCACCGACCACGACCTGCGCCGCCGCCTCGGTGACGGGGCGGTCGAGCACGCCGGCCGGTTCGGCTGGTCGGCGACGGCCGCCCGCCTGCTCGGCGTCTACGCCAACGCGATGACCGGCTCCCCGGCCGCCGCGGCCCTGCGGGCGCGCGGATGACGGGCTCCTCGACCGACCAGGCCGCGGTCTGCGGGCTCCTGCGCCGGGAGCTCGACGCGATGGAGCTCGACTGGACCGAGGCGCGCCCGGGCCTGTTCGTCGTCACCCTGCCGGGGACGAAGAAGCTCTCGACGACCTGCGCGCTCGCGGTCGGGCCGCACGCCCTGACGATCAACGCCTTCGTCGCGCGCCGGCCGGACGAGAACCACGAGGAGGTCTACCGCTGGCTGCTGGAGCGCAACGCCCGCATGTACGGGGTCGCGTTCATGATCGACCAGCTCGGTGACATCTACCTCTCCGGCCGGGTCGCGCTGAAGGCCCTCGATGCCGACGAGCTCGACCGGCTGCTCGGCTCGGTGCTCGAGTACGCGGACGGCAGCTTCAACCCGATCCTCGAGCGGGGCTTCGCCTCCTCGATCCGCAAGGAGCACGCCTGGCGGGTCTCGCGGGGCGAGTCCACACACAATCTCGACGCCTTCCGCCACCTCCTCGACGCCGCGGATCCGAGCGAGTCCTAGGCTGCGGGCCATGCCCGAGGCGATGTATCGACTCGTCCTGCTCCGGCACGGCGAGTCCGAGTGGAATGCGAAGAACCTCTTCACCGGCTGGGTCGACGTCGATCTGTCGGCCAAGGGGGAGACGGAGGCCGCCAAAGGTGGCCGCCTGCTGACGGAGGCGGACGTCCTGCCGGACGTCGTGCACACCTCGCTGCTGCGGCGGGCGATCCGGACGTCGGAGATCGCGCTGCACGCCGCGGACCGGCACTGGATCCCGGTCCGGCGCAGCTGGCGTCTCAACGAGCGCCACTACGGCGGGCTGCAGGGCAAGGACAAGAAGGCGACGCTGGAGGCGTTCGGCGAGGAGCAGTTTCTGCTCTGGCGCCGGTCCTACGACACCCCGCCCCCGCCGCTGCCGGACGACGACGAGTACTCGCAGGTGCACGACCCGCGCTACGCGGCCCTCGCGCCGGAGATCGTGCCGCGGACCGAGTGCCTCGCCGACGTCGTCGAGCGGCTGCTGCCGTACTGGTACGACGCGATCGTCCCCGACCTGCGCGCCGGGCTGACCGTCGCGGTCGCGGCGCACGGCAACTCGCTGCGGGCGATGGTCAAGCACCTCGACGGGATGAGCGAGGAGGCCGTCGTCGGCCTCAACATCCCGACCGGCATCCCGCTGCTCTACGAGCTCGACGCGGACCTCCGCCCGGTGCAGCCCGGCGGCCGGTACCTCGACCCGGACGCGGCCGCCGCGGCGATCAACGCCGTCGCGAACCAGGGTCGCTGACCGACCGTCAGTTCACGTGGTCGGTCCGAGTTGTCAGTCCGTGGGGCCGGCGGTGAACGCGTCCGGCCCCTCCGTCTCGGGGGTGTTCGGCCACTCGCCGGTGACGAGGAAGACCACGCGCCGGGCGACCGAGACCGCGTGGTCGGCGTACCGCTCGTAGAAGCGGGCGAGCTGCGAGAGGTCGACCGCGGTCTGGATGCCGTGCGGCCAGTCCGGTGACATCAGCGCGCGGAACATCTGCGCGTGCAGGCGGTCCATCTGGTCGTCGCTGGCCTCCAGCGCCAGCGCCGCCGAGACGTCGCGCGAGGCGACGACGCTGCCGGCCTTGGTGACGATCCGTTGGGCGAGGTGGCCCATCTCCATCAGCAGCGCGACCATCTCCGGCGGCACCGCGGAGGACGGGTAACGCATCCGGGCGACCTTCGCGACGTGCAGCGCGAGGTCACCCATCCGCTCGATGTCCGCGGTCATCTGCAGGCTGGTGATCACGGTGCGCAGATCCGTCGCGACGACGGGCTGCTGACGGACCAACAGGTCGCAGGCCTTCTCCTCGAGCTCGTCGCGGCGCTGGTCGATCGTCTTGTCGTGCGAGATGACGCTCTCCGCGAGGGCCAGGTCCGCCTCCAACAGGGCGGTGGTCGCGCGGGCCATGGCGAACCCGACGAGCTGGGTCATCTCGACCAGGCCGTTACGCAGATGGTCGAGCTCTCCCTGGAAGGCGTCCCGCATGCTTCCCAGGCTGCCCTGCCCGCGGTGAACGCCCGTCGTCGCCAAGGTGAACTCTGGGCGCGGGCGGCGTGACGGCGGACTCAGCACGTCGGTGGGGCTCCTCCGGCCACCTACCATCGGTGTCATGACGCCCCGACCGGGAGCCGCCGGGTGGACGCCTCGCTGATCGCGCTGGGTGCCCTCGTCGGGCTCGTCATCGGCCTGGCCGCCGGGCTGGCCCACCGGTTCAGCGACCGCGCGTACCACCCACCGCTGCCGGAGACCGGGTCCGGCCTGCCGCAGGGCGTCGCGCAGGTGCTGTCGGTGCTGCAGTCGCTCGCGGTCGTCGTCGACGCCGAGGACAAGGTTCAGCGCGCCAGTCCCGCCGCGTACGCGTTCGGAATCGTCAAGGACGGGCGGCTCGTCGTCGACGATCTCGTCGACCTCGTGGGGAACACCCGCCGGGACGGCCGGATCCGCAACACCGAGCTCGAGCTGCCGCGTGGTCCGGTCGGCGAGGGGACGCTCGCGGCCCGTGCCCGGGTCGCGCCCCTCGGCGCGGATCACGTCCTGATCCTGATCGAGGATCAGACCGACGCCCGCCGCGTCGATGCGATCCGCCGCGACTTCGTCGCCAACGTCAGCCACGAGCTCAAGACCCCTGTGGGGGCGCTGCGCCTGCTCGCCGAGGCGGTGCAGGACGCCTCCGACGACCCCGAGGCGGTCGTGCGGTTCGCCGGCCGGATGCAGCACGAGTCGATGCGCCTCTCGCACCTCGTGCAGGAACTGATCGACCTGTCCCGCCTGGAGAGCAACGACCCGCTCAAGGGCGCAGCCGCGGTCGGGATCGACACGGTCGTCGACGCGGCGATCGACCGCACGCTCGAACTCGCGGCCGCGAAGGGCATCGGGATCAGCAACGGCGGCGAGCACGGGCTCAAGGTCTGGGGCAGCGAGGTTCAGCTCGTCATGGCCGTCGGCAACCTCATCGAGAACGCCGTGAACTACAGCCCGGAGCGGACCCGGGTCGAGGTGACGGTCCGTCGGGCTCGCGATCTCGCCGAGATCACCGTCACCGACCAGGGCATCGGGATCCCCGGCTCCGAGCTCGAGCGGATCTTCGAGCGGTTCTACCGCGTCGACCCGGCCCGCTCGCGGGTCACGGGTGGGACCGGCCTCGGGCTCTCGATCGTCAAGCACATCGCCCAGAACCACGGCGGCGACGTCCGGGTGCGGAGCTCGGAGGGTTCGGGCTCGGTGTTCACCCTGCGTCTGCCGCTGTTGACGTCGGCCTCCGGCACCGGCCGGCGGCTTCCGGAGGAGGAGTATCCGTGACCCGTCTGCTGGTGGTCGAGGACGAGGAATCGTTCTCCGACGCGCTGTCCTACATGCTCCGCAAGGAGGGGTTCGAGGTCGCCGTCGCCGCCACCGGGCCCGACGCGCTGGAGGAGTTCGACCGCAGCGGCGCCGACCTCGTCCTGCTCGACCTGATGCTGCCCGGTCTACCGGGCACCGAGGTCTGCCGCGCGCTGCGGCAGAAGTCGAACGTGCCGGTGATCATGCTGACCGCCAAGGACAGCGAGATCGACAAGGTCGTCGGGCTGGAGATGGGCGCCGACGACTACGTGACCAAGCCGTTCTCGCACCGCGAGCTGCTCGCGCGGATCCGGGCGGTGCTGCGCCGGCAGGGCGACGTCGAGGAGCCGGCGTCCACGGCGCTGGTCGCGGGACCGGTCCGGATGGACGTGGACCGGCACGTGGTCACCGTGAACGGCGAACCCGTCGCGCTGCCGCTCAAGGAGTTCGAGCTGCTCGAACTGTTGCTGCGCAACGCCGGTCGGGTGCTCACCCGCGGGCAGTTGATCGACCGGATCTGGGGCGCGGACTACGTCGGCGACACCAAGACGCTCGACGTCCACGTGAAGCGGTTGCGGTCCAAGATCGAGCCCGATCCAGGCTCCCCGAAGCACCTCGTCACGGTGCGCGGACTCGGGTACAAATTCGAGCCCTGAATCGGTCCCGGAATCGGTCATGTGCCCGGCGTCATAACGATTCGGCGTGTCGCTGCAGGGTCCAGCTGACCTGCGGGAGTACGAGCACTTCTCGGTTGTCAAGTACCTATCAGCGGCTGTGTATGGCCCTGACCTGCGCAAACGTCCGAGGGGCCATCTCCGGCGCGTGGTATTCTTGGATTGCCAAAGGAAGGGGAACGACACCAATGGCGTTCAAGGTCGGCGAGACGGTGGTGTACCCGCACCATGGCGCAGCGCTCATCGAGGCTATCGAAACCCGCCAGATCAAGGGCGTTGACCGGACGTACCTCGTCCTGAAGGTTGCCCAGGGCGACCTGACAGTGCGCGTACCTGCCGACAACGTCGATCTGGTCGGCGTTCGTGACGTGGTGGGCCAGGAAGGGCTGGACCGCGTGTTCGAGGTGCTTCGCGCCCCGCACACCGAGGAGCCCACGAACTGGTCGCGCCGCTACAAGGCGAACCTCGAGAAGCTGGCGTCCGGTGACGTCATCAAGGTCGCCGAGGTCGTCCGCGACCTGTGGCGTCGTGAGCGCGACCGCGGTCTGTCCGCGGGCGAGAAGCGCATGTTGGCGAAGGCCCGTCAGATTCTGGTCTCCGAGCTCGCGCTCGCCGAGAACACGAATGAGGACAAGGCCGAGGCGATTCTCGACGAGGTTCTCGCCAGCTGACCTGACTGGCAAGCTGTCCGCCATGCGGATAGCGGCCGTCGTCCCCGCCGCGGGACGTGGTGAACGTCTGGGTCCCGGCGGGCCAAAGGCGCTGCGTGAGCTGTCCGGCGTGCCGATCCTGGTGCACGCCGTCCGGGCCGTCGCGGCGTCGCGAAGCGTCGAACTCGTGGTCGTCGCCGCGCCCCCGGACGGGGTCAGCCTGGTCGCCTCGATGCTGGCCGACCACGACGTGCCGGCCGAGCTGACCGTCGTCGCTGGCGGCGCGACGCGTCAGGAATCGGTGCGGCGCGCGGTCGCGAGCCTGCCGCCGGAGTTCACCGGCGTGCTCGTGCACGACGCGGCGCGCCCGCTGGTGCCGGTCGAGCTCGTCGACGCGGTCGCTGCGGCGATCCGCGCCGGCGCCGAGGCGGTGATCCCCGCCCTGGCGGTGACCGACACCGTGAAGCAGGTCGACGACGGCATCGTCGTCGCGACGCCGGACCGGGCCGGGCTGGTGGCGGTCCAGACGCCGCAGGGGTTCTCGCGCGCCGTGCTGGAGAAGGCCCACGCCGCCGCGACCGACGCCGCGGCGACCGACGCCACTGCGACCGACGACGCCGGCCTGGTGGAGCGGATCGGCGTCGCGGTCCGGACCGTGCCGGGCAGCGAGGAGGCCTTCAAGGTCACGCGTCCGCTGGACCTGGTCTTCGCCGAGGCGATCCTGGCGCGGCGGCGGGCGGACCGGATCCGATGAGGGTCGGTATCGGCGTCGACGTCCACGCGTTCGCGACGCTGCCGACGCCCGGCCGCGATCTGTGGCTGGCCGGGCTGTGCTGGCCGGGTGAGCACGCGCTGCTCGGTCATTCGGACGCGGACGTCGCGGCGCACGCCTGTTGCGACGCGTTGTTCTCCGCGGCGGGCCTCGCCGACCTCGGGGCCCAGTTCGGCACCGCCGAGCCCGAGTGGGCCGGGGCCTCGGGCTCCGCGCTGCTCGCGGAGGCCGCGCGGCGGGTGCGGGAGGCCGGGTTCGAGATCGGCAACGTCGCGGTGCAGGTGATCGGCAACCGGCCCCGCCTCGGGCCGCGCCGGGCGGAGGCCGCGGAGGCGCTCTCGGCGGCGGTCGGAGCCCCGGTGTCGGTGTCGGCCACGACCACCGACGGCCTGGGTCTGACGGGCCGTGGCGAGGGCGTGGCGGCGATCGCAACCGCGCTCGTGTTCCCCGCCTGAGCCCACTCAAACGCCTCTGACCTGGGGAAATTCGCGCGCACCGGCGCTGTGAGATCTTGTGATGAGACCGGTGCGCCGCTTGTAACAATCCCGACGCAACCGGGAAACGCCACTGCGTTGCCATGGGGTCACCATCACGACGTGACCCAGTGGAAGGAGTCGGCGTTGGCCCCCGATCGCCGCTCTCTCGTGGTCCTCGGCCATGGCATGGTCGGCCACAAGTTCGTCACCGCGGCGATCGACCGCGGCCTGACGGCCGACTACGAGATCACCGTTCTCGGCGAGGAGTCGCGGCCGGCCTACGACCGGGTCGCGCTGTCGACGGTCTTCGCGGGCAGCAGCGCCGAGGACCTCTCGCTGCTCCCCGACGGTCACTACCCCGACCCGGCGGTGACGCTGGAGCTGCGGGCGCAGGTCACCGGGATCGACCGGGCCGCGCGTACGGTCACCCTCGCCGACGGCCGCGTCGTCGACTACGACGTCCTCGTGCTGGCGACGGGGTCGTACCCGTTCGTGCCGCCGGTGCCGGGGCGCGAGGCGGAGAACTGCTTCGTCTACCGGACGATCGACGACCTCGACGCGATTCGCGCCGCTGCGGTCGACGCGAGCGCCGGCGCGGTGATCGGTGGTGGCCTGCTCGGGCTGGAGGCGGCCAACGCGCTGCTCAACCTCGGCCTCACGACGCACGTCGTCGAGATGGCGCCGCGTCTGATGCCGCTTCAGGTCGACGAGGCCGGCGGCGCCATGCTCGCCCGGCACATCCGCGACCTCGGCGTGCACGTCCACCTCGGTGCGACGACCGAGGAGATCGTGGCCGACGAACGGGGCCGGGTCGCGCAGCTCAAACTGACCGACGCGGAGCCGCTCGACATCGGCGTGCTGGTGTTCTCCGCCGGCATCCGGCCGCGGGACGAGCTCGCCCGGGCCTGCGGCCTGGAGATCGGGCCGCGCGGCGGCGTCGTCGTGGACGAGAACTGCCGGACCTCGGACCCGGCGATCTTCGCGGTCGGCGAGGTCGCCTGCGCGCAGGGAGTGGTCTACGGTCTCGTCGCGCCGGGTTACGCGATGGCGGAGACGGCCGCGACGGCGATCGCCGGAGACTCCCGGCCGTTCACGGGCGCGGACCTGTCGACCAAGCTGAAGCTGATGGGCGTCGACGTCGCCAGCTTCGGCGACGCGTTCGCGACGACACCGGACGCTCTCGAGCTCACCTACGCGGACCCGATCACCCGCGTGTACAAGAAGCTGGTCGTGAGTTCCGACGGGTCGCGGCTGCTCGGCGGTGTGCTCGTCGGCGACGCCTCCGCGTATCTGACGCTCCGTCCGATGGCCGGTTCCGACATCGCTCTCCCCGCCAACCCGGAAGACCTGATCCTCCCGCCGCGATCGGGGTCCGGCGGGGGGATCGGCCCGGTGGCGCTGCCGGACGAGGCGACGATCTGTTCCTGCGAGAACGTGGAGAAGGGCACGATCGTCGGGGCCGTGACTGCGCACGGCTGCACGACGATCCCCGACGTCAAGGGCTGCACGAAGGCCGGCACCGGCTGCGGCTCCTGCGTCCCGCTGCTGAAGACGCTGCTGGACCACGAGTTGACCAAGCTCGGTGTGACGGTGAGCAAGGCGATCTGTGAGCACTTCGCCTACAGCCGGGCGGAGCTGTTCGACATCGTGCGCGTCACGGGTGCGCGGAGCTTCTCCGACATCCTCGCCTCGCACGGCACGGGCCGCGGCTGCGACATCTGCAAGCCGGTGATCGCCTCGATCCTCGCGAGCCGTTACAACGAGCACGTCCTCGAGGGCGAGCGCGGGAAGCTGCAGGACACCAACGACCACCTGCTCGCGAACATGCAGCGCAACGGCACGTACTCGGTGGTGCCACGGATCCCCGGTGGGGAGATCACGCCGGAGGGCCTGATCCTCATCGGCGAGGTCGCGAAGGAGTTCGGGCTCTACACGAAGATCACGGGTGGTCAGCGGATCGATCTGTTCGGTGCGCGCGCGGAGCAGCTGCCGCTGATCTGGAAGCGGCTCGTGGACGGCGGCTTCGAGTCGGGGCACGCGTACGGGAAGTCGCTGCGGACGATCAAGTCGTGCGTCGGCTCGACGTGGTGCCGGTACGGCGTGCAGGACTCGGTCGGCATGGCGATCGCGCTGGAGCTGCGGTACCGCGGGCTGCGGGCGCCGCACAAGCTGAAGTCCGCGGTCTCCGGGTGCGCGCGTGAGTGCGCCGAGGCGCGCGGGAAGGACTTCGGGATCATCGCGACCGAGAAGGGCTGGAACCTCTACGTCGGCGGCAACGGCGGCATGACGCCGAAGCACGCGATCGAGCTCGCTCGCGACCTCGACGACGAGACGTTGATCCGTTACATCGACCGGTTCCTGATGTTCTACATCCGCACCGCCGACCGGCTGCAGCGCACGGCGCCGTGGCTGGAGGCCCTCGACGGCGGGATCGAGTACCTGAAGCAGGTGCTGATCGAGGACTCGCTCGGCATCTGTGCCGACCTCGAGGCGGACATGGCGCGTCACGTCGCCACGTACGCCGACGAGTGGGCGGCCACCATCGCGGACCCGGAGAAGCTCAAGCGCTTCGTGTCCTTCGTCAACGCCCCCGACGTCCCCGATCCGACGATCACGTTCGTCGACGAGCGCGGCCAGATCCGACCCGCCCAGCCGGGTGAGTCCGGAGGGCCACAGCTCGTCGCCGGTCCGACCCTGAAAGTAGGTGCGGTATGACTGCTCTGGATGCGCGGAGGGACTCCCGCGAGCTCACGTCCACCGAGATCGACACCTGGGTGGACGTCCTCCCGGACGCCGAACTGCCCGCGGAGATCGGCGTTCCGGCCCTCGTCGGCACCGCGCCGGTCGCGGTCTTCCGGACCTGGGACGGCGACGTGCACGCGGTGTCGAACCTCGACCCGAAGACCGGGGCGTCGGTGATGGCGCGCGGCATCGTCGGCACCCGCGGGGACGTGCCGACCGTGGCGTCGCCGCTCTACAAGCACGTGTTCGACCTGCGCACCGGGCGGTGCCTGGACGACGACTCGCTCGCGCTCGCGCGCTACCAGGCGCGCGTGCGTGAGGGTGTGATCCAGGTGCGTGCAGCCGGATGACCGTGCTGGGCGACCGCGAGGTCGGGGGTGCCTCGTTGCCCAGCCAGGCGACGGTGCTCACGGGGTTCAGCGTGGCCATCACCGCGTGCCGGCGGCGGGAGGAACTCGCCGGTCTGCTGGAGCGCCGGGGTGCGCGGGTCATCTCGGCGCCGGCCGTGCAGATCCGTCCGCTGGCCGACGACACCGAGCTCGTCGCGGCGACGCGGGCGTGCATCGCCGCACCGCCGGCGATCGTGATCGCGAGCACCGGTGTGGGCTTCCGCGGGTGGATGGAGGCGGCCGACGGCTGGGGGCTCGGTGACGCCCTGCGGCGGGTGCTCGACTCGGCGAACGTGCTCGCGCGCGGGCCGAAGGCGATGGGTGCGATCCGTGCGGCGGGCCTGCGCGAGTCGTGGTCGCCCGTGTCCGAGTCGCTGCGGGAGGTGCTCGACCACCTGCGGGCCGGGGACATCCGCGGGGTGCGCATCGCGGTCCAGCTCCACGGCGATCCCGAGCCGGAGCTGATCGAGGGGTTGCGGGCCACCGGGGCCGACGTCATTCCCGTGCCGGTCTACCGCTGGCGGCCGCCGGAGGACGTCGGCCCGCTGATGAAGCTCGTCGAGCTCGTGGCGACGCGGAACGTGGACGCCGTCGCGTTCACGAGCAAACCCGCGGTGCAGGCGCTGCTCGATCTCGCCGACCAGGTGGGCCGCCGCGAGGCGGTGCTCGCCGCCTTCCGGGGCGACGTCGTGCCCGCGTGCGTGGGGATGGTGACCGCGGAGCCGCTGGAACTGATCGGCGTCAAGACGCTGCAGCCGGACCGGCCTCGGCTCGGTGCGCTCGTGCGCGTCATCGCCGAGGAGCTGCCCCGGCGGCGACCCGAGGGCCTCATGGTCGGAGGGCACCGGCTGGAGATCCGCGGCCACGCGGTGCTGGTCGATCAGCGCATGGTGGATCTGCCGCCGGCGCCGATGGCCGTGCTGCGCGCGCTCGCCGAGCAGCCGGGTCGCGTGATGTCCCGGGCGCAACTGGTGCCCCGGCTGCCCTCGGGTGACGCGGCGTCAGAGCACGCCGTGGAGATGGCGGTGACCCGGCTCCGCGCGGCGCTGGGTGACGGCCAGTGCGTGCAGACCGTCGTCAAGCGTGGATACCGGTTGCGCGTCGAATGAGTGCTCCCACGTTGGTGGCCGTCGCGCACGGCAGCCGCAATCCAGCTGCCCAGGAGAACATCCGCGCGCTGCTGGCCGCGGTCCGCGCCGCCCGCCCGGGCCTGGACGTCCGCGAGGCGTACGTCGAACTCGCCGTCCCCTCGCTCCCCGAGGCGCTCCGCGCGGTCGACGGGGAGGCCGTCGTCGTCCCGCTGCTCCTCGGCAACGGGTACCACGTCGCGCACGACGTCGCCGGCGTCGCCGACTGCCACCGCCCCGGCACGCCCTGCGCCCCGGCCCTCGGCCCTTCCCCCCTCCTCGCCGCCGCCCTCGCCGACCGCCTCGCCGCCGCCGAGTCCGCCGCCGCGGCCGCCGCTGTGTCAAGAAAGGGTGACACCCCTTACTGCGGAGTAAGGGGTGTCACCCTTTTCCGACGAGGGCCGGTGGTGCTCGCGGCGGCGGGGTCGTCGGACCCGCGGTCGCACGCGGACGTCGATGCGATGGCCGTGCTGCTGGAACGGCGGCTGGGGCGCCCGGTGATCCCGGCCTACAACTCGGCGACGACGCCGTCGGTGCGGGACGCGGTCGCGGCGGCTCGGGCCGCAGCGTACGACTCGGTGTCGGTCGCGACGTACCTGCTCTCGCCGGGCCGCTTCGCGACCGAGGTACAGGCCTGCGGAGCTGACGTGGTGTCAGCTCCGCTCGGCGTGCACCCGGCCCTCGTCGACCTCGTGCTCGAGCGCTACGACGCGGCGCGGGTCGAACGCGTCCTCAGCCCATCGTCTTCTTCCCGTCGAGTGCCTCGCGGATGATGTCGGCGTGGCCGGCGTGCTGCGCGGTCTCGGCCACGATGTGCGTGATCACGCGGCGCGCGGTCCAGCGGGCACCCGGGGCGAACCACGGAGCCTCGGGCAGCGGGTGCGAGGAGTTGAGGTCCACCTCGGCGAGGATCGCGTCGGTGCGCGCCGCGATCTCGGCGTAGGCGGCGAGCACACCCTCGAGCGTCTCGCCGGGCAGCAGGCGGAAGGAGTCGCTGTGCGCGGCGTAGGACTCCTCGGTCATCTCCATCGCCGCTGGGCCGCGGCGGATGAACTCGGCCCACCCGTTCTCGGCGAAGCTGACGTGCTTGATCAGCCCGCCCAGGGTGAGCTCGCTGACGGTGGCCCGCTTGGTCGCGGCGGCGTCGTCCAGGCCGTCGACGGTGGTGCGCAGGAAGAAGCGGTGCGTGGTCAGGAGGTCGAGCAGGTCGGCGCGCTCGATCGCGGTGGGGTCGTCGGTGGCCGGCGCGGGGGTGGTCATGGCCTTGTACTCCTCGATCGTGGTCATCTCGTTCTCCTGGTCGGTGTCGGTGCTGCCGGGCTCGTGAGAACCACGTTAGGGAGATTGCGGTCAGTTTCTGTCCGCAATGCCGGGGCAGACTTCCGGCATGGCGAACACGAGTTCCCGGACGCTGCGGTTGCTCTCCCTCCTGCAGGCGCACCGGCACTGGCGGGGGAGCGAGCTGGCCGAGCGGCTCGGCGTCTCGGAGCGGACGCTGCGGCGCGACGTCGACCGGCTCCGCGAGCTCGGCTACGACGTCGACGCAACGCCCGGTGTGGACGGTGGGTACCAGCTGCGGGCCGGGTCCGCGCTGCCGCCGCTGGTCGTCGACGACGAGGAAGCGGTCGCGCTCGCCGTCGGAATGCAGGCCGCGACCGACGGCGCGGTGCCGGGGCTGGAGGAGGTCTCGGTCCGGGCGCTCGGCAAGGTCGTCCAGGTCCTGCCACCGCGGCTGCGTCGTCGCGTCGAGACGTTGCGTGCGATGACCGTGCCCGCGACCTGGGGCCCGAGCAGCGGTGGGCCGAGCGTCGACACCGAAGCGCTCGTCGTCGTTGCGCAGGCGTGCCGCGACGGCGAGCGTCTGCGCTTCGACTACACCGCGCGTGAAGGAGAGGAGACCGCCCGGCACGTGGAGCCGCACCGGGTCGTCAAGCTCGGCCGGCGTTGGTACCTCGCGGCGTGGGACGTCGACCGTGCGGACTGGCGCAGCTTCCGGCTCGACCGTCTGCGCGGTCCGCGCAGCACCGGCGCCCGGTTCGTACCCCGCACCCCGCCGGGCGGGGACGCGGCCGAGTACGTGAAGTCCTCGATCGTCGGGCTGCGGGAACCGCAACGCGTGGTCGCCGAGGTCGAGGCGCCGGCCGACCGGGTGCAGGCCAGGATCGGCCGGTGGGCGCTGGTCACCCCCGTCGACGACGCGCGGTGCCGGGTCGAGATGACGGCGGATCAGTTCGAGTGGCCGGCCATGGCGCTCGGCTCACTCGGGGCCGAGTTTCGTGTGGTCGAGCCCCACGAGCTGCGTGTCTACCTGCGTGAGTGGTCCGACCGCTTCGGTCGGGCGACCGCGTGAGGCGAGCAGGTAGAGGGGAGCGGGGAGCACGAGCAGGACGGCGGAGACCGCGAACCCGGCGACCAGGCCTTGGCCGCCGGCGAGCGCGCCGAGGGCCGGGGCGGCGATCATGCCACCCATCCGGGAGGTCAGGCTGTTGACGCTGACCATCGTCGCGCGGTGCGTGGCCGTCGTGTGTCGGTGCACGAGGCCGTAGTGGGCGACGTTCGCGGTGCCGTGGACCAGATAGAAGCCGAGGTACCCGAGCACCAGCCCGATCGGCCCGGCGATGACGACGGCGAGCGCGACTCCCACGCCCTGGGCGACGCGCGCGACGATCGCCGCGCGGACCCACGAGCCGGTCCGCCGGGCGACCCACGGCGCGGCCGCGGCGCCGGCGCCGCTGACGGCCCACGCCACCGCGGCGGTGACGGCGTAGGCGAGGACGCCTTGTTCGGTGTCGCCGACGAGATCGACCATGCGCAGGCCCGAGAGGACCTCGACCCCGGCCATGCCCGCCCCCCAGAGCAGTTCGACCGCGGCGAGTGCGCACAGGGCTCCGCTGACGCGCAGCAGCCCGACCGCCTCGCGGATCGTGCGCGCGGAGTCGCGGACGGGGGCCCATCCGCGTCCGGCCGTGCGAGGCCGGCTCTCGTCGAGCAGGTGCCACAGGAAGGCGAGGTCCACGATCCGCAGCGCGATCGCCACGACGATCGGCAGGGCCAGCGCCGGCCACGCCGCCGGTGTGGGGACGAGCGCCAGTACGCCGCCGAGCAGGGCACCGCCGCCGAGCGCGGCGGAGATGACGACGCTCTCGGCGGCGAGCCCGGACTCGATGTCGGCGTCGGGGTCGGCGGCCTGGGCGGCGTCGACGAACCAAGACTCGAGCGGGCCGGAGTCCAACGCGCGGTAGACACCCTCGATCGCCCAGGCGGCGACGAACAACCACGTCGCCTCGGAGAACGAGATCAACGCCATCGAGACCAGGCTGATCAGGCCGGCGATCAGCAGGACAGGCCGGCGCCCGATCGTGTCCGCGAGCCCGCCGGTCGGCAGCTCGAACAGGACAACCATCGCGCTGGACAGCCCGGACAGCAGGCCGATCGTCGCGACCGACAGGCCGCGCTCCTGCAGCAGCACCGTGAGGACCGGGATCAGCAGCCCGACGGGGAACCAGCGCGTCGCGCTCAGCACGAGGAAGCGCCGGCGGACGCGCCGTGCGTCGTCGAGGGACACGAGTCAGCCCGACACGTCCGGGTGCACGTGCAGCATCGCGGCCACCGGGGCGAGTCCGGCACCGTCGGCCGGCGGGTCGTTGACGTCGATGACCGGCTCGCCCGCGGCGCGGGCGGTCTCCCCGAGTGCGCGGTAGCGCAGGACGACCGCGTGGAGCTCGGCCAGCATCTCCTTGGTCTGATCCACCGTCAGGTACAAGCGGTAGTCCGAGAGGTCGGAGAGTTCCAGCCATGGCCGCGGCCAGTCGTTGTGGACGTCGAGCCAGGCCTGGGTCTTGTCGGTGTTCGTGCGCAGGTGGTAGCCGACGAGCCAGTCGGCGGCGGCGCGGGCGTCGGGGTCGTCGCGGAACTCCGAGCTCGACCAGGACGTGAAACTCGTGGACGGCCCGCCACCAGCGGTCGCGGCCGTCCCCGGAGTCGGGGACCTCGGAGACCATGCCGATCTCGGCGAGCTTGCGCAGGTGGTAGCTCGTCGTTCCGCTGTTCGTGCCGAGGCGGGCCGCGAGGCCGGTCGCCGTCGCCGGTCCGTGCGAGCGCAGCGCCCCGACGAGCCGGTTGCGCAGCGGGTGGGCGAGCGCACGGACGGACTCGGCGTCGAGACGCTTCTGGGTCGGGTGCGGCACGTCGGTCATGACCTCACGGTAGATCGCAGAACAATTCTGCACAAGAATTCTGCAGAGAAAATCTGCGATTGGCGCCCGCCGTTAGGCTGGGACGTGTGACGCTGCGTTTGTACGACACCGCGACCCGTTCGACCAGGGATTTTGTGCCCGCCGAGCCCGGCCGGGCGTCGATCTATCTGTGTGGGGCGACCGTCCAGGCCCCGCCGCACATCGGGCACATCCGGTCCGGCGTCAACTTCGACATCCTGCGGCGGTGGCTGGAGCACACCGGCTGCACGGTCACGTTCGTCCGGAACGTCACCGACATCGACGACAAGATCCTCCGCAAGGCCGACGAGCAGGGCGTGCCGTGGTGGCAGGTGGCGCAGACGAACGAGAACGCGTTCGCCTGGGCGTACGACGTCCTCGGCTGCCTGCGCCCGACGGTGGAGCCGCGGGCGACGGGGCACGTGCCGGAGATGATCGTGCTGATGCGCCGGCTGATCGAGCGGGGCGCCGCCTACGCCGCTGGGGGTGACGTCTACTTCTCCGTCGGGTCCTTCGCCGACTACGGCGCGCTGTCGGGGCAGAAGCCGGACGCGATGCAGGCCGCCGGCGACACCGACGCCGAGACGCACAAGCGGGACCCGCGCGACTTCGCGTTGTGGAAGTCGGCGAAGCCGGGGGAGCCGTTCTGGGAGACCCCGTGGGGGCCGGGCCGGCCGGGTTGGCACCTGGAGTGCTCGGCCATGGCCGGGAAGTACCTCGGGGACCGCTTCGACATTCACGGCGGTGGTCTGGACCTGGTGTTCCCGCACCACGAGAACGAGATCGCTCAGTCGAAGGCCGCCGGGGAGGAGTTCGCCCGGTACTGGCTGCACAACGGCTGGGTGACGATGTCGGGCGAGAAGATGAGCAAGTCGCTCGGCAACTCCCTGCTGGTCTCGGAGATCGTGAAGCGGGTGCGGCCCGTCGAGCTGCGGTACTTCCTGGCCGCGCCGCACTACCGCTCGATGGTCGAGTACTCGGAGGAGTCGCTCGCCGAGGCGGCCACCGCCTACGGCCGCATCGAGACGTTCGTCCGCAACGCGACTGACCTGGTCGGCGACGTGACGCCGGGTCAGGTTCCTGCCGCGTTCGCGGACGCGATGAACGACGACCTCGGGACTCCGCTGGCGCTCGCGGCCGTGCACACCGCGGTGCGGGAGGGCAACACCGCCATCGCGGCCGGGGACAAGGACACCGTGACGGCCCGGCTGGCCGAGGCGCGGGCGATGCTCGGGGTGCTCGGGCTCGACCCGGTTGCGTGGGCGGACTCCTCCGGCAGTGACCTGCACGCGGTCGTCGACGGCCTCGTCGCGTTGGCGCTTGAGCAGCGGGCCGCGGCCCGCGAACGCAAGGACTACGCCGCGGCGGACGCGATCCGTGATCGCCTCCGCGCCGCCGGCGTGGTCATCGAGGACACCCCCCACGGCCCGCGCTGGACCGTCGGCAACCCGGAGGCCTGATGGCGGGCAACAGCAAGCGACAGGGCGCGGTCCGCAAGGGCGCGTCGAAGAAGGGCGCGACGGTCGGGTCGGGCGGCCAGGCCCGCCGGGCGCTCGCGCCGAAGGGGCCGACGCCGAAGGCGACCGAGCGCACCGGGCACCCGGCCGCGCGCCGCGCTGCCGCGGCGGCGAAGCGGGAGGCCGCGGGGCGACGACCGGCGACCGGTCCCTCGCGCACGGGCAAGCCGTCGGGCAAGGCACCGAAAGACTCCGGCGAGCTCGTCATCGGACGCAACTCGGTGCTGGAGGCGTTGGAGGCCGGAATCCCGGCGTCGGCGCTGTTCGTGGCCGAGCGCATCGACTCCGACGACCGGGTGCGGGAGGCGTTGAAGTACTGCGCGCAGAACGGCATCCCGCTGCTGGAGGCGCCGCGCGCCGAGCTCGACAAGATGACGGCCCGGGCGTTGCACCAGGGGCTGGTGCTGCAGGTGCCGCCGTACGAGTACGCGCACGCGGACGACCTGCTGGCGCGCGCGGGGCGGGCGGCGCCGCTGATCGTGGCGCTCGACGGCGTCACCGACCCGCGGAACCTCGGCGCGGTGCTGCGGTCGGCGGAGGCGTTCGGTGCGCACGGCGTGCTCATCCCGGAACGTCGCGCCGCGGGCATGACCGCGGGGGCGTGGAAGACCGCCGCCGGTGCCGCGGCCCGGCTCCCCGTGGCGCGCTGCACGAACCTGACCCGCGCGCTGGTCGCGTACCAGAAGGCGGGCTTGATGGTCGCGGCGCTCGACGGTGACGGCGACGTCACGATCGGGGACCTCGAACTCGCGGGCGATCCGCTGGTGCTCGTGATCGGCGCGGAGGGCAAGGGCGTCTCGCGGCTGGTGTCCGAGGCGGCCGACGTGCGGGTCCGGATTCCGATGCCGGGTGCGACGGAATCGCTGAACGCGGGCGTGGCGGCCGGGATCGCGCTCTACGAGATCTCGCGCCGCCGCTCCTCCTGAGAGGTGCTCAGGCACTGACCCCGGTCGAGCTCGTGAACTATTTCCCGAGCTCAGCGGGCATTTCTTCGCGAACCCGATCGGCCTACTCTGCGTTTACCGGCTCGTCCGCGGGAGCAAGGAGGACGTCATGCGGATCTCCGACGTGTTGCGTAACAAGGGCACCGAAGTCTTCACGGTGCAGCCCGACACCCCGGTGCGGGACTTTCTGTCCGTGATGGTCGAGCGCCGAATCGGTGCGTGCGTCCTCTCCGCCGACGGTGTGACCGTCGTCGGCATCGTCTCCGAGCGCGACATCGCCCGAGCGCTCCACGAGGGCGGGGCCGACATCCTCGCCGCCCCGGTCTCGGCGATCGCGACCGCCGAGGTCCACACCTGTCACCCCGAGGAGAGCCTCGACGACCTCACCCGCGTGATGACCGAACGCCGCGTCCGGCACATCCCGGTCCTGGTCGACGGCCGCCTCGCCGGGCTCGTCAGCATCGGCGACATCGTCAAGCATCGGATGGACGAACTCGAAACCGAACGCCAGGCTCTCGTCGACTACATCTCCTCCGCCGGCTGACTCCGGCCCCCGGTACGCTGGGCCCTTCGCCGGCGTGGCGCAATTGGTAGCGCACTCGACTTGTAATCGAAAGGTTGCCGGTTCAAGTCCGGCCGCCGGCTCTTCTGACCTGCGGAAACGTGCTTACTCGATGAGTTGAGTCCGACTCATGCCAGCCAATTCATGGCCAACGCATCGGTCACCGCGGGTGACCGCCATGGCCTGTCGGGTCTGCTGGCGCCGTGGACTTCAGGGAATCCGCATCCTATAAATCTCGATCGTGAATTTATAGGAAGTGCCGTTGTCCTATAAATTGTGGGCTTGGACTGGAAGGATCCGACCCAGTGCCCGCGAACTGGGGGAGCCGTGCAGGTCAAGCAGCTTCGAAAGTCCCCGATCGGGGCGCTGCAGCCGGTCACGCTGCACGACGCGCTGTCGGACCAGCAGATGAACACGTTCGCGTTCGTCCCGGCGCCGTTGCCCGCGGACGTCACCTTGTCCAGTCGGACGCACAAGGCAGTCGCGGCCGCGCATCAGGCGATCGGCGAGTTGGAAGCCGGCGTACGCCGCTTGCCCAACCCGAGCCTGTTGGTCCGGCCGGCGCTGCGCCGCGAAGCCCAGAGCACCTCGGCGTTGGAAGGCACCTACGCGCCCATCGCCGAGGTGCTGGAGGCCGACTTCGTCGAGGATTCCCGCCGCAGCCCCGAGGTCCGCGAAGTCATGAACTTCGTCCGCGCCGCCGAACGCGGGCTGGAGCTGATCGCCAAGAAGCCGATCTGTGTGACCGTCATCAACGAGTTGCAGGGGATCCTGGTCAAGGGAACCCGTGGCGATCACTACGACGCCGGGCAACTTAGACAACGTCATGTCGCGATCGGCGACGAAGGTCGCGGTGTCCAGCACGCCCGCTTTGTGCCCCCTCCCCCTGGGGCGGTCCTGATCGACGGAGTGAGCGCGTGGGAGTCCTGGATCAACGCCGAGGACGATCTCGCACTGGTGGTGAAGTGCGCCCTGGGGCACTACCAGTTCGAGACCTTGCACCCGTTCAGTGACGGCAACGGCCGCATCGGCCGCCTCATCGTGGTGCTGCAGCTGGTGCAGGAGCAGGCGCTCAGCTTCCCGCTACTGAACATCTCTCCGTGGTTCGAAGACCGCAAGGAGCAGTACAAGGATCACCTCCTCAACGTCTCCCTCACCGGGCAGTACGACGAGTGGATCCAGTTCTTCTGTCACGCCGTCGTCGCCCAAGCTCGCGACATGATCAACCGCACCGATGATCTACTGACGATCCGTCAGCAGATCCTGGACCTGATCCGAGTCAACAAGGCACGCGGAGTGATCCTCGACATCGCCGAAGACCTGATCGGCTACCCGTACATCACCCCGAGCGAGGCCGCCCACCGCCACAACGTCACCTACCCGCCGGCCAACAATGCCCTACGCAAGCTCGAAGAACTCGGCGTCATCCGCGAGCTCACCGGCGGCACCTACGGCCGGATTTTCGTCTGCCGGCAGGTCCTCGAGGTGATCGCTCGTCGATGACGGAACGGCCATGATCACAGATGTGACACCTTCATTGGGGGAATCGTTGAACAGCCAGTCCGACCAGGAAAAGACCCTGCTCGACACCCTCAGGCTGCCCCGCGACGCCGGCGGTTGCATCACGGTTGTGCGCGGGGCGGACCTCGACGCGGTGCTGTCGGCTTTCGGAGCACAATCATCCCGTGCCGTTGCTGAAGGCATGGAGGGCCCCCTGGCAGTACCCGAGTCCGGGGGACGGACGGGAGCGATCCGCCGGCACGTACACCCGGACGGGCACTCCCGTGCCGTCCCGACCCGGCACCGTCAGGTGCCGGATCTCCACGTCAGATCCGGTATCCCCCGCCGCAGAGGAGGACCTCGCCGCTGACGTAGTCGGACTCCGGTTGGCAGAACAGGTAGGCGGCGCCGGCCGCCTCGGCCGGCGTTCCCGGCCGCCCGAGCGGAATGAGCGTCTTGGCCTGCTCCAGGAACTCCGGGTTGACTCCGACCTTGAGCTCGCGACCGTCGACCTCGAGCGTCGCGCCGCCGGCGGCCACCTCGGTCAGCCGGGTCAGGATGAACCCGTACGCGACGCAGTTCACCGTCACGTTGTAGCGGCCCCACTCCTTGGCCAGCGTCTTCGTCAGGCCGACGATGCCCGCCTTGGCGGCCGCGTAGTTGCTCTGGCCGACGTTGCCGCCCAGACCCGCGACCGAGGAGATGTTGACGACCTTGCGGCACGGCACGGGCTCACCGGCCTGCTGTGCTGCCTTCACGGCTCGGGAGATCACGGGCTGCGCGGCTCGCAGGATCTGGAACGGCGCCTTGAGGTGGAGGTCCAGGATCGCGTCCCACTGCTCGTCCGTCATCTTCTGGATCACGGAGTCCCAGGTGTAGCCGGCGTTGTTGACGATGATGTCGAGCCCGCCGAAAGCCTCTTCCGCGGTCTGGACGAACCGGTCCGCGAAGCCCGCCTCGGTCACACTGCCCACGCAGGTCACGGCTTGCCCGCCGAGGGCCTCGATCGCAGCGGCGGTTTCCTTCGCCGGCTCCGCATCGAGGTCGTTGACCACGACCGACGCCCCGTCCGACGCCAGCTTCAGCGCGATCTCCCGGCCGATCCCGCGACCGGAGCCGGAGACGATTGCCACCTTGCTGTCGAGCTTTCCCACGAGTTGCTCCTTGATCGGGTTGCGTTCAGGGGAGGGCGACGACGGCGTCACCGGTGAGGGTGACGGTCCCGTCGGCCAGGGTCACGGTGAGTTCGACCGTGGCCTGCCGTTCGCCGTCTCTTTCGTCGACGGCGACCACGGTTCCGGTGCAGAGCGGCTGCGCGTTGACCGGCGTGATGGACGCGAAGCGCACGCGGAACGCCCGCAGGTTGCGCTGATCGGTCCAGCCGGTGAGCAGACGGCCGAGCACGGCCATCGAGAGCATTCCTTGCGCGAAGACGTCGTCGAGGCCGGCGGACCGGGCGACGTCGAGGTCGAGATGGATCGGGTTGAGATCGCCGGAGCCGCCGGCGAACAGCGCGAGCACTGTTCTCGTCAGGTCGGGGCCCTGCAACGGCGGCAGCGTGGTGCCGGGGGCCAGCTCGAGGACGGTCATCGTGATTCTCCCGCCGTCTCGAGCTCACGCACGACCAGCGTCGTGCGCAGGCAGGCGACCACCTCGCCGGCACGGGTGACCTCGGTCTCCCGGACGAGGAACTTCAGGGCGCCGCCCTTCTTCTCGTACGTGTCGACGAGGGTGCTCCGCGCCTGGACGACGTCGCCGGCGAACACCGGGGAGAGGTAGGTGAACTCCTGCCCGCCGTGCAGGAGCGCCCGCAGGTCGACGCCGAGCTCATCGAGCCACCCCGTCGGTGCGGGTCCTTCCAGTTCGACCCCGAACAGATAGGTCGGCGGGACGAGAAGGTCGGGGAACCCGGCCCGTCGCGCCGCGTCGACGTCGGTGTACACCGGGTCCGTCTCACCGGTCGACTGCGCGAACAACCGCAGCCGGCCGCGTTCGACCGTCATTTCGACCGGTGGGGTCGTCAGTCCGACCGCGTGGGCGAAGCTCATCGGCCGGCCCGTTCGTAGAGCGTGACGACGCAGGCGCCGCCCAGACCGAGGTTGTGCTGAAGGGCGAGCGGGAGGTTCCCTTCGACCTGGCGCGCCCCGGCTTCGCCGCGCAGTTGCCACACCAGTTCCGCGCACTGGGCGAGCCCGGTCGCGCCCAGGGGGTGGCCCTTGGACAGCAGCCCCCCGGACGGGTTGGTGACGACGCGACCGCCGTAGGTGTTGTCGCCGGCGAGAACGAACTTCTCCGCCCCGCCCTCCTCGACCAGGCCCAACGACTCGTAGCTGAGGACTTCGTTGGTGGAGAAGCAGTCGTGCAGCTCGGCCACCCGGATGTCCAGGGGATCGACGCCGGACTCTGCGTAGACCTGATCGGCGGCGCGCTTGGCCATCTCGTAGCCGACGAGGTTGATCATGGAGGTGCCGTCGTCGAAGGTGCCTGGCCCGTCGGTGGTCATCGCCTGCGCGCGAATGCGGACCGGTGCCCGCACGCCGTGACGGGCGGCGAACTCCGCGCTGCAGATGACCGCGGCCGCGGCGCCGCAGGTGGGCGGGCAGCACTGCAGCCGCGTCAGCGGACCGTAGATGTGGGGGGAGTTCAGCACCTCGTCCTCGGTGACGAGATTGCGGAACACCGCGTACGGGTTGTTGGCGGCGTGCCGGCGGGCCTTGACCGAGATCTTCGCGAATAGCGCCGGGTTGACCCCGTAGCGCTCGGCGTACTCCGCTCCGGCACCGCCGAACATCTGGGCGGCCTGCGGGGCCTCCGTGCGGGTCTGGATGCGGTCCATCGCCTGGTTGGTCCGGCCGAGCGCGTCGGGCCGGTCGTCGAACACCGCGTTGAGGGCGCCCTTGCGCATCTGTTCGAAGCCCAGCGCCAGAACGCAATCCACCATGCCGGACGCGACGGCCTGCCGCGCCAGCCACAGCGCGGACGAGCCGGTCGAGCAGTTGTTGTTGACGTTGACGATCGGCACCCCCGACAGGCCGACGCCGTAGAGCGCGGCCTGGCCCGATGTCGAGTCCCCGTACACGTAGCCCACGTACGCCTGCTGGACCCGTTGGTAGTCCAGACCGGAGTCCGCGAGGGCCGCGCGTGCCGCCGCTTCCCCCATCACGTCGTAGGAATCCGATGTGCCCGGCTTGGCGAACGGGATCATGCCGACCCCGGCAACAACGACGTCAGACATTGCTCACTCCCTCGAAGGACCAGGGCGCAGCCGCCCCGGGTTGGACCAGGCGGCGGGCGACGACCATGCGGTGAACTTCGTCAGGGCCGTCGTAGAGACGGGCGTAGCGAGCGTCGCGATACATCTTGGCCAGCGGGGTGTCCTCGGTGACCCCCATGGCTCCGTAGACCTGAATCGCCCGGTCGATGACGTTGTGCAGGTACTCCGCGCCGCGGAACTTGATGAGGCTGATGGCCACCCGGTCGTCACCGCCCTGGTCGACCACGCGGGCGGCCTCCAGGGTCATGAGCCGATGGGCCTGGATGTCGGCGGCGGACTCGGCGATGTAGCGGCGGATCTCGCCCTTCTCGTGCAGGTAGGACCCGTGGGCGTAGCGCGTTCGGGCGCGCTCGCACATCAACTCGAACGCGCGCTGCATCTGACCGAGCCAGCGCATGCAGTGGAAGATGCGACCCGGCCCGAGCCGGCCCTGCGCCACCGCGAAGGCGTTGCCGCGCGGGCCGAACAGGTTCTCCTTCGGCACCCGGACATCGGTGAAGCGCAGCTCGCAGTGGTTGCCGCCTTCGTGCCCCATCGTGCGGATGACGCGGACGAGCTCGTAGCCCGGTGTGTCGGTCGGCACGATGATCGCCGAGAACTGACGGTGGGGCGGCGCGTCCGGATCGGTCTTGGCCCAGACCAGGACGGCGGGCGCGAGGTTGGCCCAGGAGGTGAACCACTTGGCCCCGTTGATAACCCACTCGTCGCCGTCGAGCACGGCCGTGGTCTGCATCTGGGTGGGGTCGGAGCCGGCCGCGTCCGGTTCGGTCAGGCCGATGGCGATCCAGGGGTAGTCGCCGTTGACCAGGCCCGTGAGCCACCGCTCCTTCTGGGCCTCGGTTCCGTAGCGGTCCCACATGATCGTGTCGTGCTGGGTCATGGAGCCGACGGCGAGCATGCCGTGCTCGGAGCGGCCGATGATCTCGTTCAGGTGGACGAACTCCATGAACGACAGACCCTGTCCGCCGAGGGCGACCGGGTGGCCGAGCGCCCACAGGCCGCGGCGTTGGGCCTCGGCGCGCAGTTCGGCCACCACCTTGGCCCGTTGCTCGCCGCCGGCGTCGATGAGGTGCTCGGCGGGGCAGACCTCGTTGTCGATGAAATCGAGCATGGTGCCGCGTAACTCGCGCACGCGATCGGTCAGCCCGGGGGAGGCGAATGTCGTCGTCATGCGATGAACTCTGCAGCCGCGTCGGCAGGCCGCCCACCGCAATCACTACTGGGCTTGGGACGTCCAGTAGCGCTTACGCGTGTCGACCGTGGGCGTCCTTCCTAGCGTGATGTCGGGTCCACGACATCGACGGAGGCACCAGTGACGATGCGCGAGACAGGCACGCCGTTCGGCTCGGCGCTGGAGGCTCTTGCCCTGGCGGAGCCGGATCGTCCGGCGGTGACGTGCGAGGACCGGACGGTGAGCCGGGCGGAACTCCTCGCCGGCGTGCGCGCCGTCGCGGCCGAGTTCTCGGCCCGCGGCGTGCGGCGCGGCGACGTCGTCAGCATCGGGCTGCCGAACTGCATCGAACTCGTGCAGGCGCTGTTCGCGACCTGGTGGATCGGAGCCACCCCCGCGCCCTTCTCGCACCGGCTTCCCGCCGCCGAACGACGGCAGATCCTCGAGCTGGCCGCACCCGCCCTGGTGGTGGGCGAGGCCGGTGCGGAGGGCACCGATCTCACGGTTGAACAGATGTCCGCGGCTGACCGAGCCGACCGGGCCGACCGTGAACCGGGCCCCGCCCTGGTGTCTCCGGTCTGGAAGATCATTACCAGCGGCGGCAGCACCGGTCGGCCGAAGCTGATCGTGTCGAGCAAGGCTGCAGTGGCCGAGGACGCCAGCACCGCGGCCAAGCTGATGGGCCTGCCCTACGGCGGCTGCGTGCTGATGCCGGCGCCGCTGTCGCACAGCGCCCCGTTCTCGATCACCGTCAACAGCCTGCTGCGGGGAAGTCACGTCGTGCTCATGACCCGCTTCGACCCCGACGGGGTACTTGAGCTGATCGAGCGGCACCGGATCGGGTGGTGCTATCTGGTGCCGACCATGATGCAGCGGATCCTGCGGCTGCCGGATGCCGAGCGGCTCGGCCGCGACGTCGGATCGGTCGAGATCGTGTTCCACATGGCGGCGCCGTGCCCGGCGTGGTTGAAGCGGGCGTGGATCGACTGGCTCGGCGCCGATCGGATCTGGGAGATGTACGGCGGGTCCGAGGGTCAGGCGATGTGCGTGATCCGCGGCGACGAGTGGCTGGAACACCCCGGGTCGGTGGGACGCCCGGCCGTCGGCGAGATCGAGGTGAGGGACGAGAGCGGTGACCCCCTCGAGCCAGGGCTGGTCGGCGAGCTCTGGCTGCGCCGCGGTGCCGGCGCCCCGTCGCCGTACCGCTACATCGGCGCGGAGGCGCGAGCGTCGGCCGACGGATGGGAGTCGCTGGGGGACATGGGTCGGGTGGACTCCGACGGCTACGTGTACATCACCGACCGGCGGACCGACATGTTCGTCGTCGGTGGAGCGAACGTGTACCCGGCCGAGATCGAGGCGGTGCTGGACGAGCATCCGGCGGTCCGGTCGAGCTGTGTCATCGGGCTGCCGCACGAGGACCTGGGTTCGGTCCCGCACGCTCTCATCCAGCTCGCGATGCCGGTGGAGGACGCCGAGTTGTTCGCCCACGTCCGGGATCGCCTGGCCCCGTACAAGGTTCCGCGGTCGCTCGAACGCACGGAGGCGCCGCTTCGCGACGATGCCGGCAAGGTACGCCGGTCCGCGCTGCGGGCCGAACGCCTGGGAGCGTGAGCCCTACGCGTTGGTGGACGGCTGGACGACCGAGGCGAGTCGTAGACCCCGATATCCCTGCGCGGCGACCTCGTCGCACACGGCGCGATACGTCGTCGCTCCCCCCGCGTACGGCAGGATCACCCGCGGCTTGCCGGGAATGTTCGCACCGACGTACCAGGAGTCGACGCCGTTGAAGGCCGACTTCTCGTACGCCGTCCGGACCTCGTGCATCCAGTCCTCCTGCGCGTCCGGGGTGGCCTCGATCGAATCGGCTCCCACGGTCCGGGCGTGCACGAGCAGGTCTCCGAGCCATTCGACCTGCTGCTCGATGGCCAGGACGACGGTGGCGAGAACGGAGGGACTGCCCGGACCCGCGATGACGAAGAAGTTCGGGAACTGGTGCACCGCAAGACCCAGAAAGGTCTGGGGGCCGTCGGCCCAGGCGTCGCGCAGGTTGCGCCCGTCCCGTCCGCTGACGTTCAACCGGAACAGCGAACCGGTCATCGCGTCGTAGCCGGTGGCGAACACGATGAGGTCGAGGTCGTACTCCGCCTCGTCGGTCCGTAGCCCGGTCGGGGTCAGGCCGGTGATCGGGTGCGCGCGGACGTCGACGAGGTCGACGTGCGGAAGGTTGAAGGTGCGGTAGTAGTTGGTGTCCAGGGTCGGTCGGCGCCCGTTGAACGGGAACGACCGCGGCGTCAGGGCTTCCCGCTTGTCCGGATCGCTGACGATGTCCGCGATCCGGTCGCGGATGAACTGGGACAGGTACTCGCCGGCGACGGGGTCGGTCGAGGTGTCGGTGTAGGCCCGTGCGATGCCCAGGCCGCCGTCCGCCCAATAGCGCCGCAGGACTTCCTGCCGCAGCTCCGGCGGATCCGCGAGCATCGGGCGACCCTCGGTCGGATAGACCTGGCTGTTGCTCGCCCTCAACCCGGCCTGGCGCAGCTCCGGGTAGGTGGCCTTGACCTGGGCGAGCTCCTCTTCCGTGAGAGGTCGGTTGCCCGCCGGGATGGAATAGCACGGCGTGCGCTGAAACACCGTCAGATGATCGGCTTCCTGAGCGACCAGGGGAATCATCTGGACGCCTGAGGACCCGGTTCCGATGATGCCGACCCGCTTGCCCGCCAGGTCGACGCCGTCGTGCGGCCACGCTCCGGGATGGTGGATCTCACCCTGGAAGCTTTCGATCCCGGGCAGGTCGGGGATCTGCGGGGACGACAGTCCGCCCACGGCGGCGATCAGGAACTTCGCCTGCACGACCGCTCCGGAATCGGTGCGGACGGTCCACGAGGTCCCCGACTCGTCCAGATCGGCCGCGGCGACCCGGGTGTTCAGGGTGATGCCCGAGGCCAGGTCGAACCTGTCCACGACGTGTTCGATGTAGGCGAGGATCTCCGGTTGCGCGGCGTACCGCTCGGTCCACACCCAGTCCTGCTGCAGGTCCTCGTCGAAGGAGTAGGAGTACTGGACGCTCGGGACGTCGCAACGGGCTCCGGGGTAGCGGTTCCAGTACCAGGTTCCGCCCACCCCGCCGCCGGCCTCCACGACATGGGCGTCGAAACCCAGACCGCGCAGCCGGTGCAGGGCATAGATGCCACCGAACCCGGCGCCCACGATCAGGACCTCGCAACGCGTGGGCAACGGGGCGAACTCGGCCGGCGGGGTCGGGGATTCCGTGCTCACGACGACCTCACTCGGCCCGGTAGCGGGCGGGCGGCCCGTCCAGAATCACGGACTTCGTCTCCAGGAACGGGAGCACGCCCTCGGTGCCGCCCTCCCGTCCGATGCCCGACTGCTTGAAGCCACCGAACGCCATCCCGAAATCCGTCCGGAAGGCGTTGTGGCCGACCGTTCCGGCTCGGAGCTCGCCGGCCACCGCACGGGCCCGGTCGACGTCCGCGGTGAAGACCGACGCGTTCAGCCCGTAGACGGTGTCGTTGGCGATCCGGACAGCCTCCGCCTCGTCGCCGGCGGGGATCACGCTGAGCACGGGACCGAATGTCTCCTCCCGGGCGAGGGAGGCGCGGTTGTCGACGTGGCTGAACAGCGTGGGTTCGACGAACCAGCCGCGATCGAGGTGGGGCGGCCGTTTGCCGCCCACGACGAGTTGCGCGCCCTCGGCGATGCCCGTCGCGATGTGGCTCTCGACCCGGTCGCGGTGCCGGCTCGCGGCGAGGGGACCCATCTGCGACTGCGGATCGAAGGGGCTGCCGACGATGACCGAGGCGAACTGGGCGGCCAGAGCGTCGACGAGTTCGTCGTGCCGGGCCCGGGTGACGACGACCCGGGTCAGCGAGGAGCAGACCTGGCCGCTGAGGATGCACTCGGCCATGGCGAGGGCCTTGGCGGCGGCGGAGAGGTCGGCGTCGTCGAGGACGACCGCCGCGGACTTGCCGCCCAGCTCGAGGGTGCAGCGCGCGATCCGGTCGCCGCACAGGCTCGCGATCCGTCGTCCCGCGGCGGTGGAGCCGGTGAACGTGATCTTGTCGACGCGCGGGTCGGTGACCAGCAACTCCGACACCGCTCGATCGGCGGTCACCACATTGAGCACCCCGGGCGGAAGCCCGATCTCGCGGGCGATCTCGGCGCAGACGTAACCTTCGCCGGGAGCCTCGGGCGAGCACTTGAGCACGACCGTGCAGCCGGCCAGCAGGGCCGGCGCCACCTTGTAGGTGATCATCGTGATGGCGGAGTTCCACGGGATGATCGCGCCCACCACGCCGACCGGTTCACGGACCAGGAGCCCGAAGGCGCCTGCGCTGGGCTTGACGACGTCCTCGAACGCGTAGCTGGTGGCCAGGTCGGCGTAGAAGTTCCAGGCGTTCGCGGACTTGGGGACAGAGCCCCGTGCGTGCGGGGCGAGGATGCCGGACTCGCGCGGCCAGATCTCGGCGATCTCGTCCGCCCGTTCGCGCAGGCGGTCGCCGAAGGCGCGCAGGTACTCCGCCCGCTCGGCGTGGGAGAGCCGCGGCCAGGGGCCGTGGTCGAAGGCGGCGCGCGCGGCACCGACGGCGCGATCCATGTCGGCGGCCTGGGCCTCCGCCACCTGGAAGAACGGCTCCTCGGTCCCGGAGTCGATCACCTCGATCATCGACGACGACGAGGGTTCGACCCACTCTCCGCCGATGAAGAATCGCCCGCTGTTGCGCAGCGAAGGAAGCTGGGTTGTCACAGTCACGTCGAACGCCTCCGAAGTCGGATGACAGCAGTCGACCTCGTCCGCGGCACCTGGTCAGCAGTAGTCGCTACGGGCGGGCCGTTGCGGGCGGTAACGTCGCACGATGACCGAATGGCCGCTGGTGGGGCGCGACGAGGAGCAGGCGCTGCTGCGTCGTCTCGCTGCCGACCGCGGCCGGCCCGGCGCGGTCCTGGTGGCCCCGGCCGGTTCGGGCAAGACCCGCCTGGCCCGTGAGTTCCTGCTTTCGCTGCAACACCGGGGAATGACCACGTTCGTCGCGAGCGCGAGTCAGGCGGCCGCGGCCGTCCCCTTGGGCGCGATGGCCTCGATGCTCTCGGCGTCCGGCGGCGTCGATGCCCCGGCCGACGAACCCAGCGCCTTCATGCCGCACGCGGTGCGTCACATCGTTGCGCAGGCAGGATCGGGCCGCGTCTGTGTGCTGGTGGATGACGCCCACCTGCTGGATGTCGCCTCGGCCGCTCTGATCGCCCAGCTCGCGCAGCGCCCCGAGGTGTTCCTGCTGCTGACGCTGCGGCCACGGGAGATCGCGCCGGACGCCATCACCGGCTTGTGGAAGGACGGGCTGCTCGAACGGTTGGACATCACCGACCTTGCGCCGGCCGCACTGGAGCAGCTGCTGACCACGGTCCTGGGCGGGCCGGTGGACAGCGCCGCACTCACCACCCTCATCCAGCGAAGCCAGAACAACATGCTCTTCCTGCGCGAGTTGGTGACGGCCGGTCTGGCCGACGGGAGTTTGCGGCACGAGCACGGCCTCTGGCGGTTGGTCGGCGAGTCTGCCCCCTCCGACCGCCTCGTCGAGCTCGTGGAAGCCCGGCTCACCCGCCTCGACGGCGAGGAACGCACCCTGCTGGAACTCCTGGCGATCGGCGAGCCGCTGGGAGCTCGAGAGCTGGAGACCCTCTCCGACGTCGAGACCGCGGACCGACTGGAGGCGCTCGGTCTGGTCGCGAGCCGGAGCGACGGACAGCGCCTGGAACTACGTCTGGCGCATCCGATCTACGGAGAGGTGCTGCGCAGTCGATTGAGCGGACTGCAGTCGCGTCGTCTGGCCCGGGTGTTGGCCGAGACGGTCGAGGCGACGGGGATGCGTCGTCGCACCGACGTCCTCCGCGTTGCCACCTGGCGCCTGGCCGGGGGCGGCGGTCGGGCCGACCAGTTGCTTGCGGCCGCCGACGCCGCGCGCTGGCAGTGGGACCTGCCGCTGGCGCTGCGTCTCGCCTCCGCGGCCCGGTCGGCGGGCGCCGGGCCGGAGGCTTCGCTGCTCATGGCCGGACTGCTGCTCCTGCACGGCAAACCCGACGAGGCCGATGCGCTCCTCGCCGAGCTGTCGGCTGACGTCTCGGGACCCGACCGGGTGCGCGCCGTCCTGGAACGAGCGCGCATCGCGTACATGCGAGCCCGTCCCGAGGAGATGAAGCAACTCCTGGCGGAGGCGGAATCCCCAGATCCCGAACTGGAGGCCGCCCGACAAGGACTCGGCGTCATCAACACGCTGCTGCTCGCCGGTCCGCGGGCAGCGGTCGAGGTTCCGGTGCCGACGATCGACGAGGGTGAGACCGCGGCGATGGCCGCGGCCAGGATCGGCCGGGCGATGTGCTTCAGCCGGATGGGACAGGCGGATCTCGCCGACGCGGAGATCGACCTTGTCGAATCCAGCGCCCGCGCGGCCGGCGATCTCGGGTGGTGGCGGTTCGCCCACGAGGCGACCCTGAGCGAGATCGTGGCCAACAGCGGACGGCTGGCCGACAGCATCGAGCTGTGCCGACGTCAGTACGACGAGGGTCTGGCCCGGGGGTCCGCCGAGATGCAGCTCTTCGCGGCGTGGCAGCTCGGTGGCCACCACCTGCGAGAGGGACGGCTGGCGAAGGCCGAGAAGGTCACGCACGAGGCGATCGCGCTGTGCGAGCAGCTGGGTTACGACGTCTGTTGGGCCTACGCGACCCCACTGCTCGCGCTGATCCACGCGCTGTGTCAGCGGCCGGCCGAGGCGCGGGAGTCCCTGGCCGCGAACGAGCGCGCCGGGATCAGCCCCAACGGGTTCACGGCCGGTCTGATCGGTCAGGCGGCGGGGTGGACGGCGGTCGCCGAGGGCGACCTCCTGCAGGCCCGCGACCGGTTCATCGAGACGGCCGAGGAGGGCCGCGCCAGTGGTGACGTGCTCGCCGCCGCAGCAGCGCTGCACGGCCTGGTGCGCATCGGACACGCGCGGCAGGCCGTCGAGCCACTGTCGGAGCTCGCCGCCGAGGTCGACAACCCCTGGGTGGCGCTGTACACCCGGCACGGCGTGGCGGTGGCTGCACACGACGCCGCCGGCGTTGCGCAGGTCAGCGAGGACTTCGAAAGCATCGGCGCGCTGCTGCTCGCCGCCGAGGCCTCGGGCGATGCCAGCATGCTCTGGCAACGAGCCGGGGACTCGCGGCGCGCGGCCGGGGCGACGCGCCGGGCGGCGCTGCTGGCCGAGCAGTGCGAGGGCGCGCAGACACCCGCGTTGCAGGGCCTTTCGGTGCGTGAGCAGTTGACGCCGGCGGAGCAGGAGACCGCGCGCTACGCGGCCGCCGGCCATGCGAACAAGGCCATCGCCGAGCGGCTCGGGTTGTCGGTCCGAACCGTCGAGGCCCGGCTGCAGAGCATCTACTACAAACTCGGCATCCGCCGCCGCGAGGACCTGGCCGCCCACGTACTCGCGGGCCCGATGGACACGGTGGGCAAGGACCAGTAGCGATTACGGCTGGCCGGACCCTCGCTCCGCGGGAGCGTTCCGACCATGACCACCCGCCTGGAATCCCGGAGGACCGACCGGCAGGTGCTGCCCGGTGTCTCGGTCCCCGGACTCACCCGTTACCTGGAAGAACGACTGGGTGTTGAGGGACTTGATCTTCGCTCGGTGCGCGTGGCCGGCCAGGGCATGTCCGACGACACGATCCTCGTCGACGGGCTCGACTCCCGCGGTTCGGACTACGCGGTGGCCATTCGTCGGTACCGCCACGACGGGATCCTCCGGGCGATGACCGACCCGGAGCGCCACTTCCGGACCCTGCAGGCGCTGGAGCGGACGACCGTGCCGGCGCCGCTGCCGCTCTGGCACGACCCGGACGGCGGCGAGCTCGGAGGACCGACCATCGGGATGAGCCGCCTGGAGGGCGCGGCGCTGGTTCCGTGGTCGCCGGCCGGTCGCGACTTCCTGCGGCAGGCCGGTGAGGGCCCGCTGGGGGAGCGCTTCGTGGCGCTCCTCGCCGAGATCCACGCCCTCGACTGGAGGGGACTGGGGCTGGGAGACCGGTCCGGCCCGGGCCAGGGTGCGCGCGACCGGGTCGAGACGCTGAGGACCACGATCGAGGCACACCCCGCGCGCCCTGAGCCGCTGCTGACCTACGCCCTCGGCTGGCTGACCGCGCACGCACCGGATGCAGCCGAGACCGTGCTCGTGCACGGCGACTACCGGACCGGGAACCTGCTGTTCGGCGACCACACGATCAGCGGTGTACTGGATTGGGAACTCGCGTCCCCCGGCGATCCGATGATGGACCTCGCCTGGGTCCTCGCCCCGTCCAACCGGATGGGTTCTCCGCTCGCGAGCTACATCCTGGAGCCCGAACGCTTGGTCGCCCTGTACGAGGAGTACTCGGGCCGGGGTGTGCGGTGGGATGCCGTCCGGTTCTGGCAGGTCTACTTCCAGACGATGAACGCGGTGGGCTGGGTGAACGCCGCGCACAACGTCGCGCACGGGGTGAGCTCGGACCTACGCCTGCTCCGGTGGAGCTACACCCTTCCGACGATGCGTCAGTTGTTGCTCGATGCCTTGCGGGAGGTCTCATGATCAGCCCGGCCGCGGCGCTCAATCTGGTGCGGGAGGAGCTGCGCTCCTGCGTGCTGCCCCGCCTGGCCGAGGATGACGACTACGGGCGCTCCGTCCTCGTCGCCGCCATCGGCGTACTCGGCGAACTCGCCCCGCGGGTGATCGAGGACGACGCCTGGACAGTGGCGCCCACCGCAGAGTTGGCCCGTGCGGCGACGGCGTGGCACGCCTTGCTGCCGGCGACACTCCCCGAGCTCGGAACTCTGCCGGCTGACCCTGAGGGCCGGGCGGACGAGCGGCGGATCGAGGTGCTGGCGGCGTGCGAGGCCACCGCGGCGGCTCTCTGGACGACACCACCGGCGGGGATCGAGGACACGGATCCCCTCCTCGAGCACCTCCGCAGCGATTTCCTCGCCGCCCTGGGCAGAGACATCGCCGCCGAGTTGGCGCGCAGGTAGCGATTACTGCAGCCGGCCGCTTGCGACCGGCGTTGACTGATCCCGATGCACCGTTGACCTCCTGTGAGGATGCTCCGATGAGGACTCGCCCCTCCGCGACGACCAAGCGCCCCTCGCTGTGGCTGCGCGCCACCGCCGTCACCACGGCGGTGCTGATCGTCGGCAGCGGCTGCGGTAGCCGCGCCTCGGACACCGAGATCGCCGAGGCGCTGCGGGGCCCGAGCACCACCGGCGCCGCCGGCGCGGCGACGGTGGACACGAGTGCGGCCGGCCCGGTCGGCAGCGTCGCGGCGCCGGCAGTTCCCGACGCGGCGGCAGCACCCGGATCGACCACTGCGGGGTCGAAGGCCGGCAAACCTGCTGCTGGTGTGACCCCGGGCGGAGCGGCCACACCGAGTTCGGCGGCGGCCCCGGCGGCCACGGCGCCGAAGGTGGCCGACAAGTCCGAGGTCAAGATCGGCATGCTCGGGCCGTGGTCGGGCGTGCTGGGCGCGGTGACCGCGAGCGCGCCCAAGACCCTCCAGGCCTGGGTCGCGAACCAGAACGCCAAGGGTGGGCTCAACGGCCACCCGATCAAACTGATCGTCGCTGACGACCAGGGCGACCCGGCCACCACGCTCACCCTGGCCCGGCGTCTGGTGGAGAGCGACAAGATCCTGGCGATGGCCGGGAACATCAACCTGTTCGGGTTCCCCCAGCTCGAGAGCTACATGCGCAGCAAGAACGTTCCCATGCTCGGGGACGGCATCGACCCCGGCTGGTACTCCTCGCCGGTCTCGTTTCCCGTGACCTCGCACCTGGGCGATCAGATCCTGGCCGGACTGCAGCTCCTGGTGTCCAGCGGCACCTCCAAGATGGGGATGCTCTACTGCCTCGAAGTCGCTGCGCTCTGCACCTACTTCCGGGACAAGACGCTCGCCTCGCCGATGGGCAAGTACATCGTCCAGAACTACCAGGTCTCCCTGGTTGCGCCGAGCTACACCAGCCAGTGCCTGCGCATGAAGCAGGCGAACATCGACGCGATCTACCTGCTGATGGACACCGCCGGTGCCGCGCGCCTGGTGCAGGACTGCGCCGTGCAGGGCTTCAGGCCGAAGGTGATGTTGCTCGGCCTCGACGCCACCAAGGACATGCCGACCATCCCTGCGCTCAAGGACACCTTGGTGCCCGGGGCGACCGCGTCGCCCGCGACGGGTCAGGGACTGCCCGCCGTCGAGAACTACCGGCGCGCGATGGCGACCTACGGGCCGACCGTGGGTGAGAGCGGGACCGGGATGCTCGCCTGGGTAGCCGGCGAGATGCTGGCTCTCGCCGGCAAGAACCTCCCCGCCGCTCCGACCTCGGCGGACCTGTTCGCCGGGCTGTGGACGGTGAAGAACGAGACCCTGGGCGGGCTGACCGTCCCCCTGACCTACGCCAAGGGCAAGAACGCGGTCGCGAAGCCCTGCACGTTCCTGTGGGGCGTGGCCAACAACAAGTTCAGTGCGCCCCAGGGTGCGAAGCTCTTCTGCTGAGACCTCCACGGTAGTGGCTACTGCTGTGCGCGGGTGACCCCCGATCTAGCGTCGACGCATGGCTGAGTGGCCGCTCGTCGGGCGCGATCGAGAGATGGCGTTCATACGTGCACGCGTAGAGGATCCGACCAGTCGCGGTGTGGTTCTGGCGGCGTCGGCCGGCGTCGGCAAGAGCCGACTGGCCGCCGAACTGAGGCGCAGCGTCGCCCACGCTGGTATCCCGACGCTGGTCGCGACCGGCACCACCGGAGCGGCCCACGTGCCGCTCGGAGCGATGACGTCGGCGCTCTCGGCCCTGGGCACGATGCCGCTCCGCGGCAACGACCCGTTCACGCTCCTGCAGGACGTCGTCCAGCACGTGATCGACCAGGCCGGGTCCGAGCGGATCTTCGTCGTGGTCGACGATGCCCACCTGCTCGACAACGCCTCCGCACTGTTGCTCCAGCAGCTGGCCCAGAGCGCGGCGACGTTCCTGGTCGTGACCATCCGCAACCGCGTGCCGGCCCCGGATGCGGTGACGGCGTTGTGGAAGGACGGACTCCTCGATCGGGTCGACCTGACCGAGTTGGCGGAACCCGCGATCGAGCAGTTGCTCGGGTCGGTCCTGGGCGGACCGATCGACGGGGCCGCGCTGGCCGCGCTGACCGCCCGCAGCCAGGGAAACCTGCTGTACCTGCGCGAGCTGGTCGAGGCCGCGCGCATGGACGGGACGTTGCGCTTCGAGCACGACCTGTGGCGGATGGTCGGCCTGTCCCGGCCCTCGGCCCGCTTGGCCGAGCTGGTCCAGGCCCGGTTGGGGCGGCTGACCGCTGCCGAGCGCTGGCTGCTCGACCTGCTGGCGGTGGGCGAGCCGCTGGGGACCCGCGAACTGGACCTGCTCTCGTCGTTCGCCGTGGCCGAGCGGCTGGAGGACGTCGGCCTGATCGCCAGCCGCGATCACGGGCGACGACTGGAGCTGCGGCTGTCCCACCCGCTCTACGGTGAGGTCCTGTCCGCCCAGATGAGCGAGGAGCAGGAGCAACGGCTCTGCCGGTCGCTGGCGCAGGCTGTGGAATCCACCGGGCTCCGCCGGCACGACGACATCCTGCGGGTCGCGATGTGGCGCCTGCGCGCCGGCGGTGCGTCCCCCGACCATCTGCTGACCGCGGCCACGGCCGCCCGGTGGCGGCTCGACCTCGACGTTGCGCACCGCCTGGCTTCGGCTGCGGTCGAGGCGGGGGCCGGGTTCGAGGCCGAGCTCATGACCGCGCAGCTGCTGCTGCGGCTGGGGAAACCCGATGAGGCGGACCTTCTCTTCGCCCGCCTGTGCACCGACGAGGATCAGGCGAACCGCGTCCGCGCGACGCTGGCGCGGGTTGACATCGCGCAGGGTCGCGGGCGGCCGGAGGAGATGCGACGTCTCCTGCGCTCCCTGGGTTCCGATCTCCGCGATCCCGGCCTCCGGGCGGCCGTCGCCGCGCGCGCCTGCACGGCAGCACTGATCCTGGAAGGGCCGCGGGCCGCGCTCGACCTCCCCGTTCCTTCGTTCGGGACGGCGGATGCAGCGGCCGCCTACCCCTTCTTCGAGTCCCGCGCGATCGCGCACTCGCGCGCCGGGCAGCATCGACTCGCTGAGCAGGACCTGGCGCGGCGGGACGTCGACGGCAGCGACGAGGCACGGCTCGGTTGGTGGCAGATCCCCACCAGCACCGCCACGAATCAGCATCTCGTCTACACCGGCCGCCTCCTGGAGAGCATTGACGGCCTGCAGGAGCAGTACCGGCGGGCCGCCGAGATCGGGTCGTCCGAGATGCAGATGGCCTTCGCCTCAGCGTTGGGCCGCCGTCAGATGCAGGCCGGGCGGCTGAGCAGCGCACTCAAGCTGGTCCACGAGGCCGAGGCCCTCGCCGCCGAACTTTCCTACGACCTGGTCGGTCAGGAGTCGGCGCGGATGATCGCGCTGATCGAAGCGATGCTCGGTCGACCGGCGGCCGCGCGCCGTGCTCTCGATTCGATTGCCGGCGCGGTCACGCATGCCTTTTCCGAGGGCCTGGCCGGGGAGGCGCGGGCGTGGCTGGCCGTGGCCGAGGGCGAGACCGAACAGGGGGCCCGGATTCTGCGCGAGACGGCCGACCGCTGCCGCGCGATCGGTGACCACGTGCACGAGGCGTCGGCGCTGCACGCGCTGGTGCGGATCGGGCACGCCGCGGACGCGGCCGCGGCTCTGGAGGGGCTGCGGACCGAGATCGACGGGGTCTGGGTCGGGCTCTACGCCGATCACGCCCGCGGGGTCGTCGACGGGGATCCTGATCTGCTCGAGCGGACGGCCCGGGAATTCGAAGGGCTCGGCGCGATGCTGCTCGGCGCGGAGACCGCCGCCGATGCCCGCGCCGCCTGGCAGGCCGCCGGCGACGCCAGGCGGGAGACCGCGGCGCGCAACTACGCACTGGGGCTGGCCGAGCACTGCGAGGGCGCGCGGACGCCGGCCCTGTCCGGACTCGGCCGGCGTGAGCCCCTGACCGGGGCCGAGCTCCTGACCGCTTGGGCCGCGGCCCGCGGTGAGTCGAACAAGTCGATCGCGGCGCGCCTGCAGCTCTCCGTCCGGACCGTGGAGACCAGGCTCCAAGGGGTCTATCTGAAGCTCGGTGTCTCCGGGCGGAAGGACCTGGCCGCCGCCCTCCCGGAGGAGGCGGCGGCCGGGCCCGGCACTCTCGCGCCCTGACCGTGCGACTACGCCGCCGGAGTGGCGGACCGCTCCTCGAGGATCGTCACCTGACCGGTGTTCCCGTCGAGCTGGATGGTGGCGCCGTCGGGGATGCGCTGCATCGCGGACTCCAACTGGATCGCGGGGAAGCCGTACTCCCGCGCGAGGCAGGAGGCGTGGGCCAGCATGCCGCCGGTCTCGATGACCGCGCCGGCGATGACCAGGAACACCGGTGTCCAGCCGGGGTCGGTCGCGTGGCAGACCAGGATGTCGCCCTGGCTGAGCTTGCCGATCTCCTTGAGGCTCTTCACGACACGCGCGGTGCCGATGACCGTGCCCGGACTGGTCCCGTAGCCGTGCAGCACACCGGTGGAGTCGTCGCGGCTCTCCTGAGCGAACGTCAGTTCGCGGTTCTGCTGCAGGAAGGCCGGCCGCACCACGTCCTGGCTGTCGATGGCGTCGAAGTCCGCCTTGCGCGTCGCGATCTTCGCCTGCGTCAGCGCCAGGTTCACCCGGCCCTCCAGGAGGTCGTACACCTCGTCGAAGCCGAGGAACCAGATCTGGTCGACGCTGTTCAACAGACCACGCTGGACGAGCCGGTCCGCGAGTTCCAGGATTCCCCGCCGTAGCGAGTAGGTGGACCGGTCGATGTAGTACCGCATGTGGTCGCGGTAGACGTAGACGCGCATGATCTCCGCGTGGACGCCCTTGAAGGCCTCGGCCTTCACCGCCCCGAGGAAGTTCCCACGCAGCTTGCTGAGGACCTGGGCGTACGCGGCCTCACGGCGCCGGGTGTTCTCCTGCTCGGTCGACTCCGGGTCGTGGGTGTCGTCGGCCGTGAGGAAGGCCTTGAGCGAGTTGTAGTCGATGCTCGGGTCCTCGCAGCGACGCGGCAGGCAGATGTCCCGGTCGGCGTGCCCGCGGTGGTGGTGCACCGCCGCGAACTCGCGGTACTCCGCCAGCCAGGTCGCCCCGGTCGGGTGCGTCTGCGCCGCAGCGAAGAAGGCGCCGTCGGGGTTGTCGGCGAACAGCGCACGGAGTTCCGGATCTGCGTGCAGCTTGCGCGCCAACCGCCACAGCCAGAGGTTCTCGTCCGAGGTGGCGCTGCGCTCCGGGTTGCCGGTGACGAGCGCTCCGAAGGTCTCCGGGCCCATCCCGGCCCACTTCTCCACCATGTGGGCGAGGGAGTTCATCAGGTAGGGCGCGATCCACATCATGGAGACGTTCTGGAGGCAGAACTCGATCTCGAAATCGACGAGGTCATCGCAGTAGCGCCGTAGCGCCCGATCGGAGAGCGCACTCAGCTGATCTGCCGTCAGGCCGTCGACGCGGCTCGTGTCGCCGCTGATCTTCTCCATCATCACGTTGACGTACTGGATCGGGTTCATCGTGGGGTCGAGCAGGCTGCGGGCGTGCCACTTGAGGAAGCCGCGCACGTTCATCGGCTCCGTGGCCGCGCGCTCCTTCTCCGGCGGCGTTGCGGTCTCCAACAGGCCGTTGCGCAGGGCCCGGGGGAAGGTGCGCGCGATGATCGGTTCGGCGGCCGCGTTGTAGTAGGCCTCGCCCTTGTAGTACTTCATCCACGGGATCTTGACGAGCTCGGTCACGCCGTAGGTCTTCATCGCGAAGCTGTACATCTCGTTGAAGCACTTCGCCCGGTAGGAGTACATCATCGGCGTGATGGCCCCGGTCCAGAAGGCGTCGGACCAGGCGCGCGACCACACCGCGTCGGGGTCGGAGTACTTCTGCCAGGGCTCGAGGTCCTCGGGCCAGGCGAACGGCACCCCGGTGATGGGCCGGGACTGGAGCAGGAACAACCGCCCGTCGACCAGCGCCCACTCGATGTCCTGCGGGATCCGGTCGTAGTACTCCGTGACCCGTCGTCCCAGCTGGGCGAGCCGCGCGACCTCGGCGTCGGTGAGGCAGAACCGCGACCGGTCGACGCCGGGAACGTCGGCTTCGACCGTGCCGACCCCGGCGGCCGGGTCGCGCACCACCATGACGGCCTTCTCGCCGAGGCGCTTGGTGAGGATCTGCAGGGTGTCCGCCGCCACGACGAACTCGTCCGGCTGGGTGATCCCCGAGACGACGCCCTCGCCGAGACCCCAGGAGGCGTTGATGACCATCTCGTCCGTGGCCGCCGTCATCGGGTTCCCGGTGAACAGCACGCCCGCGACCTGGGACGGGACCATCGTCTGGACGACGATCGCGATGGCCACACCGCCGTGGTCGATCCCGTTCCTGGCCCGGTAGGCGGTGGCGCGGGCGGTCCACAGCGAGGCCCAGCACCGCTTCACCGCACTGATGACGGCATCCTCGCCGCTGATGTCCAGGTAGGTGTCGTGCTGCCCGGCGAAGGAGGCCTCGGCCAGGTCCTCCGCCGTGCCCGAGGACCGGACGGCCACGAAGGCATCCACGCCGAGACCGCCGTAGGCGGCCGCGATGGCGCCGGCGATCTCGGGCGGCACGCTCGCCGAGGTCAGCTCACTGCGCAGCTTGGTGGTCAGGTCGTCGAGACCGGACGGGTCGTCGTAGTCGAACTCCTGGCAGTACTGCTCGACGACCGCATCGAGTCCCGTCAGCCGGAGGAAGTCCCGGTACGCCGTCGTCGACACCGTGAACCCCGGCGGGACCTCGAACCCTGCCGAGGTGAGCCGTCCGAGGTTGGCACCCTTCCCGCCGACCAGGTCCTGTTCCGCGGACTCGATCGCCCGAAAATCGATGGTGTAGTTGGGCTGCGACATCGTGACCTCCACGCGAGGTGAGCTGTTCAGTTCAGCCTCACGCGGTGCGATACGACTCACAGCAGTAACCGCTACGGCCTAGGGGTGTTCGGCCATTCGATCCACGTAGCCCTCGACGAGCGCAAGGGAGCGCCGGACCGGCCCGGCCCCCATCCGCTGGAGCGTTCCGCGCCGCATCCGGTGGTCCGGCGCGTAGTGGCTCATCACGGGCCAGCGTCCCGCGTCCGGCGCTCGCCAGTCGAAGCTCTGGCCGGCGCCGCTCACGGTGACGCGCCGCGGGAATCCCGGCTCGGTGGCCTCGACGTCGTAGGCGGCCGAATCGAGTCGGCCTGTCGCGGCGAGGGGCTGTCCGTCGTGCTGGACGCAGAGTGCGCTGTAGCCGTCCCGGCCCGCCAGCAGGAGCCCGGATTCCCAGCTGCCGTCGACGAACTCGTTGGCGAAGCTGCACCAGGCCACCTGGAGCGACTCCACGTAGGGGCTGGGGAACAGCGATCGGCCCGGCAGGGTGTGGATGGCGTCGACGAACAGCACGCCGTCGACGGCGCAGTCGCGGATCCGTCCGCGGACCCGGAAGGCTCGCGAGGTGTACACGAGCGGATGGTCGCGGTGGTCGACCGAGAGGCGGCAGGCGGGACCGACCGCGTCGCCGCCGATGGCCAGGAACCCGCCCTCGGTCAGTTCGACGTCAGATCCGTTCAGGGTCAGCAGAGAGGTTCCGTCCGGTTGCCGGAAGCCCCACGAGGCGTCGCGCCGACCCGATTCCACCGGTCCGCTGTAACAGTCGGCCGCCTCGGGAGCGAGCGTGTAGTCGCCGCCCGGCGGAGCCACCATCGGGCGCGCGCTCCGGGTGACGTCGGTGAAGAACCCGCGGACCGGGAACCAACTGCTCCCGTCTTCCGCGTCCAGGATCCCGATCGTGTAGACCATCGACAGGGGGAGGTCGTTGATCGGGGCGAACAACTGCTCCGGCCTCGCGTCGATCGCCGGTGTCGCGTCGACCCGGCACTGCGCTGACTGTGGCTGTCTCACGGGGATCACTGAACCCGGGTGGGTGCCGGCGATCGACCGTAGTGACTACGCGTGCGGCCCGGCCTTCGGCGAGGAGAACCTGGTCTGACCTGCCTGTCGGCAACCGGAGGGACGTTCGTCGTGAGTGTCTTCGTCCTCGTGGAGTTCCGGGCGCGACCCGATCGGGTCGACGACCTGCTTGATCTCCTGCACCAGATCCTGCCTGATACCCGCTCGTTCGACGGGTGCAAGGAAGTCCTCGTCGAGCAGGACCTCGACGAACCCACCACGGTGTTGCTCTGCGAGCGCTGGATCTCCCGGGCGCACTTCGACGCCTACAAGGCCTGGCGGTCCGAGCGGGGAGATCTCGCCGGACTGGGTGACATCCTGGCGGGCCGTCCCTCCACCCGCTTCTTCTCGGGCCGGTCGTGCGACTGACCGGGAAGACCGCGGTCATCACCGGTGCGGCCGGGGACCTGGGGCGGGCATTGGCTCAGCGTTTCGCGGCCGAGGGTGTGGCCGGGCTCGTGCTGAGCGACCGCGACCCGGCGGCGCTGGACGCGGCCGCCGACGCCGTGGAGGGGGCGGGTACCAAGGTGTCCACCCTCGTCGCCGACGTCAGTGACCGGGCCGCCGTGGACGCCGTGGTCGACCTCGCGGCGGAGACGCACGGGCGGCTGGACGTGATGATCAACAACGCCGGCGTGCTGGGACCGACCGCCCGGATCCACCGGCAAACGGCGACCAACTGGCGACGCGTGCTCGACGTCAACTTCTTCGGCGCTCTCCACGGCGTGGAGAGCGCGCTGCGGGTCATGCGCCCCCAGCGGGGAGGCGTCATCATCAACACCGCCTCGATCGCCGGGCTGACCTCCTGGGCCTTCGCGGCCCCCTACGGGGTGAGCAAGGCGGCGGTCATCCAGCTCACCAAGGTCGCCGCCGTCGAGTACGCCGAGGACAAGGTCCGCGTGAACTGCGTGTGCCCCGGGGTGTTCCCCTCCGCCATCCACGCCGAGAACGGTGCCGAGGCGATGGCCTTGATGGCGCAGCGCCATCCTCTCGGTCTGGGGAACGCCCTGGACGTCACCGGGGCGTTCGTGTACCTGGCCGCGGACGAGAGCCGATGGACCACCGGCGCCGTTCTGACGGTCGACGGCGGCTGCACCGCTCTCTGATCCACGCCGGCTCTAGAGCAGGGTCGCCCCGCCATCGGCCAACAACATCTGGCCGGTGATGTACGACGCGAGCGGCGAGACGAGGAACGCCGCGGCGTCGCCCATCTCCTCGGTCGTTCCCCACCGGCCCAGCGGGATCCGCTCCAGTGAGGCCGCGTAGGCCGCCGGATTGTCGCGGCTCGCGGAGGTCAACTTCGTTTCGACGAGACCGGGAGCCAGGCCGTTGACGCGGATGCCGTCGCGGGCCCAGGCCTTGGCGAGTGACTTCACGAGCGTGACGAGGGCGCCCTTGCTGGCCCCGTAGGCCGGCTGCCCGGGCGTGGCGATGAAACTCGAGGTCGATCCGATGAGCAGCACAGCGGCCTCGTCCGTAGCGGCCAGCGACCGGTGGAACGCTGAGCAGCACGACATGGCGCCGACCAGGTTCACCTCGACGACGTTCCGGAAGGTCGCGATGTCGTACTCGGCACGCCGGTACGCGACGATGCCGGCGCTGTAGACGAGGACGTTCAAGGACTCCAGACGCGACGCGAGATCCGCCACGGCCGCGCCGTCGACCACGTCGAGGCGGTGATAGCTCAGCCCGTCGATGTCGTCCCCGTAGCGGGCAGCCTCTCGGGTGCCGGTGATGTGCACCGTCACGTCGGCAGCCTGCAGGCGTCGTGCAATGCCCAGCCCGATGCCGCTCGATCCGCCGACCACCAGCGCAGTTCGGCCGCCCAGTCGGAGCGTCATGCGCCCGCCGCCAGCCTCGGCGTCGCGTGGTCGAGCCCCAGCAGGTGCGGGGTCTCGTTGAGGGAGACGATCCCGCGGCGTCCGTCGCGCGCCGCCGCGACCCGGCTGAAGCTGCTGTAGGCCGGAGCGAACCAGAGCAGCTTCGCCATGCCGATCACGCCTCCGGTGTAGGCGTTGATGACGCCGGAGTGGCAGACCACCACTACCCGGCGCCGCCCGGGATTTGCGGCGGCCAGCTCGGCGAACGACTGCTCCACGCGTGCGCGGAACGCAGGCACGTCGACCTCGCCGTAGGCCTCCCCGCGCACCATCGCGTCCCAGCGTCCGTCGCGGAGCTCGCGCAGTTGCTCCACCGGGACGTACTCGGCCTGGCCATGGTCGAACTCGGCCAGGCCGGGAACGGTCACCGGGTCGATCCCGAACCGCTCCGCGATCGGCCGCGCGGTCTCGGTCGCCCGTCGCGACGGGCTCTGGACGATGACGTCCACGGCGTCCAGCGCGGGGCAGTCCGCCAACGCCTGCGCCTGCGCTCGACCGAGGGACGTCAGGCCGGGGTCGGCGGCGCCGGACTCCACCCGCATGGCTGACGGTTCGGCGTGCCTGACAATCACGAATTCCATGGGCTCATCCCACGCGGGACCGGGGGCGCTGCGCAGCAGTAGGGAGTACGGCTGACCCGGACACGGTCACGCGCTGCGATGGCGATATGCCCGACGACGACATCCCCGTGCCCCGCCTCGCCGTCTCCGACCTCGGAGCGAGCACTGCGCTGCTCTCCCGCTGGGCCGCAGCGCACTACGGCTCGGCGGCGAGCGTGGCCCGGGTCGCGCCGATGCCCGGGCACGCCGGCATCAGCTTCGGCTTCGACGTCTGTTCGGGCGGAACGGTGGAGCGCCTCGTCGTCCGCGTCGCTCCGCCGGGCCTCCGTCGCGTAGGCCCGGCTGATGTCCTGCGCCAGGTTCCTGTGCTGCAGGCCGCGAAGGAAGCCGGCGTGCCGGTCCCGGCGGTGCGGTGGTGGGGCGATGACGAGACCTGGTTCGGCTCGCCCTATTTCGTGGTGGAGCGACTGCCCGGAGCGTCGGTCAGTGCGTGGGAGCCACTGACCGGGAGTGGGGCTGATGCCGGCAAGGTCTTCGAGGAGGCCGTGCGTGCGCTCGCGGCGATCCACCGGATCGACTGGCGCGAGCGGCTCGTGGGCTGGTCCGCCCCGCGCTCCCTGGAGACGGAGATCCGAGCCTGGGAGCCGATTCTGCGCAAGGGCCGCAACGACGCCTGGACGGCGGTGGGGCTCGAGCTTGCGCAGACGCTCCTGCGGACCCGTCCGGCTGAGCCGGAGCCGGCGGTTCTCCACGGCGACTTCTACTCGAACAACTGGGTCAGCGACGGCGCGCGTCTGTTGGGGGTCGTCGACTGGGAGATCGCGTCGATCGGACCGCCGCTGCTGGACGTCGGCTGGCTGATGATGATGTACGACCCCTCCTGCTGGGGCCCGACCCGGCGGGCGTGGATGACCTGGGGGCCGTCGCCGGCGGAGATCGCGGACGGCTATCAGGCGGCTGTGGGCCGGCCGCTCGCAGACCTGGCCTGGTACCAGGCGCTGGCCTGCTGGCGCTTCGCTGCGATCACGGCCCTGAACGTGCACCTGCACCGCAGTGGGAAGCGGCCCGACGCCACCTGGGACCTGATCGGAGAGGGGTTCGACGCGCTGGTCGAACGCGGGCGGGCGCTCGCCCGGACGGGACCGTAGCGACTACCGCTGTGAACGTCGTCACGCCGGGTGTGCACTGATGGCAACGTCCGCGGCACCTCGCCGTCACCGATTTTCGAGTGCAGGAGTGAGACGTGAGGACTGACATTCTCGGTTGGCTTCGGCTGCAGTGGGACCGGGCGGGGGCCTGGGGCTGCGTGCTCGCCGGCGCCGTCACCCTGTTCATCGGGTGGCTGGGGGTCAGCGAGACGGCGTACACGGCCAAGCAGCTGCCGTACATCGCCGGCTGCGGGCTCGGGGGGATGGCGCTGATCGGCGTCGGCGCGATGCTGTGGCTGTCGGCGGACCTCCGTGACGAGTGGCGCAAGCTGGACCGGATCGAGCAGGCCATCCGGGAGTCCGGCGCCGGCGTCCTGCCCACCGCCGAGAACGGCGCGACCGCGACCGAGCAGTCCAACGGGCACGCCGGCCACCGCGGCGCAGCGCGACCGACCGTGGCGGTCGGTCGGTCCTGATGTCCTCCACCGCTGCAAGCACCCCCTGGAAACGGACCGACGCCGTGACGTCGGCGGTCCTGATGGCGGTCGGCGCGATCGTCCTCGTCGCCGGCTGGTGGGAGGTCTCCGACCGGGCCTCGATGGAGTCTCAGATCCCGGCCTTCAACATCGCTGTCCTGGGCCTGGTGCTGATCGGTGCCGGGCAGGGCCTGTGGTTCCTGCGCGGCCGCCGCGCGTGCAGTGACCGGCGTCGACTCCTCCTGGGCGCGGACGCTGCTCCTGCCGTGATCTCCGCCGCGGTCGAGGACACCGACTCCTTCGCCGGCACCGAGCGCTTCTACCACCGGCTCGACTGCGCGATGGTCGACGACCGGGACTGGGCCCCGAGCCCACGGGCCACGCACGAGCGAGTCGGCCGGACTCCGTGTGGGGTGTGTGCGCCGTGACCGCCGTCAAGCAACGTTTCTCCGACCTGACCGGTCGACTCGGCTACACCGGCTGCTGGATCGCCGGCGCGCTGCTGGTCGTGATCATCGGGGCGCCGGTCGCCGAGGCCCGCAACATGTGGCCGTTCGTGCTGACCGGCATCTCCGACGGGGCGATCTACTCCTTCGCCGCCCTCGGCCTGGTGCTGACGTTCAAGACCTCGGGCATCTTCAACTTCGCCATCGGCGCGCAGGCTGCCGCATCCGCGTACGTCTTCTACTCCTTCCGCATCGACGCCGGTCTGTCGTGGCCACTCGCCTTCCTGCTCTCGCTGGTGCTGGTCGGCCTGCTCGGCTCGTTCGTCCTGGAGCGGATCGCGTTCTGGCTCGAAGAGGCGCCCGCGGTGATGAAGGTCGTCGCGACCATCGGCCTCATCGTGCTGCTGCAGTCCGTGCTCACCGGGGCCTACGGCACCGCCACGCTGCAGTTCCCGCCGTACCTGTCCCAGGAGCAGGTGACCATCGCCGGCACCCAGGTCCTGATGAGTCAGATCATCGTTGTCGCCCTCGCACTGGTGGCCACGATCGGGCTGACCCTGTTCTTCCGCCGCAACCGCATCGGTCTGGCCATGCAGGCCCTGGTCGACGATCCTGAGCTCCTGGCCTCCGAGGGGACCAGCCCGATCACCGTCCGCCGCTACGCCTGGGCGATCGGGTCGTGCTTCGTCTCGATCTCCGGGATGCTGATCGCACCGGTGCTCGGCATCGACGTCAACCTGATGCTGCTGCTCTACATCACCGCTTTCGGCGCGGCCGCGCTCGGCGCCTTCGACAACCTCGCGGTCGCCTTCATCGCCTCCATCGGCATCGGCGTCGCCACCAATGTGCTCGGCAACGAACTCGCCGGCGCGGGCAGCACCTGGGTGACCGGCCTCTACACGCAGGTTCCGTTCATCGCGCTGGTCGCGGCGCTACTCTTCGTGCCCCGCGCCCGGCTGATCGAGCGCGGCAGCAAGCGCGCCCGCAAGCTCCCCCCGATCCGTGAGTTCCCGGCCCGGGTGAACGTCGGCATGGCGGTTGCGACGGCCGCGCTGTTCCTGATGCTGCCTCAGATCGTGGCGGCCTCCGACCTCAACCAGTTCACGGTCGGCCTCGGCTTCGCGATCGTCCTGCTCTCGCTGGCCCTGCTGCTGTGGTCCTCCGGTCAGATCTCCCTGTGCCAGATGGCCTTCGCCGCCATCGGGGCTTCGACCTTCGCGCATCTGCAGCAGGCCGGCTTCCCCTGGCTGATGTGTCTGCTGCTCGCGGGCCTGGCCGCAGTGCCGGCCGGGGCCATCGTCGCGATTCCGTCGTTCCGGCTGTCCGGGGTGTACCTCGCCGTCGCGACCTTCGGGTTCGGGCTGCTCGCGCAGAACCTGCTCTACACCTCCGGCCTGATGTTCGGCCTCGACAACTCCGAGATCATCGCCCGCCCCGACCTGCCGGGCCTGGAGACGCAGGGCGACACCGGCTACTACTACCTCGTCGTCGTCATCGCCGGACTGATGGCCGGACTCGTGCTGATGGTGCGCCGCAGCCGCCTCGGCCGCATCCTGCGGGCGCTGGCGGACTCGCCGGCGGCCCTCGACGCGCACGCCGTGCGGACCAAGGTGACCCGGATCTCGGTGTTCTGCCTCTCGGCCTTCGTCGCGGCCATCGGCGGCGCTCTGATCGGTGGCGCCACCACCGGTGCCGGCGGCGACGCGGGCGGCCCGTTCGGGTACTTCAACTCCCTCGTCCTCATCGCCGTGCTGGTCTTCTGCTCTCGCCGTCCGATCCTCGGACCGGTGCTGGCCGCGTTCCTGTTCTCGGTCGCGAAGATCTACCCGCCGATGGACTCCGGCTTCCTCCTCGACTACCGCGGCGCGATCTTCGGCGGGCTCGCCCTGGCGGTGGCGCTGTGGCCCGGCATCCGCCTGCCCCAGCTGCGGGAACGCGGGGCCGAGCGCGGGGAGAGTTCGCCGGTGTCGGCACGGGCGCACGAGTCCGCAGAGCGATCCGAGAACGAACTCGTGGGGGCGACGACCCGATGAGCATGCCTGCTCTCCAGATCGACGACGTCACCGTCAAGTTCGGCGGCCTGACCGCGGTCTCGCAGTTGTCCCTTCACGCCGAGCCGGGCAGAATCACCGCCCTGATCGGCCCGAACGGCGCTGGGAAGACGACGACCTTCAACGCCTGCACCGGCGTGGTCCGGACCGCGACCGGTCGGGTCCGGCTCGGCGACCGGAGGTTGGACAAGCTGTCCACGCCGGCGCGGGCGGCGGCCGGACTGGGCCGGACCTTCCAACGCATGGAGCTGTTCGACTCCATGTCGGTGATCGAGAACGTCTCCATGGGCCCCGAGGGCGTCCTGTCTTCGCGGCGGCCCTGGGGTCAGTTCTGGGCGCCGATGTCCGAGCGCCGCGAGATCGCGGAGCGGACCCGGCAGGCGTTGCACCGTTGTGGGTTGGAGGCGGTGACGAACCGCCGGGTGCGTGACCTCTCCACGGGGCAGCGGCGCCTCGTCGAGCTGGCCCGGGCGATCGCCAGTCCGTTCCGTTTCCTGCTGCTCGACGAACCGTCGTCGGGTCTCGACGTGCACGAGACCGAGGAGTTCGGCCGCGTCCTGTCCGAGCACGTCCGCGACACCGGCGTCGGCGTGCTGCTCGTCGAGCACGACATGGCGCTGATCGCCGACGTCAGCTCGACCGTCTACGTCCTCGACTTCGGTCGGCTGATCTGGACCGGTCCCACGACCGAGGCGATGACCTCGGAGACGGTCCGCGCCGCCTATCTCGGCGGCGACGTGAACCCGGAGGTCGAGTCGCATGCTTGAGCTGCGCAACGTGTCGGCCGGCTACGAGACGGGTCTGGTGCTGCGGAACGTCTCCCTGACGGTGCCCAAGGCTTCGGTCGTGGCGCTGCTCGGCGCGAACGGCGCCGGCAAGACCACCTTGCTGCGGGTCGCCTCGGGCCAGCTGAGTCCGGTGAGCGGACAGGTCCGCCTCGGCGGGGAGGACCTGACCGGCAAGCGGTCGGAGAAGCTGGCCCGCCGTGGGGTGTGCCATGTGCCGGAGGGCCGCGGCATCTTCCCCTCGCTCACCGTCGCCGACAACATCCGCCTGCAGGCTCCGCCCGGGGTGGACCGGCGCAAGGCCCTGAAGCAGGCCGTCGAGGCCTTCCCGCGTCTCGGTGAGCGTCTCGAGCAGCGCGCCGGGACCATGTCCGGTGGTGAGCAACAGATGCTCGCGCTCGCTCGCGCCTACGTGTGCGAGCCGCAGGTGGTCCTGCTCGACGAGGTCTCGATGGGCCTCGCCCCGAAGATCGTCGACGAGATCTTCGTCTACCTGCGGCAGTTGGCGGCGACGGGAATCTCGCTGCTCGTCGTCGAGCAGTACGTCGCGCGGGCGCTCGAACTCGCCGACTACGTCTACATCCTCGACCGCGGCCGGTTGACCTACGTCGGCGAACCGTCCGAGATCAGTGAAGAAGCAATCGCGCACTCGTACCTGGGAGGCCTGGCGTCATGAGCTCGCTCCATCGAATCGTCCGTGCGACGAGTCTCGGCGCCGCCGCGATACTCACCCTCAGCGCGAGCGCATTGGTGTGGACCGGTACCGCGAGCGCGGCCGCTCCCGACATCTACGACATGAGCGCGGAAGCGGTGGCGCTGCAGACCACGCTCACCGACCCCGGGGTGCCGCTCGGCATCCCCTTCTCGGTCGGGTCCTACGGCGCCAGCTCGATTCTCAACAGCAACGGGGAGAGCTCTGCCGACGCCGGAGCGCCGTACTCGCCGCTCGTGTCGTCGCTGCCGAACACCGGCAACGGCGTCGCGCAGTCGACGTTCGGTACCGGCCTCCCGGTCGTGCCGACCTTTCCCGGGTACGTCAGTGCCAAGGACCCGGTGCTGCCCAGTAACAAGCAGAACGCGGGCGGCTACGAACTGGTCGCGGACGCGGTGCCGGGCAAGTCGTCCGGCCGGGTCAATATCGGCGGTCAGTCCGCAACGTCGGAGGAGAACAATGCCTTCGCCTTCGCGGACAGCGTGGCCGGCGAGGACGGGATCGTCACCCGGGGCTCGGCCGGCGTCCATGCCCTGTCCTTCGACGGCATTCTCGACGTCTTCAACGTCTCGTCCTTCGCGAGCCTGACCCGCGGCCCCGACGGACGCACCACCCCCGTGACCACGACCGACCTCGGCACGATCAGCTTCGCCGGGCTGAAGTCCGGCCTGACCGGCGATGGTTTCACCGCGCTGGGGTCAGCGCCGGTGCCGCTCGACACCGCCGGCCTCGCAGCCCTCAACGGCGCCCTCAAGCCGGCGGGCATCACCCTGACCTACCTGCCGGAGATCTACGCCTACACCGACGGATCGACGAGTACAGGCCCGGCGGTCGACGCGAAGAAGGACGTCTCCGGCGTGATGTCCGGCGCGCTGCAGATCTTCTTCTCCAACACTTCCGAGCGCGGCACCACCACCGAGACCGTCACGATCGGCCGGGTCTCCCTGACCGCCACGAGCAACTCGCTGGCCGGGGGAGTCGCCGGCGCGGCCCCCGCCGCAGCGGCCGGCGCCACGGGCGGCACCGCGCTGCCGTCCACCGGAACCACCGGGATCGACGCTGCCGGTCTCGGCGCTGCGGGCCTGGGCGCGCTCCCCACCTCGACTGCTCCGACGGCGGCTCAGGCTCCGGCCCAGACGTTCATACCGGCCGCGGTGGGCTCGATCCTCCCCGAGGGCACCACCTCGTGGGAGAGCTTCTACCTGATCCTCGCGGTCGCCGCCGCGTCCGCTCTCGCCGGTGCCCAGGTCGTCCGCCTGTTGGCGGTGCGGGGACGCTGAGAGGCTCCTACTCCTGAGCGCCGCCGCGTGTCCCGGCAACCACGGTCCGGGCGTCTTCTCAGAGGTCAGCCCTGCGCGAGCGGGTCGCTCGGTGCGACCACCTTGGTGCAGTTGGCCGGCCCGCGGCCAAATCGGGGACTAGCAGGAAGACTGTGTGAGCCCGCGAGAGGTCCTCGCGTTGCCAGCCAATCTGCGGCCAAATCGTGGCGACCGTCGTGGTTGCAGACGCTGCAGAGGCCCAACGCGAGGTTTCTGTACGCTCGTGGAGGCAGGTGCAACGTTCTGCGTCCGCCTTGTAATCGAAAGGTTGCCGGTTCAAGTCCGGCCGCCGGCCCTTCTGACCTGCGGAAACGCGCGGTTCTCGCCGTTTGCGACATCGATGACGTTAAGAAAGTTGACGTCATCATCGAGTGGTTCGGTTCACTCCGGACGCCTGCGCGCGACTCTGCTCGCATCGGGAGGCTCGCTGTCTGCGAAACCTGTCGATGAGTGACGTGGTGGCGCACGGGGTTCTGGCCGGCCCCGCTCGAACGACCGCTAAGCAGCACGGCTAGATCACGACTCGCGGCGTCTGGCATTGGACCTCGACCCGGCGCAGCTGTGATCGAAGGCGGCCTGGCGGGCCGGCCCCACGAGCGAGGCGGGTACGACGCAAGCCCCTTCACTCTGGCGGTGCTCCAAGGTCGAGGCGCGACGGAGCGTTTGTCGAGCCGCAAATATCGCGGCGCAATTGGGTGCGGCGTGACGAGCGGTGAGTATCGGTCGATCGGCCGCGGTGGCCAGTGCTTTTGGCCGATGCCGGGCGGTGCGTTTCGTTCCTAACCTCGCTTGGGAAGGGGTTGGTATTTGTCGTGCGCCGAGGTGTCCTGCTCGCCGTGTCAGCGGCTCTGTTGGCGTTGCTGACACCGGTCGGCTCGGCCGAGGCTGTCGAGGTCGGGCCCGCAGCGCCCTACGACGTGCTGACGATGACCGGCTCGCACAACGGGTCCGATACCTGGGCGCTCGCGTACGGCGAGAAATCTGGTGACTCCGTATGGAGGCGGAACTACGCCGCGACCACGGGCATAATCGGGCTTTCTGGCACGCGGCAGTACCCGAACAGCAGTGATTTCGACAGCGCGAGCGTCACGCTGTATCCGCCCGTTGGTGAAGATCGGCTGGAGGCGGGGCGCACCTACCAGGTCGCCTCACTCGCGGACGAGACGCACGCGGGTCTATCCCGCTCAGTGAACTCCTCGGGCTGCCAGGGAACGGGCAGCTTCACGGTCCATGAGCTCGCCTTCGCCGAGGACGGTCGACCCTCGCAGATGGCGATCTCCTTCGACATCACGTGCCCCGGAGCCGGCGGGTCGACCACTCACGGGGAGTTGCGTTGGAACAGCTCAATGCCGTTCGAGGCCGTCGAGGTGTCACCGGACTGGCTCGAACTATGGAGCGTGGTCGTCGGAACCACCCGGACGCGGACGGTGACCTACCGCAACGCCGGGACCAGCGCCGTCACGATCACCAGACTGGACTTCGCCGGCCCAGGCGCCGCGGACTGGTCCGTCCTGTCCACCGACTGCCTCACGACCTTGGGGTCAGGACAGTCCTGCACCGCGGCCGTGGCGGTCACGCCCACCACAACCGGCAACCGGGATGCCCTTCTGCGCTTCACCGACGACACCAGGCGTAGCCCCAGCGTCGAGTTCCAGATCGACGTCAAGGGCGTGAGCGCGCCGACCAATGTCAAGGTCGCGGCGCTGCAGGGCCGCAATGTGATCACTTGGCAGCCGGGTCCAGGTCGCCTGCCGGACCGGTACGAGATCGTGAGGACCGGTGGTCTGAATCCGAGCATCACCTTCAAGGCGCCGGCCGGTGCTACCTCCTACCTCGATGACCTCCCGGGAGAAGGCAGGAAGACTTACGAGGTCGTGGCCTACCCGGCCGACGAGAAGATGAATGACCAGACTGCCGCGGCTCCAAGAGTGTCGGTCGAAGCGGCGGACCGTGAGCTCATCCTGGTCGGCGACGACGGCAGCGGCCAGACCCACCTAATGATCGGGTCGGTGGGGTCGAGTACGTCCATCACTCCCGATGGCCCGGGCGGTGTGGTCACCAGCGCCCCCACGATGGCACCCGGCGGACGCATGATCTATTACACGAAGGGAACCGGCGCTACGGCCGAGGTGTGGCGCTATGACCTCTTAGGTGGACAGTACGGAACCCTGACGGAGTGCGTCAGCTGCCACGACGACATTCACGGCGCGGATCCCGCCTACTCGCCGGACTCGAACCGCGTCGCGCTGGTGTCACCCACCGGCGCGCTGCTGCTCTGGCACCAGAGCCTTGCGGATGATTTGCGCGTCGTTTCCGGGGTGTCGGGCGTCGCCGAACCGTCCTGGCTGCGCGACAGCTCCGGCCTCGTCGTCGCGTCCCCGGTCGGCGCGGCCCTGCGCCGAGTCCTCCTGTCCGGCGAGGAGCGCGACGTCGGAACGGCGGCCCCGCTTCCCGGCACCGAGGGTGCCCGCAAGCCTGCTGTCAGTCCGGACAACAGCCGCGTCGCGTACCTGGCACCGGCCGCTGGCGGCACGGCGCTTCGGGTCATCCGGCTCGCCGGCGGCGCACCGACCACGGTGCTGCCCGGGGGTGACCTGCGCGGCGTGAGCTGGACGCCGGACGGATCGGCGGTCGTCGTGACCCGCGCCGCAGCGGGCGGCGGCTCGGAGGTGGTGTCGGTCAACGTGGCCACCGGCGCGACGGCGACGCTGTTCACCACGGTGGATCGGCTGCAGAACGCGCTACTTCGTCTGCGCGACCTGACTCCTCCTCAGCTATCCATCAACGGTCCGGTGAACACCGGACTGAACCCCACCATCACCTTCACCGCCGCGGACAACATCACCCCAAGCAGCGGGCTGAGGTACAGCTGCGCACTCGATAACTACCTCGCTCAGCCCTGCGGGCCGACCAGCTGGTCCGGCACTGTCTTACCCGGAGCCCACACCCTGACCGTCTACGTCGGAGACGTCATGGGCGCCAACGCCGCCAGCGCGACCCACCACTTCACGGCGGCGGCATCAGTCGTCGACCGGACACCGCCGCGCACCACGCTGACCTCGAAGCGGTTCACGAACACCAAGGACCGGACCCCGACCTTCAAATTCAGCGCCAACGAACATCCGGTGCGCTTTCAGTGCCGGATGGACCGCGGTCAGTGGAAGGCGTGCAACTCGGTATGGACATCGCCCCGGCTCACCAAAGGCAAGCACACCTTCCGCGTCCGGGCGGTGGATCGATCAGGCAACCTCGACCCGACCCCCGCGGTACACACCTTCCGAGTGAAGTGAGAACGCTTGGTCAGGCCCTCGGTGCGTGGATGCATCAGCGATGACGTGATGAACGCTCCGGCGAATCTGTTCGAGGGCGACAACAGGCTGCTTATGCGGTCGGTCGTCTCCGGCACGTGCGGACCATTCGTCAGCGGCTTTCAGCTCGGCCGTACCAAACGCGGCAACCGCAGGTGGTTGCGGCTGGTTGGTCGTCGAACTACGAGGCGTGGGGGCCTTCCCCCGAGCCGCGGCCCGGAGGGCCAGTCGCGTCATGTTAAATCTCACGATAAGCAGGATGCGATCGGCGTGGTTCCAGGGGGTCGTGAGGCTCCAGCTGAAACTCCCGTCCGCTGGTGGGGCGAGGTGCGGTGCCCCTCGGGCGCCTTGTAATCGAAAGGTTGCCGGTTCAAGTCCGGCCGCCGGCTCTCTCCGCTGCGCAGAATCGACCGGTGAGGCGCCGTCCTGACCGGTCGACATCCGCTGCGTCGTCGACGGAATGGCGAGTCGCGGGCCGGTCCGCTACCCCTGCTCAGCTGCCGCGAACGGCGCCGTCGGGGTATGCGGGGGTGTGGACGTTGACGTAGAAGCGGGCCGGGTTCGCGAGGATCTCGGCGACCTTGACCTTGCCGGGAACGGCTTTCACGCCGCTGGCCAGCGTCTCGCCCTCGGTGAGGCAGTCGGCGGAGTTCCCGTCGAACGGGGCGGCCAGGTTGATCAGCACCGGACCGTTCTTGCCCTTAGCGCCCCGGTGGATGTGCGCGGCCATGCCTTCGGCGGCGAAGTCGACCTTCTTGACACGCAGGACGTAGCACAGGGTCTTCGGGTCACCGTCGATCCCGAACTCGGAGATCGAACCGAAGCCGTCGGGGTCACCCCTCTTGACCCTGGGCGCCGCTGAGCTTCGCCGCGGCGACGCCGTTCGTGTGGGTGGTCCGGATTGGTGACGGGTGGCTGGGCTCCGTCTCGAGCAGATCGCCAGGTGGGTTCTGGCTTCTCGGATCCGGAACTGGCGCGGAATCGGTTGAGAGCCGACCACCGTGAGGAGCCTCCGATGAGCGTTGTCGTCGATCCCCGTCCCCGTCATCACGAGGCCGGCACCGCTTGTGCTTTCGCCCGATGCGGCGAGGCGGTCGCCGAGGTCCGGCGATCATGACAGCCGTGTTCGCGGCGTGGGCCGCGGTGCTGGTCGGTTCGGCCCGCGCGCGACTGCTCACCGTCGACGACGGAATCGATCTCGTCCGCGGTTCGTGCGGCAGGGCGGTGGAGGCGCATCTGCGCGCGGTCGCGCTGGCGGAGACGACCTTCGGGGATCCGCACGACGCCGCGGTCACCGCTCAAGCGCTGGCCGTGACGTTCACGCGCGCCGGCCGGTTCGACGACGCCGAGGTGCTGTTCCGCCGGGCGCTCAGCATCACCGGGACGCGAGGTGCGCGATGACGTGTCCCATCGCGTGGCAACCGCACGCCCTCGCGCCCGTGTTCTACGGCGCTCGCAGTCTCGCTTTCGGGGACACCACGCTGCCTTCCGGCGGGACCACCTCTCGCAGGTCGGACCCCAGCGCACCCCCGGTCCCGCTGCGGATCTTCTACCCCAGCCTGGACGGCGCGGTTGAGACCGCGCCCATCCTCAAAGGATGTGGGCGGTACCCCGTCGTGCTGTTCGCGCA